>JAEEKG010000036.1 GCA_016282315.1 Clostridiales bacterium | reverse complement strand
TTTCCCGTTCTTTATCATGATTGTAGTAATCTGTTTGTCACAGTTTATTAAGAAAGCAAAGAAAAAAGTATGAGTACAATTTGTAACATATGCCCCCGAAATTGCAATGTTGACAGGTCAATTAATACCGGATACTGCAAAGAAGGAAATGAAATAAAAGTTGCGCGCGCTTCTCTGCACAAATGGGAAGAACCATGCATCTCTCACACCAATGGTTCGGGAACTATTTTCTTTTCAGGATGCAATATGAGATGCGTGTATTGTCAGAATTACCCTATATCCCAGGGGAAAGTGGGCAAAATCATTTCTGTTGAGAAGCTGGCAGATATTTTCTTTAATCTGAAGAGTCAGGGCGCACACAACATAAACATGGTAACGCCTACCCATTTCACCACTCAGATAAAACAGGCTTTGGATATTGCAAAAAGCAAGGGCATGGATCTGCCCGTAGTATGGAACACAAGCGGATATGAGACTGTCTCTACAATAAAGAGTTTAAAGGATTATGTAGACATTTATCTTACCGACTTTAAATACATGAGTGAAGAGACATCCAAAAAGTATTCTAATTGTCCGGACTATCCGATGGTAGCAAAAAAAGCGCTGAGTGAAATGGTCAGCCAAACAGGCTCACCACAACTAGACGAAAACGGGGTAATGAAAAAAGGCGTCATTGTACGACACCTTTTGCTGCCGGGATTCCTGGAAGAATCAAAGCAAGTTTTAAAATATTTAAAAACCGAATTCGGGGAGAAGATCATCATAAGCATAATGAGCCAGTTCACCCCGACGGATAATCTAAAGAACTATCCTGAAATAAACAGAAAAGTCACAAAATATGAATACGATAAACTTGTGGAATACGCTGAATCCATCGGAATAGAAAAAGCTTACATCCAACAAGGAAGTGCCGCAAGCGAGAGCTTTATTCCCGACTTTGATTGTTCGGGCATATAGCTTTTCACTTATTCCTGTTCAACAGCCAATAGGCAAGTTCAATCAATGTTTCAGAGCCTTCGTATTGCTTTATGCAATCGACGGCTTTTTTTGTTTCTTTTTCTGCGTATTCTTTTGCCTCATCCAGGCTCATAAACGACAAGAATGTTGTCTTTTCCATCTTAGCGTCAGCATGAACTGCTTTTCCCAATAACTTCTCATCGCCTTCAACGTCAAGAATGTCATCTTTGATCTGGAAGGCAAGACCTATTGAAGAAGCATATTTGACAGCATTAATTGCTCTTTCATCTTCTTCATCGTTTATTTCAGCTGAGCAGCATCCGAGCAAAGCAGATGCTTTTATTAGGGCTGCAGTCTTTTTTGAATGCATATTGAGCAGTGTTTCAAAGTCAACTTTTTTGTCTTCACAGTCGTGATCTATCTGCTGACCGCCAAGCATCCCTTCTCCGCCGGATAAGCGGGAAATTACGGATACGGCTTTTATTCTTGATTCCAATGAAGCTGACTTATTGCCTGACGCAATCTCGTATGCCTTCATGTTCATTGCGTCGCCGCTCAGCAGTGCTATTGCATCTCCATACACTTTGTGATTAGACAATTTCCCTCGCCTGTAGTCATCATTATCCATACAAGGCATATCGTCGTGAATCAAGGAAGAAACATGTATCAGTTCTATAGCACATCCGTAAGCAATTGCAGACTCACTGTTTCCTTTAAACAATTTGGAAAACTCATTGACCAGAAACGGTCTTATTCGCTTGCCGTTTGACAACGCGCTGTAGCGCATGGAATCAAAAATCTCATCAACTTCTTTTTCCGGAGTTTTTAAGTATTCTTTAAGTGATTCTGTAATTATGACGCTGTGCTCATTTAATAATTGTTCAATATTGACCATATCACTTCTCTTCGCCGGGAGCAGTAAATTCAACTTCTGTAGTTTTTCCGCTCTTGTCTTGCTGAATCATCATTACTATCTTTTCTGCCTTATCCAGTGCTTCTCTGCAGAATTTAACAAGCTGGACACCTTCTTCGAAAAGGGCGAGAGATTCGTCAAGCTTTGCCTCTCCGCTCTCCATGTCTTCTACTATCTTTTCAAGTCTTTTCAACGCTTGTTCAAAGTCCATCTTCTTTTCGGTTGTCTTCTTTTCGCTCATTTTCTTTTTCCTCCGTTTTTCGCAATGGATGTCACTTTTGCCTGAATATTGCCGTCAGTCACCCGAACGTTTATAGTGCTGTCCTTTTTGACATCGCTTATCTTCTTTATTGTCTTTCCGTCTTCATCAAAAGCAGCTGAATAGCCCCTTGCCAGAACCGAAAGCGGATCAAGTACGTGCAGTTTGCCCGCAAATGATGACAAATCTTTTTGTTTTCTCTCTATGATAAGTCCCATTTTTTCTTCTATCTTGCCATCGAGTTTGTCAAAGCTGAATTTGCTGTCATTTAATTTGTTATTTATTTTTTCGTTCAGTTTTGATTCCGTAAGATCAAGTCCGTGGCGTGAAGACGTAATCAAAGAATCCATTTGTTCAGCCAATTGTCTTTCAACCATCATAAGCGAAGTCTTCTTATTGTCTATGAACGCTTCGGGTGATTGAAGGACTCTTTTCTTGCTCAGATTTTCGACCTTCTGTCTTTCAAATTCTATTTTCTTATTAATTGCCGCCCTTATTCTTGACTCACAAGACGATACGTTAGAATGCATTTCAAGATAACTCGGAGTGGCAAGTTCGGCTGCTGCCGACGGTGTAGGAGCTCTTACATCTGAGACAAAATCGCAGAGCGTGAAATCTGTCTCGTGACCTACTGCAGATATGACGGGCACATATGAGTGAGAAATTGTTCTCACAAGGTCTTCGCTGTTAAATGCCCATAAATCTTCGAGTGATCCTCCGCCTCGTCCGATGATTATTACATCAACAACTTTTGTTGAATTGAAAAATCTCACGCCGTCAATCAAAGTCGGAACAGCGCCGTCTCCCTGAACTATTGCCGGGTACAGGTAAACTTCGGCCAGAGGCCATCTTCTTCCCAATATGTTCATTATATCCCGTACAGCTGCCCCCGTAGGCGATGTAATTACCCCTATGGTCTTAGGGAATTTTGGCAATTCCTTTTTTCTGAAATCATCAAAAAGACCTTCATACTCAAGTCTTCTTTTGAGCTGCTCATAAGCCATGGCAAGCGCGCCCATGCCATCAGGCTCAAGAGAATTCAGGTATACCTGGTATGTTCCTCTCTCTGAATACATGCTCACTTTTCCTATGGCAATCACTTTCATTCCGTCTTTCGGGACAAATTTCAAAAGCGAAGCGTATGAAGAAAACATTACAGCGCTCACCTGGGCCTTTTCATCCTTTAAAGTGAAGTACAGGTGTCCTGTTCCTCCATATGTCTTGAGATTGGATATTTCGCCCCGGACATATACCCTGAGCAAATTCGGATCTGATTCAAGAGCAAGCTTAACGTAATTATTCAGTTGTGATACGGTTATTATCTTGCTTTCATCAACCATCTTTGTTTCCTTTCAAGCGAAAATATCCAAGAGCTGCAATTCCGACTGCGTTGTCTGATGACAACTCTATATCCCCGAAATGAGCCTGTTTTGTATTTTCCTGTATTTTTTCTCTTATGTACTTATTTCTCATGACGCCTCCTACATAGAGGACATCTTTCTGCCCATATTCATCGCAGACATTATTAACTGTTTCTGTAATGGATTGGCTGCAATAGTCCAGGACAAATCTTGCAGTGTCTTCGTATTTAGCATCTTCTTTAAGCATTTTCATGACCATGTTCTCTGCGCCTGAAAAATTGCATTTTCCGCCTGTCACAGATACTTTGGTCTTTTTGCTGACTCCGTTTTCAGCCAGTTTTTCCAGTTCCGATCCGCATGGAAAACTCAGCCCCATGAGCACTCCAGATCTGTCTATGAGCTGTCCTGCGCTTATGTCAAGTGTCCCGCCTACTATCTCAACTTTAAACCCTCTGTCTTTGTCTTCTTCGACTTTCAGCAGCTCCGTAGTGCCGCCCGACAGGTGATAACAATAAAACCCTTCTTTTGTGTTTATATTGTCACTGCAAGATACAATAGCAGCCATAATGTGGCCTGACTGATGAGAAAACCTGTACAATGGCATATTCAATACTTTAGCTGCCGTTTCAGCAGCTGAAACACCGGCTAAAAAGCAGGGCATGTATGAGCCCTCTTCATCCCTTGGCTTGTCACTTACGGCTACTGCCTCTATTTTGTCCTTAATGTCAAGCTCATGGATGAGTTCGGGAAGATTTTTTGTGTGTAAAAACAGCGCGTCGTTCTGACGTAGACCGCGCGCTCCTTTTTCTACATATAACAGTCTGCGTTTTTGTGTATAACCATTTTCTCCATACACAGCAACGGATGTCGTGTAATTGCTGGTATCAAATCCCAATACAGACATATTATTTTTTTAATCCTTTGTATATTGCATTGACTACACCGTTTACATATGCCGGTGAGTCTTCATCCTCATATTTCTTTGACAGTTCAATTGCTTCGTTCATTGAAACCTGCGCAGGTATGTCATCAAAATATAAAAACTCGCAGACGCAGAGTCTTATGATGGAAAGCAATACTTTGGATATTCTCTCCTTTTTCCATCCTGTTGAATTTTCTTCGATCAATTTGTCTATGTCATCGAGATGAAGAATTGTCTTCATGTAAAGCTCATAAGAAAAATCATCTGAAGCAAGTTCATGTTCTGCGCAGTTGAGTTCGAAGAAATCCCCCGGATTATCACTCTCGGATATACTGTATGCATATATGTTCTTCATTGCGCATTCTCTTGCCAATCTTCTGGATATACCTGCCATTTTAAAAGATCCTCATTGAATATTTTTTGCAAAAATACCATGGTGTTTTCTGCATTTCTCTACTCAAAAAATTGTATACTATTTTGCCCTTCAAGTCAATATCGACAAGTGCTCAATATGCACTATTCGATGTTGAATTTAAGCTGGTGCAAAGGTATAATTTGCATTGTAGTATTTAACGAAGAAAGGCGCAGGAAAGTGGATAAGAAAAGCATTGGCCAGTTATCACTGGAAAAACACAAGCAATGGCGCGGCAAAATGAAATTTGTGCCGAGTATCAGCGTAAAAACAAGAGAGGATTTGTCTCTGGCATATACACCGGGAGTTGCACAGCCCTGCCTTGAAATTCAGAAAGATGAAAATAAGTCTTATGAACTCACAAGAAAATGGAATGAAATAGCCGTCATAACTGACGGAACTGCAGTTCTGGGTCTGGGCGACATAGGACCGGCAGCAGGCATGCCTGTCATGGAAGGCAAATGTCTTCTCTTTTCTCAATTTGCCGGAATTGATGCTGTACCATTGTGCATAGATTCTAAAGATCCTGATGAAATAGTAAGGACAGTATATCTTTTGCAAAAGAATTTCGGCGGAATAAATCTTGAAGACATAGCAGCGCCGAGATGTTTTGAAATTGAAAGAAGACTTAAAGAAATTTGCGATATTCCGGTATTTCACGATGACCAACACGGAACAGCTGTCGTAGTTCTTGCCGCATTGACTAATGCCCTCAAAATAGCAGGCAAAAAACTCGAAGAAGTAAAAATAGCCATAAGCGGAAGCGGCGCAGCAGGAACAGCTATAGGAAAACTCCTTATAAGTGCTGGAGCAAAAAACATAATCTTTTGCGACAGAAGCGGAATCATTTCTTTAAAAAATGAGAACATGAAGCCAAATCAGCAGGAACTTGCCAAAATATCTAACCCCGATCAGATTACGGGTACATTGAAA
>JAEEKG010000035.1 GCA_016282315.1 Clostridiales bacterium | reverse complement strand
TTATGCGTTTGTATTTCCAACAAGAAGGAATCATAAGAACACTCAATCAAAAAGGTTTATCTAACACAACAATAATCAAGGTAGCTGCGTAGCCTATGGCAGCAGTAGTGGTGGCATGGACCCACCTCCATCCCGGCTTTGACGGGCTCTGGATGCTCGGTTATTCAATGGCCGAGTAGTTCACATTATACGGCCTTTCGTACAGAGAGAAAAAGGGTATACTTGATCCAGTACCGCTTGATTTCTCAATGGATAGCCTTTCAACGAGAAAAAAAGAACTACCAGATAATGATGTATTGGAAGTGTTCAATCACATTTGGAAGGGCGGTTACCCCGATATTCAGGACGCAACGGGAGAAATGGCGCAAACATATTACCAGTCGTACATAGATAATTACCTAGTTGCTGACGCAGTCAATGCTGAAGGTATCACAGACATTGATGGCTTCAAAAGATTGATTCGCGCTAGCGCAGCTTTGATTGGAAATCTGGTCAATTACAGAACGCTCGGTGAAGCTGCAGGAGTTTCTGAAGTCACTGCAAAAAAATGGATCGGTATACTTCAGGATATGGATGTTGTTCATTTACTCGAGCCTTACTCTAACAATGAACTTCAACCCCTTGTAAAGACACCTAAATTGTATTTTTGTGATACCGGACTTTGCGCATATTTGACCAGATGGCTCACTCCCGAAACACTCAAAGAAGGCGCTGATGGAGGCCATTTTTATGAAAATTATGTGGTCATGGAACTGGTCAAGAATTATGCATATTCAAAAGATGGTGCACTTCTGAGTTTTTACAGAGATGACAAGGCAAATGAAATTGACATTTTTGTTGAGGAAAACGGTATGATACATCCTTTAGAAATTAAGATGAGTGCAAACCCCGAAAAAAAGGAAATACGGAAGTTCAATGTCATTGATAAAACAACATTGAAACGTGGCTCTGGCGGAATTATCTGTATGTTTCCGACACCTTTTCCAATCGATGCCGAAAACTGTTTAATTCCGAGTAATCTTATTTGATTTTGATGAAAACTGAACCAGTTTTCCCAGCGGCGCACGCTTGTGACTTAAGTCGTGAGTTAGCCGTGTAAATATTAGTATAGAAATGTAGAAAATTTCCGATAAGAAATGTAGGTCAAATACGACCACATGATATAATATCTCCTGTTGGGGTATAAAGCATGAGAAAGGACATTTCTGAATACATGAAACAAATACAAAAAACAAAAATTGTCGCCTTTCATCCCACGACTGAAGTCACGGGTGTCCGAGCCTGGATATCATGAAAGTGGTTTACGATTTTTGATTGTGATTTCCACTTAGTAGAAACACTCCCCTTCCTGTACAGTTGGGGGAGTGTTTCTAGTCAAAATAACATTAATCACTTCAAAACATGTATTAATAACTAGTACAGACATCTTATCTCCACAAAAATGTATTTTTTGTAAAAACAATCTCCAATATTATGTCAATAACCGTCGAAAATTTACATTTTTTTGGATATAATTGTTGTGAAGGAGGAATCTCTTTGGGAATTCTTTAATTAATAATCGTTCCAAAAGTCTAGGTGTATATGTTGAACGCTACAAACCTTCATATGCAGTTAAGATATCTCAAAAGAATTTCGGGTTTGAAAATAATATAAAGTCTATTCCTCTCTATGCCACATTTTGCTTGAGCTCATAACTGTAACGCATAAAACAATACCCCCTTTGCTGATTTGTCCAGTAAAGGGGGTACACATCAATTTTGCTTCGAGCACTTATATAATTATATGGTTATTTCACTCAACGTCGTTATCCCATTTTTTAGCTATTTCATCATATTTATCTGTATATGACTTGATAGTTTGTCTTATTCTTAGCATATCTTCTTTAGATTTGCCTTCAAATATCAAAACGAGTTCCGGAAGATTTGATGAAGCTCTTACGAGTCCCCATCCATCTTCAAATGACACTCTTGCGCCATTTATATCGTTAACTTTTCCGGGATAATCTCTCTTGAGTTCATTTGTGATTTTTTCAACTATCTTATACTTTACATCATCAGCACAAGTTGCCTTGATTTCAGGTGAAGTGTAGTAATGCGGCAATGTGCCAATAATCTGTGAAACAGTTTCTTCAGTGTTTGAAAAATACTCAAGTAATTTTGCTGCCACGAATGAAGCATCATCAAAACCATAATACTCATCGCCACCAATGAATATATGACCGCTGCGCTCACCAGCCAACAGTGCATTTGATTCACGAAGTTTTGCTTTAATGTATGAGTGGCCCGTTTTCCACATAACAGGTTGACCACCGGCTTTTACTATCGTATCGATTAATGTCTGAGAACACTTTACGTCAAATACAACAGCGCCTCCCGGTTGTTTTTCCAATCTCTTTTTAGCTAAGATTGCAAGTAAAGTATCGCTCCAAATGTTATCGCCTTTTTCATCAATGACGCCTATTCTATCGCCATCGCCATCAAAAGACATACCCAAATCTGCATGAATATATGGGTGAAGAATCATTTCGCGCATTCTTGCTCTGCCTTTTAAGTCAGAGGGGTTTGGATAATAGAATGGATAACTTGTATCTGGATCGCAATGGAGCTGGAATGTCATGCATCCAAGTCTTTGGAATATTTCATAAGCATATAGACCTGCTCCGCCGTTCGCACAATCAATTACAACTCTCAGCTTTTTTGGACCCATATGGATTCTCGATACTATATTGTCTATATATGCGTCTCTTACATCAATTTCAATATAGTTTCCGAGAGGGAGTTCTTCATCTTCAGTATCGAGAAGATGATATACTTCTTTGATGTCATCCGGTTCCAGAGTTCTGGAATAACCATTTGCAAATTTGAATCCTGACCAACCGTCAGGGTTGTGGCTTGCAGTTACCATAACAGCGCCTTCACATTTCAGATGGTACTGTGCAAAATATGTTACAGGGGACAATGTGAGCCCTATAAAATAAACGTCAATGCCTGTTTCTCTCAAGGCCTTAATAGAAGCTTCAGCAAAAGAGGGTGAGCAAGTTCTGTTGTCATAACCGACAACAGCTCTTGTTATGTTTCTCTTTCTCAAATATTTTGAGTAAGCTTTAACTATTCTGTATACGTTGGTCGGATTAAGCTGCTCCTCATCAACCTGACCTCTTATGTCATACTCGCGGAACATACTCCTGAATCCAACGGTATATTTTGTATCTTCAA
Organism: Clostridiales bacterium; assembly: GCA_016282315.1. GTDB lineage: Bacteria > Bacillota > Clostridia > Oscillospirales > CAG-272 > CAG-841. The sequence goes on along the minus strand of JAEEKG010000035.1, from coordinate 11,222 downwards.
TCATTGTAGTAATCCCTTTTCTATATTAGTCTCAGATATTATAGTTCTTTTCCGTCCCAGTTGTGCCAAACATTTACCACATCGTCATCATCATCGAGTGCATCGAGAAGATATGTCATATGGTTTATAGCATCTTCAGTTGTCAATGTGACATATGTTGATGGTACCTGACAAACTTCAGCTGAAGCAAATGTATAACCTTTTGCTTCCAAGTCCTGTTTGATTGCATCTAAATCATCAGGCTCACATGTTATCTCAAGGATGTTGTCCTCTTCTTCAGAAAAGTCTTCAGCCCCTGCTTCGAGTGCATCTTCCATGAGTTTATCTGCGTCAACTACTTTGTCGCCATATTCATCTACAGCAGAAATGTCTATTACGCCTTTTGATGAGAACATAAAGCTTACGCATCCGTTTTGTCCGAGATTTCCTCCGAACTTGTCAAAATAGTGTCTCAGATTGCCAGCAGTTCTGTTTATGCTATCTGTAGCTGTTTCAACTATGACAGCAACACCTGATGGACCATATCCTTCATAAACATGTTCTTCATATTGAGCTGCATCTTTGTCTGAAGCTCTCTTTATAATTCTTTCTATGTTGTCGTTAGGTACATTCAAAGATTTTGCTTTTTGAATTAAATCTTTGAGTTTGGAATTTGAAACAGGATCCGGTCCGTGTTCTCTTACCGCAATTGCGATTTCTTTTCCGACTTTGGTAAAGACTTTCGCTTTAGCAGCGTCTGATTTTTCTTTTTTGTGTTTAATGTTACTCCACTTGCTATGACCTGACATATTATTCTCCTTAACTGACTATATTTTTGTTGGTGTTTTCATGCATATTAGAGGCAGTGCGTTTCCAAGCACTGTGTTTGTTGCTTTTGTCAAAGCAACTCTTGTTGCAGCCACATTTTCATCTTCTGCATTAAGTATTGGGCAGTCGTGATAGAACCTGTTGAATGCAGTACATACATCCAAAATGTATCTTGTGACATCTGAAGGTTCATAATCTTTGACAGCACTTAATACCGCTTCTGAGAACTTGGATAATACTTTTGCCAAATCCCTTTCGGATTTTTCTTTTATAACCAATTTGTCTGTGGCGCTGACTTTTGCTTTGTTCAGCAATTGGCAAGTTCTTGCGTATGTATATTGAGCATATGGACCGCTGTTGCCATCAAAAGACAGTGCTTCGCTCATTACAAAGTTTGTGTCTTTGATTCTATCATTCATGAGATAGTAGAACACTACAGCTCCCACACCGATTTGTTCAGCAACTTCATCGGGATTTTCAAGATCCGGGCTCTTTTCTTTCATTATCTCTTTGACTTTTGTAACTGCAGAATCAATCAAATCACGAATGAGAACTGCATTTCCGGCTCTGGTAGATAGTTTTTCTCCATCTACGCTGATTGTTCCGTATGAGACATGAACCAGTTTGTCTGCAAAGTCATAACCCATAAGTTCAATTACTTTGAATAATTGCTGGAAATGTAACTTTTGCTGTGAACTTGTTACATAGATGCACTTGTCAAATTTGTATGTGTTATATCTGTAAACTGCTGCCGCTATGTCTCTTGTCGGATACAGAGTAGATCCGTCACTCTTTAAGATTAAACAAGGAGGCATGTTATATTCAGACAAATCTACAATTGATGCTCCATTGTCTATCTTGAGAAGACCGCTCTTCTTGAGTTTTTCAACCTGTGCAGGCATTTTGTCTGTATAGAAAGACTCGCCCGCATAACTGTCAAATTCAATTCCGAGTCTTGAGTAGCTTCTGTTGCACTCAGCAAGAGTTAACTCAACAAACCATTTCCAAAGTTCTGTGTTTTCTTTGTCACCTGTTTCGAGTTTGTGAAATTCTAAACGGGCTTGATCATTGAGTTCGGGATTGTCTTCAGCTTCCTGGTGGAACCTGACATAGAGTTTTACAAGTTCATCGACTCCGCCTTCTTCAACAGTTTTTTTATCTCCCCACATTTTGTATGCGAGTATTTGTTTTCCGAATTGTGTGCCCCAGTCGCCTAAGTGATTGACTCCTACACATTTATACCCTACAAACTCATGAAGCTTCTTTATTGAATGACCAATTACGGTAGATCCCAAATGACCCACATGGAAAGGCTTACATATGTTTGGAGAGGAGTAGTCTAAAACGACAGTTCCGCCTTTGCCCAAATCAAGTTTTCCGTAGTCTTTACCTTTTTTCAATATTCCAGGCACTATATTGTCTGAATAGTAGTCATCTGAAATGAAGAAATTCAGATATCCGCCCAATGCCTCGGCTTTTGCTAATTCTGGATAAACGAATTTTTCCGAAATGGTCTGCGCTATGACATTGGGTCCTTTTCTTAAAACAGGGCTCAACTTAAAGCAAGGGTATGCCAAATCTCCCATTGAATCATCCGGAGGATATTCAAAAGAAGAGAATATATCGCTTGTCTGCATACTGACGCCAAAGCATTCTTTGACTACACAAGCTATTTTTTCTGCTAATAATTTTTTTAGTTCAATCATGACACCAAAATTTCCCTTATATTCTATGGTGTACATTATATGCCAAAAGTATATAATATTTCAATAAATATTATGTATATTTTGTGCGAAAAATATCTTTTTTACAAAAAAACAAATGTGTGCAAGTTACATAATTTGGTTGGTCTGTTTTTGTCTAAATATTTAAAAGATGATATATATATTAAAAAATAATTGAAAAGGACGCCCATGCAATGATATAATGTACAAAGATAATTATCGGCTATGGTCGGTTGAATATATGTTGAAATCCACGGAGGCTTTTGATGAAACGGAAAATCGCGATATTACTTGCTGTTTCAATGCTGATTCTTGTACTTGCAGGTTGTTCTAAAATAGTTGCGCCGGATAAGAATGGTGCAGTCATAGATATCTATATGGGTACAAAGATTTACGATGTTGACCCTGCAAAGACATATCTTGATGAAAATGTTGTAAAGTTTATAAATCTCATTTTTCAGGGACTGTTTACAGTTAATCAGAACGGCGGCTTGGAAAAGGCTCTCTGCCAATCTTATGATACATATGTCGATGAGAGAACAGATGAAAAGGTAATGAGAATCAAGATCAATACAACATACTGGAGTGATGGTTCATTGGTTCAGGCCAATGACTTGGTATTTGCATGGAAACGTATTCTTGAACCTGAATTCCAATCAGAAGCTGCAAGCTTGCTCTACGACATCAAAGGCGCTCGTCAAGCTAAATTGGGTTTAATAGGTATTGACGATATAGGTCTGGTCGCAATCAGTAAAAACATTCTTGAAATAAGATTTGAAGAAGGCGTTGATGAAAACGAGTTCTTATATAACTTAGCAAGCCCGGCACTGGTTCCTCTCCGTGAAAATAAAGTAACACAATATGAAGAAACATGGTCTAAGACAAGCACAGACTTATCTACAAACGGTGCGTTCAAAGTAAAGAAATTCTCAACTAACCCGACTGAAGTAATAATACTCGAAAGAAATAAGTTCTATTATCGTAACTGGACACTTAGTTCTGAGCAACTGGATAAATACGTAATCCCATATAAGATATTCATTCACTACGACGCAACACTGGATAAAGATGTAGTCTATGCTAAAGAAGATAACGAAGACATCAAGACGATGTTTGTAAACAATGAGATTTTCTACGTATCAAACCTCACAAAGGAAACAGTCGGCGGATACAACAATAAGAATCTTAAGACAAATGACTTGGCTTCAACATATTCATACTATTTCAACACAAAAGTTTCACTATTCCAGAATGCTCAAGTAAGATATGCACTTTCAATTGCTCTTGACAGAGCTGCAATAGCAGAGGCTGTTGGATGCGGAACCAAGGCTGCTACAGGTCTTATCCCTTCAATGGTATTTGATACAAAACAGGGAACATCATTCAGAAAAGTTGGCGGCAATCTCCTTGATACTTCCTCTCAATTAGATGAAGCTAAATCCATTCTGAGTAAACAGGGTGTTGATCCATCAAAACAAGATTCAATTTATCTGTATTACTTAACAGATAACGTAAACGACAGTTATTATTCAGCTCAGCTCGGATTTAAGAGCAAGGAAAAGAGAATAGCAGATTTAACAAAAGAAGCGTGGGAATCACTTGGATTTAAAGTTGTTGTTAAAGGTGTTGCTGCAAGCGATTTCTTGACAACATACAAGACTGGGGATTTCGATGTCATAGGACTTGATGTTCAGATGCTTTCAGCATATGCATTCAATACATTTGCTCAGTTCTCTTCAGCATTCTCAGGTTCTGTAAGATTGATTGAAGCAGGCAACCCTGAATATGACGAGAGCAGAGGTCTTACAAGATATTACGTCAATAATCCACATGCTACTAATTATTCGGATGCAGAATATGACAAGCTCATAGAAGAAGCTTTCGCTGCTGCTTCTCAAAAAGAAAAAGCCGAACTGCTTCACAAAGCAGAAGAAAAACTCATTGGTGAAGGCGTTGTAGCTCCCGTGTTGTTCAATTCAGAAACATATGCTGTATCAGATAAATTGTCAGGACTCACAGTTAACTATTACGGCACAAAGATGATGACTAGAGCAGAATTAAAAGACTATCTTGAATACTTACACAGCTAATACAAAATACAAAAATGGCCCGATTATTTCGGGCCATAATTATGCTCAAAAACATTTATTAACAAACAAAATGCGATTATAATGTGTTGACAAAAGTGCTTTTTCTGAGTAAAATAAAGTATACTTTAGAATTATCGGAGTTGCGATATGGATTATTGTGTAAGACAGATGGAACAATCAATATTGAAGGCATCTAAAACATTTCCTGTAGTTATGGTTTGCGGACAAAGGCAAACAGGAAAATCCACTATGCTTAAGCACTTGTCAGAAAGCGACAGGAAGTTTGTCTCTTTTGATGATGCGAAAGTAAGAATGCTTGCTAGAAACGATCCTGAATTGTTTTTTGAAACATATGGGAACAAACTATTTATCGAAGAGTTTCAAAGAGTACCATCAATCCTTATGGAAATCAAAAAGATTGTCGATGAACGCGGCGAAAATGGGATGTTTTGGTTAAGTGGATCTCAAAAATTCGTTATGATGAAAAATGTGTCTGAATCACTGGCAGGAAGAGTTGCAGTATTCGACATGCTTCCCTTGTCCACAGGCGAAATAAATGGTGATATAAAATGTCCTTTTGTTCCAGAAATCGAATCACTGAAGGAAAAGAAAAATAGAAAAAGAACATTGAGAGAAGTATTCGAGGATATATTCAAAGGTGGATTGCCCAAGATTGCATTGAATCCTGACGTTGATAGAGATATCTATTATTCATCTTATATGAACACATATATAGAAAGGGATATCAGTTCACTTGAACAAGTTGGAAAATTAGATGAATTCAGAGTATTTGTTACATATATGGCTGCCAACACAGCACAAGAACTTAAATACGATTCTATATCCAATGTTGTAGGTGTTTCCGCACCGACAATAAAAGAATGGGTGTCTATGTTGGAAAGATCAGGTATCATTTACATTTTAAGACCATATTCTTCCAATTTGAAGAGGATACTTGTCAAAACACCCAAATGCTATTTTTTGGATACGGGTTTGGCTGCATATCTGACTTCATGGCCAAATGCTGAAACATTAATGAACGGAAATGCTTCGGGCGCCTTCTTTGAAACATATGTTGTTGGAGAGATATTGAAAAGTTATTCCAATGAAGGAAAAAAAGCGAATTTGTACTATTATCGGGATATTGACAAAAAAGAGATTGATTTGCTTATGATTGGACCTGATTCAATTTATCCAATTGAGATTAAAATGGGGAAGTGCCCATCAGTTCCAAGCAAAAACTTCAATGTTTTGAATAAGTTTGAAAAGGAAGTTAAACCCGGACTTGTTATTTGCATGGCTGATGAGCTATTTCCAATAGACAAGAATAATTGGTATTGTCCTGTAGGTTTGATATAAGAAGTTTGACCGCCACTTTTTTTAAATGGCGGTCATAAAAAAATATATATCAAAGATTTGCAATTGGCAACAATTGCAAATTTTGTTATCAGATGCCCATAATAATCGTTATAATAATAGGCTTTCTTTTTGTTTTAATTCTGATCAGGTCGCTTAAAGCGTTTTTAACATTTGTTCTTATGAGAGCAAAATCAAGTGATCCTGAATTCAGAGTTTCTATCATTGCGTTTCTTGCAGTGTTTTTGATCTCGGCAATCAAGGCAGCATTTTCATTTTCATGGATGAAACCTCTTGATACAATTTCAGGTCCAGATATAACTTCACTGTATTCTGTGTCTATTGTTGCCGAAACGAATACAATACCCTCCTGAGACAATTTTTGTCTATCTGTAATTACAACATTTCCAATGTCCGTAGTATCACTGCCATCAATCATGACAGAACCCGACGGTACGGTTCCATTGAATTGAGCGCCATGAGAATCGATTTCCAAAACTCTACCCACTTCAGAAATAAATATGTTGCATGGTTTCATTCCCATTTGCAAGGCAAGCTCTTTGTGAGCATACAAGTGTCTTGTCTCACCATGAACCGGCATAAAATATTGAGGCTTTACAAGAGCGTGAAGGATCTTAATTTCATCTGCACATGCGTGACCAGACACGTGCACAATTGCCTGTGAATCAGTTAATACAGTAACTTGTCGTTTATACAGAGCATTTATTATGTTTCCAACCAGTTTTTCGTTACCCGGAATTGCAGAAGCAGAAATAATGACCAGATCTGAAGAAGACAATTCAAATCTGTTTTTAGAATCAAAAGTCATTCTGTGCAAAGCAGACATTGGTTCACCCTGGCTTCCGGTAGATATAATGGTGACTTTATCCGGTGGATAGTTATTTATTTCACTTTGATCAATGAGTGTATCATCAGGAATCTTTATGTATCCGTATTGAACAGCGGCTGAAACAGCATTAACCATGCTTCTTCCTAAAATGGCAACATGCCTGTTGTGCTTAATTGAAATATCTATGATTTGCTGAACTCTGTGAACATTTGAAGAAAATGTTGTGATTATAATCCTCTTTTTCCTGTATTCTTCAAAATACCGAACCAGAGACTCTCCGACTTTCTTTTCGCTTGGTGTAAAACCGGGCCTTTCAACGTTTGTTGACTCGCACAAAAAAAGTTTTACTCCTTGTCTTCCAAGTTCACCAAATCTTGTCAGATCAATTATTTGCTCATCTATTGGCGTGCTGTCAATTTTAAAGTCTCCAGAGTGGATAACCATGCCAACCGGAGTCTTAATTGCCAATGCGGCAGCATCGGCGATAGAGTGGTTTACGTGAATGAATTCTGCTTCAAAGTCCCCGAGAGTAATAATCTCACCTATCTTGATTACATTGAGTTCGGGCTTAAAACCAAGTTCGCATTCTTCAAGTTTTCTTTGTAATATTCCTAATGTTAATTTTGTGCCGTATACCGGAACATTAATCTTTTGCAATAAATGCGGTACAGCTCCGATGTGGTCTTCGTGACCATGAGTCAAAAGCAAACCTTTTATCTTGTCTTTATTGTCTACTAGATATGTAAAGTCGGGTACAACAGTATCTACACCTAACATTCCATCCTCTGGAAATCCCATGCCGCAGTCAATGATGACTATATCGTTTCCACACTCTAAAACAGTGCAGTTCTTTCCGATTTCATCAAGTCCGCCTAGAGGAATTACTCTGAGTTTCTTATTTTTAATTTTAGCCATAATTATCCCGTAAAACTAAGGGTCCTTTCTTAGAACTATTATACACGCAAAAACAAATACACAGAAGTATTGCCCTGTGATTGCCTTTGAGTATTTTTTTTAGAAAAAAATAGAACAGAAAATTCAAATGGTTATTTGAATATGTTGGCTAGATTATATACCACACTTAATATTAATGCAAGTGGGATAAAACAAAATGTTGTTGTATATTTTCTGATTTGGAATATAATAGACATGGATTGGAATATGTGAAAAAAATTAAAAGAAAGAAAAGTCGGTCAGATATTAACCGAATTCGTTATATACCTATGAAGAGAATAATGTTGATGATAATCTGTATCTTGATAGCTGCCGCAATGACAAGTGTTGCGGTTATAGCCGCAGAAGACAATGTGAGCAGATGTTTGCCAGAACAAGAATCAAATAATGCTGTTGATTTGATGCAGGATGGATATGGCATAAGCGCACTGATTGTTCAATTGGATAATGAAGCAGAAAACGATAGAGATGTACACATTGAATCAGATACAAGTGAAACAACAAAGAGAGATGAACTTCCCATAGTATGGGGGATTACAATAACAATTTGTGTAATTGCGGGTATAATCGCAACTGTTGTTGCCATTGTTTCGTCAAGGAGAAAAAACAAAGATGAGAGATGAATTAACCAAAGTAGACATAGAAAAGATAAATGACGAAATTAACTACAGAAAGTATGAACTTGCACCGAAGCTAAGAGAAGAGATGAGCGAGGCTCGGGCTCAAGGAGATCTTTCAGAAAACTTCGAGTATAAAGTTGCAAAAAGGAATCTGAATCGAAACTACTCAAGAATAAGATATCTTGAAAGACTGAGAGACACGGCGATTATAGTTGAAACAAATCCTGATAAAGAAGTCATCGGACTCTTTGACAGGGTGACGCTGTATCTCGAGGACGATGAAGAAGAGATTATAATTCAACTTGTTACTACACTGAGAAACAATATTGACAGAATGGCAATAAGTAAAGAGTCTCCGATCGGAAGAGCAGTATTCGGAAAAAGAGTCGGTGACAGAATCTATGTCACACTTGACAACGGTTCAGGTTATTACTGCGTTGTGAGGAAAATAGAGAAGGGAGAAGACGACACCTCACTTCCGATTTCTTCTTATTGACAATTGAATCGAAAAATATATCTCATGTCAGATGGATACGTGTCCAAAATGCCATGAGATTTTTTGTTGAAGTGTATTTTTGACTCGACGACTCGACAAAAATACGCAAAAAACATCGAGAGACTCGACAAAATTTATCGAGTCTATTGACAAATTGTGTAAAAGTGTTATTATTATGTCGAGAGAAGGGAGATTGTGAGATGGGAATACCTGTAAATATCAGTGATCTGATTAATCTGAAAGTTGTTGAATCTACCAGAATAGAATTCAAATCCGACTGGAATCCGGAAGCAGTTATTCATACGATATGTGCATTTGCCAATGACATAGACAACATGGGCGGTGGATATATTATTATCGGTGTTGAAGAAAACAATGGATCTCCGGTTTTTCCGATAAAAGGAATTGAAAAGAATCGCATAGATTCCATAGAAAAGAAACTGCGCGAGTGCTGTCATTACATCGAGCCGTTTTACCAACCGGTTGCAGAGCCTTTTTTGTTCAATGATAAATACGTTATTGTTATATGGGTTTCGGGTGGATTTTCGCGTCCGTATAAAGCATCTGTTTCTTTGTCAGAAAAGCGGACAGAAAAGAGATACTACATAAGAAAAGCGAGTAATACTGTTATTGCTTCATCGGAAGAAGAAAAACAGCTCTACTATGTTTCTTCGGATATTCCATTCGACGACAGACCGAATCTCGCAGCGGAAGTGGAAGATCTTGATCTCGGACTCATGCGTGAACACCTGAAAAAAATCGGAAGTGAATTATATAATTATTCTCTTGAACAAAATTTGATCAGACTTGCTGAGGATATGCAGCTTGTGTCTGGGCCTCCAGAATACAAAAAACCCAAGAATGTAGGGCTGCTTATGTTTTCTGAACATCCCGAAAAATATTTCAGATATGCAAGAATAGAAGTGGTGGACATTCCTGACCCCACCGGAATGAATATGACAGAAAAGGTATTTTCCGGTCCCATTCAGAGACAATTGACGGATGCTCTTTTGTACATAAAAAACTATGTGCTTAAGGAAAAAGTGATAAAAGAAAAGAACAAAGCAGAAGCTAAGAGGATAACTAATTATCCGTACCAGGCTGTTGAAGAAATTCTGTCCAACGCCGTATATCACAGATCATATCAGATTAATGAGCCAATTACAGTAAGGATAACACCTTCAAGTATGGAAATAACCAGTTTTCCGGGTTTTGACAGGAGTATCACAGATGAAAAAATACAATCTCTTGATATTCGTTCCATGATATACCGAAACAGAAGAATAGGAGATTTTCTTAAGGAGCTGAGACTGACAGAAGGACGCAATACCGGTTTTCCAACAGTGTTCAAATCACTGGAGGAAAACGGTTCGGATTTGCCGCAGTTTGAAATGGATGCAGATCGCGGTTATCTGACAGTCATTATCCCTGTGCATCCGGATTTTGTATCCGATAAGAAGATGGATTATGAGAAAAGAGTTTTGGAGAAACTGTCTGAAGAACCAATGAATATTACGGATTTATCTAAGGCAATGGGTTACAAAGGAATAACGAAAAAACTGAGCAGCACAATTGATGGATTGTTGAAAACCAGAAAGATAGAAATAGTGCCTTCAAATCAATTCGGTACGGTTTACAGGAAAAAGTAAAATCATTTTTTGAATACAAAAAAGACTCATGTCATTGTTAATGATTGGACATGAGTCTTTTTCGGTGTGCGCTCGGCATGAGCGATTACTGGGCGGTGAAAGTCCGCTACAGACTTGGCAGTAGGAACTATTAGCCAAAGACAAGGGTGTCCATCGCGAGGTGGAATCTGAAGGAAGTCGGATGTGGGGGACGGTAATAACCCATGGGCAAAGCATCGGTCTGACAGGCTCCAGAAATGGTATCGAATCTTAAGCGAGCAGCACCGCGAAGGAGGAGAGATGGTCTGTCAGAAGTATCCTGCGTTGATGAGCTGCTTATCAATTTTGACTCTTGCTTTTTCTTCGGGCAGCATAGAGCTTTTTTCCTAACATTTTTCTTTCAATTCGAACCCACAGGGTATCACGTCGGCTCTGTTTTCGAGCGTCTGGCATCATGACCAATCTGCGGGGGTTCGAATTAAGGCGGTTTTATATCTTGTCGTTGAGGTCCGAAAAATCGGTGTTGAACAGGATCGCCTTAGGCAGTTCATGCTTTTGCAGGAACATCAGCATATAGATCGGGAAGTAGGTGACCTTGCCGTCTGTTTCGATATTGCCGTTACAGAAAACGTAGCCCTCTTCGATGCCGTAGTCCGTTACGTTCAGCACGTTATCCATCGCGTTGTGGCGGTAGTAA
>JAEEKG010000034.1 GCA_016282315.1 Clostridiales bacterium | reverse complement strand
CCCATTCATTCTCCTTATAGATCTCTAGAATCATTGTTTATGACGAATTAGTATCTACTCTGTCTTCCTGTTACTTTTATTGTAACAGATTCACAGAATTCTCGTACTGCTTTTCACCACTTTACCTTTTTATCATGCCTCTATAACTGAAATGATTTGAGCAGCCATTTCAGGAGTAACTGTCATTTCCTTACCCTTTGTAATCTTGTTGTACAACTGCTCATATAAAGTAGCTGTTCCAACATCGAATGCAGTTCCTGTAAATTCCCCTGATTCTTCATGTTTTATTAGTTTTTCAGAACAATACACAGGATCACCCTGTTCGTTTTTCAGAGATTCTTCAATGACTTCTCTAGGTGGATTTTCTCCATCTACTATGTATGTCAATTGATATGATTTCGGAGTAGCTTTGTATGTACCTTTAGACCCTTGAATCTTTATGTTGTAATCGGAAAAACAATCAATTGAAGATATTTCTATATCAACAACCGGTTTATTCGGAGCAGTAACAATTATTTTTGCATAATCATCTGAATCTCCGCTCGTGAGAGCCAGACCTAACTTACTGAAAACAACTTTACTGTCTTTATCAAAATCAAGCAAACCCAGAGCTATTCCAACGGGATGAGGACCCGTGTTATATACACCTCCTGCACATTTCTTCTGAAGTGTCTGCCAATCCCATCTTCTTGCGAAATTGTTGTATACCACACTTATTTGTTTTATATCTCCAAGTTTTCCTGATTTCATCAAATCGTAAGTAAACTGATAGAAAGGAGCAAAGAAAGTTTGTTGGAAAACCGCAAGAGTTAGATTGTTCTCTTTTGCGATTTTTATCAACTCATCACATTCATATCTTGTTCTTGAAAAAGGCTTTTCAACCAAAACATTAAATCCGTGCAAAAGAAGATCTTTTGTAATCGAATAATGGAGTTCGGAATAAGTTGAATTAACCACCAAATCTATATCTTTTTTTGCAAAAAGCTCTTTGTAATCGGATAATGTTGAACATCCGGGGTACCTCTGTTCTGCAACTTCTCTTCTGAAAGGATCAAAATCCACAACATATTTAACATTGAAGTACTTGTTGTTTTCACTTATATAGTAACTGCCGTGAATGTTCTTTCCGCTTCTTCCCTGACCAATGATTGCTAAATTAAGCTTTCTCATATTTGTCTCCTTTTCGTCTCGGCTCACTTTTTTATTTTATCATATTTTGCAAAAAAGACAAATTGTTTGTAAAAACATATACCCCGAAACACTCTAATGGTGCTTCGGGGCAAAATTGCGATTGTTAATTGTTAATATTTACATTGACTCCGACAAACAACGGACAAAATGTAAAATTATCTACTATGGCGTAAACAAAAGGTCTGTCAAGGGTGATATTTACGGTTTGGCTCACAGGCTCAACAGATGTTGCTGTCATCTCTCCGATAGTTACAGCTGCAGCTTTTGTTCCTTCTTTGTTTACTTTGATGATTGCTTTCTGTTTTATACTTGATATACAGAAATCACCTTTTTTGCTTTCATTGAACATATTTGTAAAATCTGCATTTGAATTGAAAGCATCTTTCATTCCCATTGATTGCAATACATCGTTCAAAGGCATCTCGCTTTCGCTTTCAAATTCAGGCATTAACAAATTTACATCAACTAGTGTGCTTCTGGCAAAATGAGACATTATGACTTGAGCCCATTTGTCGCGATCTAAAGAATTGACAAAATCATAAATATCTACGTCACTGTTAGGAAGCAGGACAACCAAACTATATTGTCCGCCAGCATACCTCTTTTGAGTTCCCACAAAATCTTTTCCGGTATAATAGACACCTTCTCTAGAATGTAACATAGTTACTTTTGTTTTCGTTTTGTCATAATTGGTGAAATCATAATTTTCAATTATGTCCTCATCTTTATATGCCTTCTCCCACTTTGCGTCAAACAAAACCGCATTAATGAGATATGCTACAGATTGCGGATTAATTTCATCCAATATTTTGTTGATCAGGCCATCTGTCTTATTGCTGCACCAATCATTAATATCTTTCAATGTTGTTTCATCAAATGGTGCTTTATATATTTCAGAATCATACCAATCTGCTATTTCCTGCAGATACTCGCTATTAACTTTTATATTTCCATTTGTATCTTTAAACCAAACAGAATTAGCTATGCTGACTTTGCATTTTTCGGAAGAAGATAAACTGTCAACAAAACTATATAGGCTTTCATTTACCTCTTCCACTTTCATGCCAAGTACTTCTTCCATCTGAGACCTTGTTTCGCCTTCAGCACCGTTTGCTATCAATGCCAAACAAATGTAAACGGACAAAGGAGATACAATTACATTCTTCCCGTTTTTCTCGGTCACAGCCTTGTAAAGCTTAAATGAAAAATCATTCAAAGCATCTTTAAATTCTTTTGTTACTTCTCCTTTATCTGTAATAGAACTCTGGTAACCATCAAGTAGGTTTTGTGATTGTAACTCCTTCACTTCAACTACTGTTTTTTCCGTAGTCACTTTACCCGATTCTTTTACAGGTGAACAGGACACACTCGTAAACAAAATGCTTATAGCAAGCAGCATGCTTGTAGATATTAACAATATTTTTTTCATATTATCTTCCTCCTACATAGCTTTGACGAACAAATGATTAAAAAATCTCATCAACTGAACTTGACATTAAGTCCAACAAAAATCGGACAATTAGTATCATTGTCGATAATTGCGTATACGTAAGGTCTGTCAACTATAATTGTTTGAGGATTAGAAGCAGATTTATTTGTCATTGCACCTATAGTTGATGCTGCAGCTTTTGTCCCTACTCTGTCAACTTTGACATACGCTCTTTGTATTACTCTTGATAGGTACAAATCACAATCAGGTGTTATTTCGGCCATTTTTCCGAAGTTTGCTTTATTTCCGAATGCATCTTTAATTCCCAACATTTGAAGAGCAGGATTGAGCATCATGTCGGTTTTAACCTCAAATTCAGGCATTAACAGACTGACTGTCACAGGATTCTTGTCCACCGTCATTATTTCATTCCATTTTTCTTTGTCAAGGAAATTAACAAACTCATAAAAATCAACATCCTCATTAGGTAAAAGAACAACGAAACTGTATTTTTGCCCGTCATAGTCCTTCTTTGTGCCTATGTAGTCTGTGCCCATAAATACAACATGTTCTTCAGATTTGAGCATAGTCACTGTTGTGGTTGTCTTGTCTATGTTATTGAATTTGTAATTGTTCAATATGTCTTTGCTTGTGTATTCGTCTCTCCATTTTGCATCAAACAAAACTGCATTCAAAATGAATGCTTCGTCATTATCCAATATATAGTCAAGAATTTTGTCAATTAAACCCTTGGTTTTATTGCTTGACCAATTGTTTACATCTTCAAGAGTTTGCTTGTCAAAAGGAGCCTTATATATCTCAGATTCGTACCAGTCAGCTATTTCCTGTAAATAACTCTCCTGAATCTTAAGTATGTTATCATCTTTGAACCAAACAGAATTTGCTATGTCCAATTTGCAATTCTCGCTCGAAGTAAAGCCATTGAGCAAAGCATATAGACCCTTGTTTATATCAGCAATACTCATGCCCAATACATCTTCCATCTGAGCCTTGGTATCTCCATCGGCTCCGTTTGCTATCATTGCAAGGCATATGTAAATAGACAAAGGTGACATTGCAACATTATTGCCATCTTTTTTTGTTACAGCTTTGCATATGTCAAAAGAAAACTGAACCAACGCATCCTTAAAGTCTTGTGTAACCTGAATGCCGCTTTTATCTGTTCTGCTTGAATATTTTCCAAGAAGATTCTCCACTGAAATATCTTTATCTTGGTATTTCGGAGTAATCGGGTTAACTGTGCATGAAACACTGGTAAACAAAATGCAGATTGAAAGCAACAAACTTACTGTAATTAAAATGAATTTTCTCATAACAAAACTCCTAATTGTTTTTTTCTACCATTTCTTTCATTGTTCTCCATCCAAGCTCGGCACATTTGACCCTGGCCGGCATATGTGAAATATCTTGCAATGCTGATGCTTCACCCAATTCATCAAATTGGATTTCAGATAAAGCTTCGCCTTTAATCATACTCATGAATAATTCTGCTTGCTTTAAAGCCTCTTCTTTGTTCAGACCGATTATATTGTCTATCATAATATCAGCTGATGCCTGAGAAATGGCACATCCCGTCCCGACAAAACCCGCATCTGAAATGACATCACCTTCAAATTTCAACTGAAGAGAAATATCATCTCCGCAACTTGGGTTTACTCCCCTGAGCACCAGGTCCGGATTCTCTATTGCAGCCTTATGTGAAGGTCTTAAATTATGTTCATTTACGATTTCTCTGTATAAAGATTTAAGTTCCATATCCGCAAACCTCCCTGACTTTTGACAAACAGTCCAGGAATTTATCTACTTCTTCACTAGTGTTATAAAAATATACACTTGCTCTGGCTGTTGAGCCTACTTTCATGAACTGCATCAAGGGTTGTGCGCAATGGTGTCCCGCTCTGATGCAAACTCCATCCTCATTCAATATTGATGATACATCATGAGGGTGCACGCCTTCAACATTAAATGTCACGATTCCATTATGTTTTGATGGGTCTTCATGTCCGTAAACTGTAATGTGACCCATAGCTTGCATGCCATTTATTATTCTTTGAGTCAGTTCTGTGTCTTTCTTTTCAATATAGTCATAACCGACCTTGTTAATAAAATCTATAGCTACACTAAGTCCATAAGCGTCAGCTGCATTTACGGTACCGGCTTCAAATTTGTGAGGAAGCTCAGCAAACGTTGCTTCTTCCCTAGTCACGTATTCTATCATTTCTCCACCCATCAAAAATGGTTTCATTTTTTCCATGATACTATTTTTAACGTAGAGAACGCCAACACCCATAGGCCCCATCATTTTGTGTCCGGAAAAAGCAAACATATCTGCATCTAGTTCTTTTACATTTACTTTTTTGTGAGGAACTGATTGAGCGCCATCTATGAGTACGACAGCACCCATTTGATGAGCTCGCTCAATTATTCTTTCTATAGGATTTTCTATTCCTAAAACATTAGACGTTTGAGCTATTGCAACAATCTTAGTTTGCTTGCCAATTTTATTTTCAATCTCGTCGTCTTCTATAACACCATTCTCTTTGGGTTCCATAAAAACGAGATTTGCATGTTTGTTTTTTGCCAATCTCTGCCATGGAAGAAGATTGCTGTGATGTTCCATAACACTTATAACGATATCATCGCCTTCTTTTATGTATTCATCACCATAGCTGTATGCGGCAAGATTAATAGACTCTGTTGTATTTCTTGTAAAAATAATTTCAGACGGACTTTGAGCACCTAGAAAATCTGCAACCTTTTTTCTTGCATCTTCGTATTTTTTTGTTGCTTTCATGCTCAAATCATACAATCCTCTCAAAGGATTTGCGTTGCTGTAAGCATAGAAATCTGAAACAGCATCTATAACACACCCTGGTCTTTGAGATGTTGCAGCATTGTCTAAATATACAGAATTATTGTTTTTGAATATAGGAAAATGTCCTCTATAATCCATTTTTAACTCCATCAAAAGATTTGTCTATATGTTTTTCTATCTTCTCAACTAATTGCTTATCTTCAATTTGAGAAGCAGTCCTCATAACATTGGCGTAAGAAGCCATCTTTATTGCAGTATTTCTGTCGATTCCTCTGCTGTTCATATAATAGAGGATTTCATCAGACAAGCTGCCTATTGAAGCTCCATGCTGACCTTCAACGTCTTCTTCTCCGCACAATATTAATGGTACGCTCTTGTTAATAATATCTTCCCCTATTGTCAGGACGTTTTCAGTTTCAGCTCCTGTTGAACCTGAAGCACCGACTTTGAAATCGATTGTTCCTCTGAATGTTTTTGAACCTTTTTCTCCAAGTACTCCGCTTACATCAATATTGCTCTTTGTCTTTTTTGAATATTGATCAGACACATAATTCATATCAAGAGACTGACCGGCCTTAACGATATATCCCGTACTGCTCTTAAATGAAGAACTATCGCCTTTCAAAGCAATATTACATCCGATGTAACTGTCCTTTCCGCCGAGAACAACACTCAAGAATTCAAAAGATGCTTCTTTAGATAATTCAGCACCTACATCAAAGAAAAAATTCTTTTTGCTATTAAGCATCTGAACAACAGTCAACTTAACTTTTGAGTTCTCTTTTAAAATGAATTTAGTGCTTATTCCAAGCAGACAGTCATCATTGAAGCTGGAACAATCAAAAATGACATTAAGTCTGGAATTGTTGTCTATATCGAATAAAAAACCATTCAATGATTCAAAATCAGATATTTTTATAGTTTTTTCTTCATCTTTTTTAATCTGCACCAATTCTTTTTTTGCATATTCATCTGTCAAAGAATCTATCTCTTTGCCCATGCCTGTCTTGATTTGTGAGAAAGCTTTTCTAATCTTAGAATTCACATTATCTTTTTGCTTTTTCAGAGACAATCCCGACAAATCCAAAACCGAATCATTTACTTTGAGATATCTGAAAGTATTTGAAGGAAGTGAATTAACTCTTATTTGATCTGCCATAATATCACCCCTTACATATTTCCATTCATCTCAAGTTTAATGAGATTGTTCATTTCAACTGCGTATTCCAGCGGCAACTCTTTTGAAACGGAGTCAGCAAAACCGCTAACTATAAGCGCTCTTGCATCAGCTTCTTTAATGCCTCTTGACATCAGATAATACACTGCCTCATCGCTTATTCTACCGATTCTGGCTTCATGACCGACATCCGCTTTGTCTGTTCTGATATCCATTGCTGGAATTGTGTCAGCTCTTGATATGCTGTCGAGCATAAGCGAATCACAAGAAACACTTGCTTTTGAATTGATTGCTTTTGAAGTAATAACCACACTGCTTCTGAATGTGCCTATTCCTCCATCCTTTGCTATGGATTTAGAGGCCATTACAGATGTAGTATTGGGTGCTTGATGAATTACTTTTGCACCAGTATCCAAGTCTTGACCTGCTCCTGAAAAAGTTATACCTGTATAATCCATCTTGGAGTTTTCGCCCTTCAGGATAGTAGTAGGATATAAATACGAAACATGAGAACCAAACGAACCTGAAACCCACTCCATAATGCCGTTTTCTTCGACAATGGCGCGCTTTGTGTTAAGGTTGTACATGTTCTTTGACCAGTTTTCGATTGTTGAATACCTAAGTTTAGCGTTCTTTCCTACATACAATTCAACGCATCCTGCGTGAAGATTTGCAACGTTGTATTTAGGTGCAGAACAACCCTCTATGAAATGCAAATCCGCACCTTCATCAACAATAATGAGTGTGTGCTCAAACTGGCCTGCCCCTGCTGCATTCAGTCTGAAATATGACTGAAGAGGAATATCTACTTTTACGCCCTTAGGTACATAAACAAATGAGCCGCCTGACCACACTGCTCCGTGTAGAGCTGCATATTTGTGATCTGTCGGAGGAACGAGTTTCATGAAATGAGTTTTAATCATTTCTTCGTATTCGCCCTTCATGGCGCTTTCAAGATCTGTATAAACTACGCCTGTCTCTGCCACTTCTTTTCTAAGATTGTGGTAAACAAGTTCTGAGTCATATTGTGCGCCAACTCCGGCTAAAGACAGCCTTTCCGCCTGAGGTATACCGAGCCTTTCAAATGTGTCCTTGATTTCCTGAGGCACATCTTCCCAGTCGGATTTCATACCTGCTTTGTGTCTTACATATGCCGCAATTTTGTTCATATCAAGTCCTGATGTGTCAGGTCCCCAATTAGGCATATCTGTATTGTTATAAATATCCAGACAATGAAGTCTGAAGTCTCTCATCCACTCGGGATCATCTTTTTCTTTAGATATGTTTTCAACAATTTCTCTTGTAATACCGGACTCTTCTCTGTGGTAGTCCTTAGAGTTCTCTTCATATCTGAAATCATAGAGACTTCTGTCTGTTTCTACAATTTTTGATTTATCCGGCATCAGTTTTCACCAACCTTAATATACTTGTCAAAACCATCTTTGTTGATTTCATCTATCAGTTTTCCGGACCCTGTCTTTACGATTGTTCCTCCAACCAATACATGAGTGTAATCGACGTTCAAAGCTTCTGTAATCTTTGTTGTATGTGTGATAATAAGCAAAGACTTGTCATGGTTTTTAACAAATTCGGCAACACCTTCAGATACAGTTCTAACTGCATCAACATCCAGACCAGAATCCGTCTCATCCAGAATAACCAATTCCGGATTGAGCATAAGCATTTGAAGTATTTCTGCCTTTTTCTTTTCTCCGCCCGAAAAACCTACATTAAGATCTCTCTGAGCATATGATTGATCCATTTTAAGTAAATCCATGTAAGCAGACAATTTCTTGTTGAATTCGCCTATCTTTATTGGTTTTCCTGTCATCTCATGAATTGAGTTGCGGATAAAAGCAGACAAAGTAATACCGGGCACTTCAATAGGGTCCTGGAAAGTCATAAATATTCCAAGTTTCGCTCTCTTGTCTGCAGATAACCCTGTTATGTCCGTATCTTTATAAATAATCTTGCCCTTTTTGATGCTGTATTCGGGACTTCCCATAATTGTATGTCCAAGTGTAGACTTTCCCGCGCCATTTGGTCCCATAATTACGTGTGTTTCTCCAACATTAATTTTAAGTGAAAGTCCGTTTAAAATTGTTTTTTCTCCCGCTCCTGCTGTAACTTTTTTAACATCCAAAAGCATAGATCCGTTCTCTGCCATATATAAATCCTTTCGGTAGTCTTTTCGTGAAAAAAAGACATTCCAAAAAGAAATGTCTTTTCTTGTTTATAATCATACCATTTTAGTATGTTTATGTCAATATATTATATTTTAAGTACAAATATTATTTGCTTTTCCTTCTATTTACTATATCTTCAACAGACTTTTTCCAGTCGCTCAAATGCTCAGACAGCGGCCTGCTTGAATGGAATGGGAAAAGAAAATGATATTTTTCTTTTTGTTTTTCTTTGAAATTTCTGATGTTGACTTTGATCTCCTCATACTTGACGACGATATTGTTTTCAACAGCAAATTTCTTGAGTTTGGACATTAATTGCATAGATACGCAAACATCTATGAGCATGATGCCGTAAAACAGTCCCATAGCAAAAACAACTGCCAGGTTTCCCTGTCCTGCCCACTCAAAAATAACTACAAAATGTTTGTGTAAAAGGAAATAGTACCCTACTCCCAGTATAGTCCAGACAAGTGAAAATTTTGGGCATATCAATCCCATAACATTACCCCATCTATCCGAATAATCCCACAGTCTGACTTTGTTGAATTTCAAAGGAACAAATCCGAAAAGAAACTCTGTTGCTGTAATGGATACAGACATAATTGCAAACATGATAATTAGATTGATTGCTTTTACGCTTGTAAACTCAACTTTGTCCAGCGAAGAAAGAAGGTACAATAATACCAGTCCCGTTCCGTATAGAGGAAGGTATGGACCAGTACAAAGACCGGGATTTAACCACTTTCTTTCTGGGTTGGCACTAGAAAAAAACCTTCTGAAAAATACTTCTATTATCCATCCCAGCACTGAGCCGATTATGAAAATAAAAGCATATCCAATAAAAACA
Source organism: Clostridiales bacterium (assembly GCA_016282315.1). Taxonomy (GTDB): domain Bacteria; phylum Bacillota; class Clostridia; order Oscillospirales; family CAG-272; genus CAG-841. The sequence continues at coordinate 25,299 of JAEEKG010000034.1, read as the reverse complement.
TTCATTTATAAACACCCGTGAAAAATTCCCTGAAAACAGGGGATGTAATCATTCATCTCGCTCAAAAATTTCTTTGCTGTCAATATCTATATCGTCTTCTGCAACTGATTCACTCAGACTCTCATCAGGTTCATCGCCTGTTTTGAGAAGATTGTTCTCTGTTTTGCATTCATCAAGAGCACCAATTATATTGGTGAACAAATATGATTAGAGAATAATTTTTATCAAAAATATCCCTTGGCATGAAGATACTCGAGAAGCGCAAACGAAGCTACAGCGAGTATCAATCCCACAATAATAAATATGATTTTGAATTTCATGCTAACCCCCACGTGAGTGCAACACTCAGTCGTCTCTTTCGAATAATTCTTTGTTGTCTAAGTCTACGTCGTCTTCTGCAACAGATTCACTCAGACTCTCTTCTGGTTCATCGCCTGTTTTGAGAAGATTGTTCTCTGTTTTGCATTCATAGAGCATGTATGCGCCCGCAACTCCTGAAACCATTCCCAAAGCTGCTGAGATTGCTGCAAACAGATTTTTCTTTCTTACTAAACAAACAAAAAATGTTGCTATAGCTGCAAATGATTGAACAAGTAAAGCCAATCCTATGTAAAATTTAGTTTTTTTCATTATATTTGCCTCCCTATGAAATGTACTTTAAATATGCATTGATGAATCCGTCTATATCGCCATCCATGACTGATGTAATATCTCCGTCTTCATATCCTGTCCTTGCGTCTTTGGCCAAAGTATATGGCATAAACACATAAGATCTTATTTGAGAGCCCCACTCGATATTAGTTTTTTCGCCCCTGATTCCATCAAGTTTGGCCATATCTTCTTCACGCTTTTTCTCTGCCAGTTTAGATCTTAACATCTTCATAGCCGTCTCTTTGTTCTGTAGCTGGCTTCTCTCTGTCTGGCAACCTACAACGATTCCTGTGGGCTTATGTACTATTCTGATTGCTGAATCTGTTTTGTTGATGTGCTGTCCGCCTGCTCCGCTTGATCTGTGGGCAGTTACTTCAATATCTTCATCCTTGATTTCGATACTCTTATCATCATCTATTTCAGGAGTTATTTCTACTGAAGCAAAGGAAGTATGTCTTCTTCCCGAGGCATCAAAAGGAGATATTCTGACAAGTCTGTGAACCCCGTTTTCACTTTTAAGATATCCGTAAGCATTGATACCTTCAACTGTGAATGTTGCGCTCTTAATTCCTGCTTCATCTCCATCAAGCCAGTCAACCAATGTTGTTTTGTATCCGTGTCTTTCAGCCCATCTCATGTACATTCTGTACAGCATTTCTGCCCAGTCCTGAGCTTCGGTGCCGCCTGCACCGGGGTGAATAGACACTATGACATTGTTTTTGTCGTAAGGACCTGACAACAGAGCTTCTATTCTCATGTTTTCTATTGTCTTTTCAATGTCCTTGACATCATTTTGTATCTCTTCCAGATCACCATCGTCGTCTGCTTCGATACCCATTTCGCAAAGTGCTATGTCATCTTCCACTCTGCTTTTCAGTTTTTCTATAAACTCAACTTTGTCCTTAGCCCTTTTTAGTTCCTGCAAAACAGCTGTAGATTGTTCCGGATTTGACCAGAAATTAGGATCAGTTGTTTTTTCTTCAAGAACAGGGATGGTTTCTTTGAGTTTTTCTATTTTCAATGCGGATGCCAGTTCATCTACATCGCTTAACATCGCATTTAATTTGAGTCTTGCCTCATCTAATTGAATAACCATTTTGTCCTCTTTCTCTTCTCTATTGTTTTTTGAGCGTTTTCAATTCCGAAGGTGTGAGATATCTCCACGAACCGCTCTTTAAATCGCCCAATTGCAGTCCATCTTCCGAAACCCTCTTCAGAGATATAATTTTGAGTCCGACTATCTCACACATATTGCGTATTTCTCTGTTTCTTCCCTCGTGTATGGTTATTTCAAGAGTTGTTGATTTGTCATCCGATTCCAGTTTTCTCACTTCAGCAGGCATAGTTGAGTAGCCATCCATAACAAATGGTTTTCTCATGGCCTCTACTATCTCATTTTTCACAAGACCTTTGACCTTGAGTTCATATACCTTCTGCTTGTTATATTTCGGATGCATTATCTTGTTGGCTAATTCGCCGTCATTTGTAAACAACAATAACCCTTCGGACATAATATCAAGTCGTCCTATCGGATAAACTCTTTCTTTCAATCCGGTTAACAACTCCTTGACGCACTTTCTGTCTTTTTCATCTTTCAGTGTTGTTACATAACCGACAGGTTTGTTCATCATTATGTAAATCTTCTTTGATGATTGTTCAACTTTTTTACCATCAAAAAACACTTCGTCAACAGATGGGTCTATTTTTTGACCTAACAGTGCTTGCTGTCCGTTAACCAATACTCTTCCGCTTTTTATAGCGTCATCCGCCGCTCTGCGAGAAAGGATCCCACACTCTGAAAGATATTTTGAAATCCTTAATGGTTCACTCATCTTTCTCTTTTGCCTCTGTCTTTACAACTTCAGCTTCTTTCTTTTCTGCTTTCTTCTTTGAAACAGCATCTTTAATCTTTCCGAGAATGTCACTCAATTGATCTCCGAGTTGATCGAGTGTTATAGAATTGCTGTCGCTATTTGTGCTGATGTATTTTACGTTGCCATCAGTTGAAATAACAAGAAAACCTACTGGAACCGAATTCATTCCGATTCCTCCGCCATTACCGGCATTGTTCTTGTCAGCAACTTTTGATGCCAATTTTGTTCCGCCACCTATAAATCCGATTGAAACTTTTGATACAGGAATTATAATAACGCCATTTTTAGTTTCAATTGGCTCACCGGTAATTACCTTGGAGTCAGCTTTTCCGGTTATGCTGTTGACTGCTGATTCAAAAATCTTATCAAAATCGTTTTCCACTTTATCTTTCTCCTTATCACAATTGTATTTTGTTTGATGCTGGTAACAATACCACTATCGCTTTGATTATGCTCATTTGTAAATCCAATTCCAGTTGAACATCGGATTTTTCTTTTAAAAAGTCAGCACTGACCCCTTTGCACTTTTTGGAAATAACAAACCATTTGAATTTGCTCAGTACAGCTATTGCGTTGTAAACAAACATTTGCACACTTCCGTACACAAGCGCCGTTGTAGATGCATCAAAACCGGCTATCATTACATCGAATCTCTTCACTGTCAGTTTGATGTTGTTTCCCAACCTTTTCAACACAGAAAACAAAACATCACCTATCTGTGAAACCTGATCAATCATATCAGACAATGAATCCGGTTCTTTTTCCTCAATTTTTTTGACTATCTCTTTTTCTTTCTTTGGTTCTTTTTCCTTTATTTCTTCTTTTGATGAGAGTTTTAACTGCTTAATCGGTCCGTATTTAATGTGAATCTTGATGTCAGTATTTGACATCTTTAAGACTATGTGAAATGGAATGCTTATCAAGAGCAGAATCAAAGCGATTATGCTTCCGATAACAATTCCTACAATCCCCCACCAGCTCATAAACTATTGATCTTCAGACCTGTCTGTTAGAGGGGGAAGGTCATCAAGCGAAGACAAGCCAAACACTCTCAAAAATGCTTCTGTAGTTCCGTAAAGATGAGGTCTTCCGGGCACATCCAGTCTTCCAACTTCTTTTATCAATCCTCTATCAAGTAATATTCCTATTGAATATGTACTGTCAACTCCCCTCACCTGTTCAACATACATTCTGGTAACAGGCTGGTTGTATGCAATAATAGCAATTGTTTCAAGAGATGATCTTGATAAATTGCCACCCTCTTTTACACCCAGTGCCTCTTTAACATATTCAGAAAAAACTTCGTTTGTGACAAGCTGACATGCTTTTCCGAGAACGAGCAATTGAACGCCTCTGGCTAGTTCTGTCTTGTTATATTCATCTGAATACTCTTTTACTATCTTTTCAACGGTCTCAACATCGGTGTGCAACACTTCAGCGAGTTTATCAAAAGTTACAGGGTAACCGGCAGCAAACAGAACTGCTTCTATTATTCTCTTCATTTCGTACTCAGTCAGTACAATTTCTTCATCCATTGGCGCTTACCTCTTTTTTGTCCCTTGTATGCTCTGTATTCAGTCTCAATATAACGTTTGAGTCTGTCTTGTCAAAATCATCTGCTCTTTCAAGAGTTATTCTTCCCACTCTCAAAAGTTCGAGCAAAGCATAGAAGATAGATATAATGTCTGTTCTGTCTTCTGCTCCCTCAAACAAATCATCAAAATGTACAGCTTTTCGCTTAACCATTTTTTTGAGAATTGTAACTGCACTTCCTTCAACAGTCCTATGCTTTCTCTTTACTATAGGAATGTTTGGTATTTTCATCATCTCTTTGCGCTTTATTTCTTCAGCAGCTCTGGCAAAAACGTTCGCTAATGCTTTGGTTAACAAAGAGAGATCAATTCTTGTATCTTCACCTATTTCAGGCTTTATTTCTACTGTATCTTTTTCAAATCTTCCTGAAAATTCATTTTCACGCTCAGACAAAGTCTTAGCAGCCTCTTTTGCGCTCTTGTATTCCATGAGTTGTCTTACAAGTTCTTCTCTTGGATCTTCTTCATCCTGTTGCGGCAAAAGCATCTTGCTTTTTATGTACATGAGTTCAGCTGCCATAGTAATAAACTCACCGGCATAATCCATGTCTATTTCCTTTGCCTGTTCAACGTAGGCCATATATTGCTCAAATATTTCAGAAATGCGAATGTCCTTTATTTCCATCTTGTTCTTGTTGACCAAGGACAAAATCAAATCCAAAGGACCTTCATATTTTTCAAGTTTATACGTTATTTCCGTCATTATCCCAACCCCGGAATTAGACTCCAAAGCCCTATAAACCCTCTAAATACTCCATTTTCAAGGAAGTTAAGCGGTTCGTTAAAAACACCAACGTATAACAGGACTAAGAGTGCGATTTTTATATAAAGCTCGTACTTAACAATGAAAAAATAAACTTTTGTTGGCAAAAACACCATTACTAATCTGGATCCGTCCAGAGGAGGAATAGGCAATAAGTTGAATATGCCAAACATAATGTTCATTTCAACGAAGAACAGGAAAAACATGAAACCGATTACTGCCAGTTTTCCACCGAAATTATCTATATTCAGCATGATTCCGTATTGTTTCAGGTTGTATACAGCCATTACAGGGAGTTTCATTGATTCTACTGCAACATTTATATGTCCGATCAAAAGCATAATCGGTGTTGCAATAAATGCCATTAGGAAGTTGGACAATGGACCTGCTATAGACACAAGAGAAATGCCCAAACGTATATTTTTGTAATAACCTGAATTAATCGGAACAGGCTTTGCCCATCCAAATCCGAACAGCAACATACATGCTGCTCCAAGTGGGTCTATGTGCTTTATAGGGTTAAGTGTCAATCTTCCGTAATTCATCGCTGTTGGATCGCCAAGTTTGTAAGAAACCAAGCCGTGCATGTATTCGTGCACAGTCAATGAAATCAGTATAACTGGAATCAAAAGCAATATGTAAATTAAAACGTCTGTAAACGGAACACCTTCTGACATGCTCCTGATTAATCGTATTAGCATCTTATTCTCCGGAAATATGTGAAATAATCAACGAGAAAACCTCCTCTTTTCCTTCACCTTTAAGGGATGAGAATGGAATTATATCAACTACATTTTTACCATTTTCATCACATAACAAAGGATGAGTTTTGAGAGCATTGAGATTGTTTTCTCTATCTGTCTTGTTTAGTTTATCTGTTTTTGTGGCTACGACGGCATATGGTATATTGGAAGAAGCCAGCCAGTCGAGCATCATGCAATCATCACCTGTAGGGCCAACCTTTAAATCTATCAGTTGAAGCACAAATGTAGGTGATCCGTACTTGTTAAGGTATGAATCAGTCAGCGATCCAAACTGCTTTTTCTGATCACCGCTTCTCTTTGCATATCCGTATCCCGGAAGATCCACAAAGTAGAATTTGTTGTCAACTGAATAGAAATTAACCATCACGGTTTTACCCGGAGCTGAACTTGTCCTAGCAAGTTTTCCGTTGGATAAAATCGTGTTTATCAGAGAACTCTTTCCGACATTGGATCTTCCGGACAAAACTATTTGAGGTTTTCCGTCACTGATAAAAGCTGATGGAGTGGCAGCAGAAATCACAAATTTTGAGTTTTGTCTGTTAATCTTCATAATAAGGAATTCTCCAATAATTAGTTGATCATGTTTGGTTGATTGCCTTGTTGATTTGTTGAAGCAAGTTGTCTGAGATCGCTCTCTGTTTTGTCATCAGTTCTTTCGAATGGATTCTTTGACAATGCTATTTTCAAAGCTTCATCTACTTTAGAAATATATACAATCTCAACGTTCTGTTTTACTTCATCAATGATGTCTTTTTCATCAATTTTGTTGTCAGCAGGTATCATAATTGTCTTCACGCCTGCTAAATATGCAGCCATAGTCTTTTCTCTGAGTCCGCCAATTGGCAATACTCTTCCTCTCAAAGTAATCTCACCAGTCACAGCTACATCTCTTCTGACCGGTATTCCTGTTAGTTCACTTGTTATAGCAATTGCAGTTGCAACGCCGGCTGAGGGTCCATCTTTTGGAACAGCTCCCTCAGGGAAATTAATATGTATGTCTCTCTTCTTAAATAATTCTGGTTCTATACCCAGTTCATTTGCCTTAGACTTTACATAACTCAAGGCATTCTGAGAAGCTTCTTTCATGACTTCGCCAAGGGAACCTGTAAGTTCGATTTTTCCCGTTCCATCGTATGAAAGAACTTCAATATGCATTATCTCTCCGCCGAGTTCCGTGTAAGCCATTCCGCAAATTGTTCCAACTTCATCGCTGTCGAGTATCTTATCTTTAATAAGCTTGCTCTCTTCTGCATATTCAACCAAGTTGTCTTTGGTTATTCTCACGCTGGTTTTTTCATTGCAAGAAATCTGTTTTGCTGCTCTGCGGCAACATTTAGCGATATATCTCTCAAGATTTCTTACTCCGGCTTCTTTCAGGTATGTATCTATGAGTTCAAGGACAGCTTCATCTGTCATCTTGAATGTTTTTGAAGTGAGTCCGTGAATCTTGCATTGTTTTGGAATCAAATGATTCTTTGCAATACCAAGTTTTTCAAACCTTGTGTAAATCTTCATGGAAATAACTTCCATTCTGTCAAGGAGTGGTTCCGGTATTGTAGCAAGTGTGTTTGCTGTTGTGATGAACAAGCAGTCTGACAAATCAATCGGCACTTCAATGTAGTGATCTCTGAATGCTTTGTTCTGTTCATTGTCGAGTACTTCCAAAAGCGCAGATGCGGGGTCTCCGTGTGCATCTCTTGTAAGTTTGTCAACTTCATCCATCAAAATGACTGGGTTCTGTGTTCCGGCTGTAATTACAGCGTTAATAATTCTGCCCGGCATAGAACCTATATAAGTTTTTCTGTGTCCCCTGATATCTGCTTCATCTCTAATTCCGCCGAGAGAAATTCTTACAAACTTCCTATTAAGCGCTCTGGCAATAGAAGAAGCAACTGATGTTTTACCTGTTCCGGGAGGTCCGACAAGACATAATATCTGGTTCTTTAGATCAGGGTTAAGTTTGAGAGCAGCAATATACTCAATAATCCTGTCCTTGACTTCTTTCAGACCATCGTGATCCTTGTCCAGAATCTTCTGAACTGTTGGTATATCCATACGATCCTTTGTTCTTGTTCCGAAAGGAATGGACAAAACTGTATCCAGATATGTTGCTATAACAGATGCTTCAGCTGAGCCGTAAGGGACTTTGTTCAGTTTTTTGACTTCCTTGCGAAGTTTGTCTTTTACTTCTTCGGTTGTTTTCAGTGCAGCGATTTTCTTTTCGTATTCACTTGCTTCTGAACCATTCTCTCCGCCCTCTCCGAGTTCATCGGAAATAGCTTTCATTTGTTCACGCAAATAATACTCTCTTTGACTCTTGTCAATCTTGCTTCTGACCTTTTTCTGAATTCTCTCTTCGGTTTCTATGAGTTCTTTTTCTTTTTCAAGAATGATCATAAGCTTTTCAGCTCTGCGCATTGGATTGAATTCTTCTAGAAGGGTTTGCTTATCTTCAAGTGAAGCTACGATATTCGAGCCAACCAAGTCACAAAGAGTTGACAAATCTTCTATGCTGTTTATGAGGTTTTTGATATTGCTTGAAAACTTAGGAATCATGGAAATGAAATCCACAATGGAAGTTCTCAAATCCTTTAAAAGTGCTTCTGCTTTAACACTTCTGTTGTCTACAAATACTTCCTTTTCAAAAACATCAACTTCAAGATATTTGCTATTGTCTATGAATTCTTTTATCTCTGCCCTGTATATAGGCTCAACGAGTATTCTGTAGCTTCCGCCGTTTTCACGAATTTTCTGTGTTATTTTCGCGGTTGTGCCAATTTTGTACAAATCATCAGGACCCGGGTTATCCACGCTCTGGTCCTTTTGGCAAACCATCATAATAATGCTGTCGTTTGACATAGCGACATCGACAGCTTTTCTGGATATTGCTCTGCCGACATCAATATTCATTGGAATTTTCGGAAAAGAAACTGCGCCTCTTATAGCCAGGCAAGGCAATACCTTTTCACTTATATGTTCTCTAGTCACCATATTTAATCTCCATTCAGGATAACATATACTTATTAATTTTTGTAATTATATCATATGGTTAACACAAATTCCAATTTTTATGAAAAATTAATATATTGTTAACATTCTCCATGAGACAACAAAAAAAGTGGAACAAGATAATTCTCATTCCACCAAAGGTTATTAATCTTCAAAAACGTTATATTTTTCAAGTAATAGCTTACCCACTTTATATACCAACATGTCTGTTGTTAAGCGGATGTCAATTGCTGTATCCAACAAATCGCTTCTACCCTCAATAAACGGAAGGACACGCTGCGGCGCATCTACTTCAAAGTTCATGGTTCCCTCGTATTTTGAGTCTATCAAAGCTTTCATCACAGCATCAAAATCCAAATTGCAAAACAGTGGAATTGTATGCATGTCGCCTTGAAGAGTTACACCATTAGATTCGAAATGTCTGAATCCTAAATTGTCATGAACATGAATTCCTCTGAGTCTGGAACCAAGTTTTGTCATTTCATCATACTCATTCAATCCATTGCAATGGGCGTGCCCAACATCCCAGTTAACCGCAACCAACGGGTGATTTATCACATCTACTATATCAATCAAATCCTGAGCTGTAGCAACGTGCCATCCGGCATTTTGAACCGTATTTATAAAACCTATGTTTTCCAAAAGAAGCTCTATGCCATATTCTTCGGCGTAAGGAATAAGTTTTTTCAAAACTCTAATATTGGCTTCAACAAACTCATCTTTTGACATAACATACTGATTTGCTGTACCGGGGTGAAGCGTAATCGATTTGCACCCGATTTTTGCAGCCATTTCAATGGAACGAGGTGTTTTTTTCATATAGTATTCGCCGTTGTCATCCCCAACTGAATTACCTGCTGGTTCATGAGCCTGAACCGGTGTAACATTATATCTTTTCATTGCCTCTTTGTAGTCATCAATTACTTTCGTATATTCATCGGAAAAGTAAATTGAACCTTTTTTGAAGCATGAAAAAAATGAAACATCGCAATATTTGAATCCTGCTTTTGATAAGTGTTCTATGGACTTTTTCACATCATATCCATAATAGTAAAGAGCCGGTCCGTTTGTTTGAGATAGATGCATGTTTGTGTATTCCTTTCTATTGGTAGATGCAATATCTTTTTTCTTTATCTGCTTTTGCTCTGTACAAAGCTATATCCGCTTTTTTGAATATCTCGGAATAGTTGTTTTCTTCTCCTTGGTATATGGCCATTCCAAGACTAACACTGACACTGTAACCATCAACAACTTTGATGTTCTTCGCAGCATCTGAAATGACATTGTCAGCAATGATAGCTGCAGTTTCTTTGCTGTCTGTGTTTTTGACAAATACCAAAAATTCGTCGCCTCCGAAACGTCCTATTATTTCATCATTTACAAACTGTCTTTTGAGCAATGTACCCATCTGACTGATTACGCTGTCTCCAACGTCGTGACCATAGTTGTCATTGATAGCTTTAAAACGATCTACATCGAGTATTATCATGACGCCCTTGTTTTGGCTTTTGTCTTTTAAGTATTCGTTTATACCCCTTGTTACAGCTGCTTTATTGTTTATTCCCGTTAATTCATCTGTGTCTTTTTGAATGTTAATCTTCCGCGTCAGGACAAATTCTTTTATTCGTATTGAACTTGAGATTACGTGCAGGAATATTCCGATGGCAGTGTAAGTCACAATATTTACAACATCAAATGACCATGTTTCATAAGATTTGACGAAATACATCCAAACCAAATAAATTGACGAAGACCCTAGTAAAACAACAGTCATAAAATATGGTTTATCTATCATGAACATAGGAGTGATAATCAGCAAAACCAAAAAAGTCGTTGCCGGTTTATCTGGCTTATTTTGTGTAATCATACAACCAAACAATAATAGAGCAATAATGGATGCATATATTACGAACTGAGCAGGCATTTCTCGTTTATCCAGAAAGTGAAAGATAACTACTGCAAACACAGAATACAACAATAACAGAAAATAATACATCCTGTTCATTTCTATTAAATCTGTAAACAACGAAACTACAAACAAAAATCCAAAGACTACAATCATCAAGTAATGGAGAATCTTCCAAATATCGTAGTTAGAAGCATACGCATCTTTCTTAACTTTGTTGTATTCTTCCTTTTCTATTCCACAATAACAAATATAATTACGAAGTTTTTTTAATAAATTCATTTTTTACTCCGAAGCCGTGCTGATTCTTATTTTTTTGCCATAAGGATATCTCTTTATTCATTATATCATATTGACTGTTTAACCTTCAATGCAAAAAACGGACTGCAGCCTCGTCAGATGTAACGTTACAATTGATGTGATAGGGACAGAGCGATACGAACACACCTGTACGAACACATTTTGAACGCCGAAAACCTATACCAAAACACGAAAAATGCAGAAAAACACGGGATTTTTTCAAAAGAAAAACCTAAACCAAACTTTATGGGTTCGATTTAGGTTTCAGTTGGCGGAGAAGAAGAGATTCGAACTCTTGAACCGCTTATGACGGTTACACGATTTCCAGTCGTGCGCCCTCGACCAACTAGGCGACTTCTCCATCTATTCACAACGTGCATATCGTATCACATTGTATTTGCTTAGTCAATAGAAATTTGTGCCTCCTTTTTGAGCAAAGAGGCACAAATCATTTGTCGTTTATTGTTTCTGAGGCACTGTTGGAGAATCTATTTTGTCCCATACAGCATATCCGCATTTTTCAATGATGAAATAGCCTTTTAATCTGTCTTTGTTGTATGTCTGCTCTACCTCTTTTTCGGTCAAGCTTGTTCCACTTGTGTAATTCATGGCATCCGTCTGATTCTTTAAGTCTCTCTTGTAATCTTCTTCGGTGTACTGAAGCCCCAATTTGTCGAGAACTGCATATCCTGTCAATATTCTCTTTATTTCAGCTTTGGCCTGCTCATCCGCATATTTGTCCAGATCTGTTGTTCCGAATAGTGCCACATATATTTCTTTATCTGAGTATGCCATTCCGTAAGACATATAGTAATTTCTGGCATATGAGATATTTGTTTCCATAGTATCTCTGCAAATTTTGGTGTAGAGAGTCAACATATTCTTGGGATAACTTGTAATTTCCGAGTTATCTGTAATGTATGTCATTATCTCATATTTGCCGAAATTAGTTACTCTCAGAGCATTTTTCAAATCGTACAATGTGTCAAAAGTGGTATTTTCTTTAACTGTCTTTTCAGTGTCATAAATTGCCTTTATTTTCACTGTAAACACTGCATCTCTTCCCGCAACCTGCTCATTTTCGTATGACGAAGGAACTGTTAAATTGGTTTCGAATACATCGCCAACTTTATGTCCAAACATTGCGCTTTCAAATCTATTGAATAAATAGCCATTGCCTAATTGCAGTCCGTAATCCTCAGCACTTCCGCCTTCAAAAGTCGAACCATTTACTTTTCCTTCGAAATCAATGACAATCCAGTCGCCTATTTCAGCCACTTCCTTGTTTGACTCGTAGTTGCGGAAGAAATTCTCCACGCTCGTATATATGCTTGAGTCTGAATAATCATATGACTCGAATTCGGAAATGTATTCTCCTGTCGGATATACTCTTGTCAACAGCACTGTGTATCTGATTTTTTTACCAGCAACTTCTTCAAGTTCAAATGACTCATCATAATCAACTGTAAAAGAGAACTTGGAACCTATTTTAGCTAATCTGTGTTCCTGGGACATTTCTGAAGCATCGTTCACATTCCATCTTAAGCCATAATCAAATTCGTATCTGGTCAAGTACTTCCCTATCTCATAGCCCTCGTACATGTTACCATCAGTGTCATAACACATGTTTTCTACTCTTGTATAAGTGGCGAATTCTCCGATGCCTTCTACAATTTCGGTTGTCAGGTAAAAATCAACAATGTCGCTGATACCCAATTTGACACTCTGGGTGGCAATTGAGTTTTTGCTCCTATAATCCATATAGAGTTGTTCAATTGTTTCGTAATCTATCTTATCGATATCACACAAATTAATATACTTGCTAGCTTCAGAGTAGTCTATTCTTGCTGTGCATCCTGTCAGGACTGACACAAGCATAATGACTGCGATTATAAATGAAAGAATCGATATTTTTCTCATATATTTTTCCTTTATTTGTTGTATATGTTGTATTTTTTCAAACTGTTTCTTATGTAATTCAATGATTTATTCAACCTGTTGACATCTATCCAACCATCTTCTCTTAAAGCAGGAGACTCTAGCGCTACAGCTCCCTTATACCCGGGCATGTTTGAAAACAGATGTTCAAAATCTATTGCTCCTTCGTCATAGTGAAGAATAGGTCGTATAAACCCTATGTTGTTTTTCTGTCCGTTATATGAGCTCACATGGGCATGTACTACGTGACTCCACATATCGCTTTTGAAAATGTCCATGTACTGATTGTGAAAATCTGCAAACCTTGTGTCAAAAGTGAAGACTACATCAGTATACTCTTCCTGTAGTATTTTCCAGACTGACAGAGGGTCTGAAAACACACATGGTATGTTTTCGATTGTCAAGGTGATTCCTTGCTCTTTGCTCATTTTATACATTTGACTAAGTAGCTTCTTTGTCCTGTCTATCTTCCCGTCGGATTTCGGGCCGCCCCACAGGTGAAGAACTGCAATTTTTGCTCCTGTTAAACCAGCTGAATAAATGTTGTTTTCAAACAATTTCAGAGCTTCCAAATCATCCTTGTCTGTTCCTTCCGAGAACAATACTCCTATAGATTTATCGAGGTGAACCGAATATATGTTTATTCCGCACGATTTGACCTCTTCAGCTATCTTTTCTAGTCTTCCGTTCCAAACCTGCATAAACAACAGTTCAATTCCATCACAGTCTAATTGTTCATATATCTTTGGTATGAGGGTGTAATCAGCGCCATTTGCTCTTCCGATAAAAGTGCCTGTGGATGCTATGATTTTATTTTCTATCACTTGAATCCCTTCCCCTCTTTACAAAAATTAAGACGATGATTATTAACCATCGTCAAAAGCGCACAAAACAACTACATGCTGTTTTTCACATGCATGCTGATTTATATGTTTTTATCCAATCAAATTCCCAAATATCCGCGAATCATTGCGTTGAGCAATTCGTTTCTGTCGATCTTGCGGATTAAGGCACGAGCGTTTTTGTGGTTGGTGATGTATGTCGGATCTTCGGACAAAATATATCCGGCCAACTGGTTGATGGGGTTGTACCCTTTTTCAAGAAGTGCATCATAAACTTGACGCAAAATGTTTCTTGTCTCTGCCTCATTTTCAGAACTGATTGAAAATGTTATTGTTTGATTGTAATCTGATCCGTTCTCCATAATAAACATTCCCTCCAACAGGATGGCTATATTTTACAACCTTTTTTTGTTTTTTTCAATAGTCTTGATAGATTTGTAATATTGCTGTAAAATATGTGCGTAATTTAATTATTGATGGAGATTGTCTATGGAAATTAAGCGCAAAGATTTTTCAGATGAAATGATAGCAGCCAAAGAATGTGAACTGTTACAGCAAATAGAAGAATTACTGCAAGAATACAAGGCTAAGTTTGCAGCAATCGGTTATGAATTGGTCTTAAAACCTCAGAGAAAGACTGATGATGAGTTCTCTTTCCATGAACTTAAGCTCGACACTCCCAGAAAATACGAAGTGGGTTATTCAAGTCAGGCAAGAATTCTTGTCAGAAAACCAGTAGACGCCCCTCTTGCTGAAGACGATTCTATAAAAAACGAAGTTCTTGAAGATGCAAATAGATTCGGAATCGAGGAAAACGATGAAGATGCTTCAGATGAGAACTCTACAGTTGAAGAGCAAACTGAAGAAGAATATGACAGCGAACAGAGAGAAAATGACAGAATATTAGAAGAGTCAGAAGATGAGCTCAAACGCACTTCAGCCTATCTAGTAGTTATGCTTGTCAGAATATATAAAACTTTCTTCAGAGAAGTTGTGAGCGTAACAGATAATCTCGATTCTGTGAAAGAAGATTTGGAAGAATTCTTGGTAAAACTCGAAGAAGAAAAACAAAAAGAATTGAGCGAAGTTGCAAAGAATACCGAATCTGATAAAATCTGAACATAGAAAGCAATCACACACCTTATGATAAAAAACAACCTAGTTAATACAAATCTGAAAACATCCGACTTTTATTATGACTTGCCGAAAGAACTCATTGCTCAGCACCCATGCGAGCCGAGGGATTCGGCAAGACTCCTTGTTGCGGACAGGTCGAAAAAATCCATTGAGCACAGAATTTTCAGAGACATAACCGAATACTTTAGACCGGGCGATGTATTGGTCATAAATGACTCCAAAGTTATTCCTGCACGAATATATGGCGTAAAAGCAGGAGAAGGTTCTGCCGCTGTTGAATTCTTGTTGTTGAGGCAAAAATCCCTTGACACTTGGGAAGTTCTGGTGAAACCCGGAAAGCGTTTAAAGCCCGGCGCAAAAGTAATTTTCGGAAACGGACTATTAAGTGCGACAATAGATGAGATTGTTGAAGACGGCAACCGAATAGTAACTTTTGAGTATGATAAGAAGAACGGAAACTTGTTCTCTATTCTGGATGAAATAGGGCACATGCCACTTCCGCCATACATCACAGAAGAAATACGGGACAACAGCGAGTACCAAACTGTATATGCAAACGAAGAAGGTTCATCTGCAGCTCCTACAGCAGGACTTCACTTCACCGATGAACTGTTGCAAAAAGTCAAAGATATGGGAGTAAGCATAGCTCCCGTTATGCTTCATGTCGGACTTGGCACATTCAGGCCTGTGAAAGCTGAAAACATAAAAGATCACATTATGCACAGCGAGTTTTTCTCAGTTTCTCAGTCAAGCGCTGACATTATTAACAACTGCAGAAAAAACGGAGGCAGAATTATCTGCTGCGGAACTACATCTTGCAGAACTCTGGAAAGTTGCTCGGATGAAAATGGTATTGTCCATGCAATGTGCGATGACACAGGAATTTTCATTTATCCTGGTTATAAATTCAAAGCTACAGATGCTTTGATAACCAATTTTCATTTGCCCGAAAGCACCTTAATTATGTTAGTCTCCGCCTTTGCAGGATCTGAATATGTCATGAACATATACAAAACTGCCGTTCAGGAAAAATACAGATTCTTCTCTTTCGGAGATGCGATGATTATTCTATGATATGTCAATGATATTAATAGACAAAATAATCTAATACTATAGACAAATGGACAAAAGTTGCATATAATATAGTCAAAACAAAAAAGGAGGGCATTTAGATGGCTCAAACAAATGTAAACATTAGAATGGACGAAGCAACCAAAGTTGCTTTTGACAAGTTTTGTGAAGAAATCGGGTTATCCGTAAGCGCCGCATTCAACATTTTTGCTAAGACTGTAGTAAGAGAACAACGGATACCATTTGAACTGACGACCGAAGTTCCCAACTCCACAACACTTGCCGCAATGGATTCGGCCGAGAAGAAAAAAGACGTTTATGGTCCCTTTGACAGCGTTGACGAACTCATGGAGGCGTTGAATGCTTAGAATCGAATTCACTGGACAGTTTAAAAGAGATTATAAACTAGCCGTGAAGAGAGGCTGCGATCCGCAAGATCTTGCCACTGTCATATCATTTTTGGCGGCTGAACAGCCGTTACCTGAAAAATATAGGGATCATGCGCTTGAAAACTCCCGCCACTACAAGGGAATGAGGGAATGTCATATACAACCAGACT
The DNA here is from genome assembly GCA_016282315.1 of Clostridiales bacterium. GTDB lineage: Bacteria > Bacillota > Clostridia > Oscillospirales > CAG-272 > CAG-841. The sequence continues at coordinate 8,893 of JAEEKG010000034.1, read as the reverse complement.
GGTTACTGATTTACAAAGTCTTCTCTGACAGATTAGTGTTAGAACTTATACGCACAGGCACTCATAGTGATTTATTCTGATATACCCACTTCCTATTAAATCAGGCAATGCGATGATTATTCTATGAATACAGAAACCATTATTTCAGTAATAGGACCTACCGCTTCAGGCAAAAGTTCACTTTCTTTGAAACTATGCTCAACTTTTAACAGAGAGTTGGTTTCTACTGACTCAATGCAGATATACAATGGCATGGACATTGGCACAGCAAAATCGTGCAAAGATGAGCAAAAGTCCGTGAAACACCACATGATAGACATAGTCGAACCGGATATCAACTATTCGGTAGCGGATTATGCCCAAAAATCCAAAGAAGTCATTGATTATTTACACTCAATCAACAAAGGAGTTGTTCTCTGCGGCGGCACAGGCTTATACGAGCAAGCGGTGTTGGGAAATATAAATTATTCTGATGAAGAAACAGATCCCCAATACAGAAAAGAGCTCGAAGAGATTGCATTAAAACAAGGCCCCGAAACTCTCCATAAAATGTTGGAAGAAATCGATCCCGTGTCAGCATCAACAATTCATGCCAACAATGTCAAAAGGGTTATCAGAGCACTTGAAATATACAAAACAACCGGATTGACAAAAACAGAACACGACAAACAGAACAAAGCTTCTTCTTCATATGAATACATCAGAATCGGTATTGATTTTGAAGACAGACAAATACTCGTGAATAGAATAAACAAACGAGTTGAAGACATGTTTGAAAAGGGATTGATTGATGAAGTGTCTTCCCTGCTGAAAAAAGGATATCTGAACCCAAACACTACGGCAGGACAGGCAATTGGATACAAAGAGACTGTAAAGTATCTAAATGGTGAAATATCTTTGGTCCAAGCAAAAGAACAGATAAAAATATCCACTAGACAGTATGCAAAAAGACAATTGACCTGGTTTAGAAAATACAGTGATGTCAACTGGATTTTTGCAGATAAATTGTCAGAAACAGAATTGTTTGAAAAATCATTGAAACTATTGTCAAAGGACTAAAAAAATGCTTAAGAACAAACCCGCTATAAGATTGACGATCATAATCGCAGTTGCTTTGATTGCGATTGTGTACATATCGTTTCATATCTATAACACGTTGAAGCCAACAGTCACTTTGACTGCTGCAAGATACGAAACGATGAATAAATCAGAATCTGTAAGCGGGTATATTCTTAAAGACGACAAATTTATCATCAGTCCTTATTCAGGGTACGTAGAATATTTGTTTGAAGACGGCGAAAGAGTGTCTGCAAAATCCATTGTTGCAAACGTTTATCCCAACGCTCCAAAACAACAATTTGATTTGTTGGTGCGCATAAACAAAATCATAAAAATACTCGAAAAGTGCAAAATCAATTCAACTGTATCACTTAATGAATTGTCTGAACAAATCGAGCTGCTTCAAAAAAGCATAAATGACAAGTCATTTAATGGACAAGCAACCTGGATTTTGGACAACCAGGAGGAACTGGAACGCCTGAAATCTATCAAGAAGATGATACTAGACGGAAAAACAGATATGAGTTCAGAATTGTCTGTATACAGAGTTCTAAGGGAACAACAATTGATGTATCTTGGCAATTCTTTCCCCATTATTACTGAAGAATCCGGGTATTTTTTCAGCAGTTATGATGGTTATGAAGGCCTTCTGACAACCGACAAGATTGAATCTTCTCCGAGTTCATATTTTGATTTTGATTCAATCGTAAAAGTTTCGCCTAACAATGCAATAGGATCCATGGTCACGAGTATATCCTGGTATTATGAGTGTCTTGTGGAAATCAACCAATCAGAAAAATACGTTCCAAACACATACTACAACGTTTTTTTCAATGAACGAGATGACTCACTGAAAATGTTGTTGCAAAAGAAAACAGTTGACAGACAAAAAGGACAGGCTGTTTTGACATTCTATTCCAGCGTAGTCAACAGCGATAGCAAATTGGATAGAAAAACAACTGCTCATGTGGTCACAGAAAGCGCTACCGGGCTCAAAGTCAAAATTGACGATGTGTATATGATTGACGGAGTCAGTTGTGTATATATTTTCAACGAAGGAGTGGCCAATCTTAGAGAAGTTAACATCATATTCGAGATGAGCGGTTATTATCTTGTAGACAAGAACACAACCGGAAAATACAAGTATCTGAACTTAAATGATTTGGTTATTTCAAATCAATCCGATTTGTATGATGGAAAGGTAATCGGGTAATGGAGAACATCAATTATTCAGCAATTGAAAACAACATAATTCAAATCCGCAAAAGAATGGAAAATTATCCAAATTCCCAACTTATGGCTGTCATAAAAATGAGAAGCCTTGAAGAGATCTCTTTTGCCATTAACGAATGCGGTATAGACTACGTAGGCGAAAACCATGCGCAAGAGTTTCTAAATCATCTTGGGTGTCTAGACAATGTCAAAACAGACTTCATAGGCACTCTTCAATCAAACAAAGTAAAATACCTTGTAGGCAAGATAAATATTTTGGAATCTGTCAGCACAATGAGCGCAGTGAAAGAAATCAGCAAGCATAGCAAAAAGCTTGATTTGATTTCAAAAATAATGGTCGAAGTAAACATAGGAAAAGAGCCGCAGAAAAGCGGGGTTATGCCTGATGAATTATCTGCTTTTTTAGACTCCACATGCAAAGAAAGCAACATTGAAATAGTCGGTCTAATGACTGTTCCGCCAGTTACAGATGACTCAAAAAAACGCAGGGAGTATTTCTCTGCTCTAAGACAATTGCGTGATGATAATTTGTCTTATTTCAAAGGCTACATTAACCATCCTCTGCTGTCTATGGGAATGTCAGACAGTTACGCTGAGGCATTGGATGAAGGGGCAGATATTGTGCGAATCGGAACAGGGATTTTCGGTCCCAGAAAATACACCACCACAATTGTGTAAAAAAATCTAAAAATATTTGTTATTTTATTGTTTTAGTAATTGCAAAATGCTTTTGCGTTATGTTATAATGACGCTAGACATTTATTTAAGTGTTTTTTTCATCTTTTTGCAAAGATGAGTTGTATTTGAAGAGATTACTCATGTTTTTCATGAGTTTTAAACTCAATATTAAGAAAACGGAGGTTAAGATGGAAAAGATGGGCTTATTTGACAAAATTAAAGGAATGCTCAATGGTGATGAAGAACCTGAGCAGGAACTAGATGAGTTAGAAAATGACATTGATGAGGAGCCTTCTATTGATCGTCCATCAAGAGGTATGAGCATAAACGCAGCAGCATTGGAATTGAAAGTAGTTAAACCGGATAGTTATCCTAAAGCAAGACAAATTGCTGATCACCTTTTAAATCATCGCACAGTAGTGCTCAACCTTGAAGCTACTAATAAAGAAACAGCAAGACGTATTTTGGACTTCCTTACAGGTGTTACATACTCTATCAACGGAAGCTTAAAATCCGTTGCTAATAATACATATGTTATCACACCTGACAACGTAAGCGTTTCAGGAGATCCTGCATCACAGAAGGCAGCAGTTGCTGCACAGCCTGTAGACACAGACACAGCTGCAACAACAACCGTTGACACAGTGCCACAGAAACCCGCTAGTTTTTCAGGCGACACACTTTATTGATCATAAAAAACAAAGAATCTAGACGGGGCGAAAGTCCCGTCAAATTTGTATATGGAAAGAGGTATGGCAATGGCTGTTAATAAACCGGACAATTTACAGAAGGCCGAACTAAAAAAGGGTCTGCGCGGATATGATGTAAAAGAAACAGACGATTATATTGCCTATCTGTTGAAACAATATACCGAGCTGTACGAGTCATATGTTAAACTCTCAATTGAACTCGAAGAATCAAAGAAGAGATTTGAAAACATAGACACTGAATCCGCACTGGTAAAGCAAGAACTCAGCAATGCCAGAAAAGCTGCTTCGAAAATTGTTTCCGATGCTTATGAAAGAGCTGATGATATTCTTGGCTCAATCAAGAAGAATTGTGATTTGATTTTGAACAGTTTCAGAGACAAGATTGAAGTTCAGAAAGTAGCGTTGGCAAAGATTCAGACAACCATATTCCAGTTTAAGAATGAACTGTTTGAAAAGTACAGACTTCACATTGAACTAATTGAGAAGATTTCTCCTATTTACGAATACGAAGAAGATTTGTCACCTGACCAATATGTTGGAAGAGTCATCGACAATTTGGAGCGCGAAGTAGCTTCGGATTTCGGAATGACACTTGAGGACATCTCTTCCCCGACGTCACAATCTTCTGTAAAAAAGAATAATCCGACTATTGACGAAGCTTTGTCTCAAACCAACCTGTTCGGAAAAGAAAAAGCATCAAGCCACGCTTCATCCGCACAAAACAAAAAAGGAGATATTGCTGATTTCAGCATGCCTATTCCTGACGCAGTAAGAAGTGCTATCAGAGATAGTGAAAGTCCAATTCAACAGCAGACTGACAGCGATGTTGACTCTTTGATGAAAGATGCACGCGAGAGCAAAGCCAGAAGGACACGCGGCAAAGCCTCTGAAGAAGTCATCAAGACGCTTGACCGATATGAGGACAGCAGCACACTCGGTTCTTCAAACCCAGGAGATGATGTTCAATTAAAATTGGATTTCGACTTGGGTTCAGGAGAAAAATTAACAGAATCGGAAACGGATTTTTGAAATGTCAACTTGTTTAGCGATATCTATACTGGTCGTTGTATTCGATCAGCTGAGTAAAACAATTGTCTCAACCAACATGGAAGTTGGCGACAGCATTGTTATTATTGAAAAAGTTTTATCATTTACATATGTACGCAACGAAGGCGCTGCTTGGGGAATTCTTTCTGATCACAGATGGATCTTCCTTGTGCTTACGGCTCTTGCCATCATTGCAATCCCGATTATCACATACAAATTGAGAGGTTTCGGTTACTTTTTTGCCATCGCAATGTCTTTGATATGGGGTGGAGCAATCGGAAACATGATAGACAGATTGTTCATCGGAAGTGTTGTTGATTTCATAGAAGTTACTTTTATAGAATATCCGGTATTCAATATAGCAGACAGCTGTGTTGTAATAGGCGGAATCATGTTGTTCATATACCTTGTGTTTATCAACAAAACTTTGTTCAGATCAGAAAAGAAGAAAGACAAAAAAGAAGAAACCAACGTAAGCGAGACAGAAACTCAACCGGCTTTGAGTTCGGATGAGACTCAAACAGAACAAACTGTCGAGGATGAAAAAAAACATGATTGAATTGATTAATGATGAGACAAAAATTGCTTTGAGATTAGACATTTTTGTCTCTTCTTTTATGGGAGTAACTCGCTCCAGAGCTCAAAAGCTCATCGAAGACGGGTTGGTAAAAGTCAATGGTTCAATAAAGGACAAAAACTATAAGACAAGATTGAACGATTGTATTGATGTGACGATACCTCAGGCTGAGCCCTGCAAAGCAGAACCCGAAAACATTCCTTTGGATATTGTTTACGAAGACAACGACATTATTGTTGTCAACAAACCTAAAGGCATGGTAGTGCATCCTGCAGCAGGCAATAATGAAGGAACACTTGTATCTGCTCTTCTCTACCATTGTAAAGATTCTCTTTCGGGAATCGGAGGAGTAATGAGACCGGGTATTGTTCACAGAATAGATAAAGACACAAGCGGCCTTATTGTAGCTGCAAAAAATGATGACGCTCACCTGGCTCTTTCTTCACAATTAAAAGATCATAGAATGCACAGGATTTATCACGCAATAGCTTTAGGTAAAATTGAAGAAAACATTACTATTAATAAGCCTATATACCGTTCACCTAAAGACCGAAAAAAGATGGCTATTGTTGCTGATGGAAAGCCTGCTGTAACTCATGTTTATCCATTGGAAGTATTTGATATAGGTGCAACTTATGTGAAGTGCGTTTTGGAAACAGGGCGAACACATCAAATAAGAGTTCATCTGTCTTCAATTAACAGACCAATTTTAGGTGATAAAACATACGGACTTGAAAAGAATAAATTGGAAAAAGAATTTTCACAATATACTTTAGGACAATGTCTTCATGCAAAAGAATTAGTATTAGAACATCCCAAAACACACGAGCTTATGCATTTTGAGTGCGACTTGCCCGACTACTTTACAAAAATACTTAACTTGATGAGGGGGAAAAATAATTGAAAAGATTTGAAAATGTTATCATTGCATCAGATATAGACGGAACATATCTGTGGCAATTCAATTATGTCAGCCCAAGAAACCTGGAAGCTCTTGAATGGTTTAAAAAAGAGGGCGGCAAATTCGTTTTTGCATCCGGAAGAAACCAATTTGACCTAGTCAACATTATTAAAGATGTCGAAAACATTGTAAATGCTCCTTGCGTACTGTGTAACGGCAGTTTCCTATACGATGTTCAAAAAGATGAAATCATGGAGCCTTTGTACTTGGATCCTGTGGAAGCCAAAGGAATACTTGAATATGTATGGAATGAAGTCGATCCCGATGCTGGTTGGAGAGCTTCTTGCGCCAATGGTTACACAGCCATTCTTTCTGATGTAAGAATCAGAGCAGACTTGAGTTCTGCAGGTCATTCATCAAAAACCACTTTTTATAACTTGGACAATCTTGTCACAGAAGGATTGTTCAAGGCTGTATTTGTTGAAGATGCAGACAAGATCAGATTGATTTATGAGAAAGTAAAAGACAAATTCCCAAAATTAGTATTTACTACATCATGTGACACTTTGCTTGAGATGAATCCAATAGGGGTATCAAAAGCATCGACTCTTAAAAAACTAAAAAGAATTTGTGAAGAAAAATCCGGAGCAAAACACACATTGTGTTGTGTGGGAGACTATTTCAATGATGAAGAAATGCTGAAATGTGCAGACATTTCCGTTTGTCCTGAAAATGCCCATGAAAAAATCAAAAAGATTTGCGACAGAACTGTTTGTCACTGTAAAGACGGGGCAATCGCAGATTGTATAGAGTATTTGGACAAAACTCTGTAATTTTTTGAGATTATAAGAAATAATTAACGTCAAAAGAAAGGAGAAAGGAAATCATATGGCTGACTGTACGGAACTATACAAACGTTACCTCTCCGGAGATGATTCAGCACTTGGCGGAATTGTCGAAGAACACAACTCAAAAATGATCATGTTTATCTTTTCATATGTCAAGAATATACAAGATGCAGAAGATATAGCCGCTGATACCTTTCTCTCACTGATAATAAAAAAACCACATTTTAAAGAAAATTCTTCATTTAAAACGTGGCTTTACCAAATAGCCCGAAACAAGGCTCTTGACTATCTGAGATCACAAAAAAGACATCCTTCGGAAGATATTTCAGAGCATATTGAATTGTCAGATAATGAGTTGCCAGAGGATGAATTCATTTTAACCGAGCGCGAAAAGATGCTTCATGAAGCAATGGCTAAATTGCCTCACGATTACTATGAAGTCTTAAATCTAATGTACTTTTCGGGCATGGACACAGAACAGATTGCAACAGTGTTGAAAACAAACAACAAAAGAGTTATCAATCTTACATACAGGGCAAAATTAAAACTTAAAGAACAATTGGAAAAGGAGGGATTTGTGTATGAGGAATAGTGAACAGCAAACCGAATATATTCTTCATTTAAGAGATGAGCACAACAAAAAAGCTGCGCGCAGACTCAAAATTATCATGAGCACTTCCCTCTCAATAGCTGCTTGCTTTGTCATTGTAGTAGGCATAGTTTTGTTCTTACCCCACATGGCCAATGCCAGCAAGCAAAATGCCAAAGATGTTCGTACTGAAGATGCAATGCCATCTGCTTATGGATCGCTTTATAACGTAACAAGGATAGAATTTAACAACAATTCTATTCCTGAAACATCAAATCAGGCTGCAATAGGTACTGAAGAAAAATATACTGAATCTGTAACGCCAACTGCAACCAGTGAGACAAATGAAGCAATTGACGGAATAGTCAACCATCTTAACAATTTCATAGAATGCGAACTTTCAAACAATTCATATGTAAAAAAATCAGAATCAACTATTACAATTGCAGGTCAGGTTTTTGAATTGCACAAACTGCAAGACCTTCCCATGTCAATCGCCGCCTATGCAACCAATAGTGAACTTAAAGGAATTGCTTGTTCAAGTGAAATTCAAAAAATGGACTTAGAAGAGTTTCTTTTGGCATTTAACATTTCGGGATTAACTTCTTCAAAATCAGATGATGAAAAAGTACTGAATTGTCTGAATAGTATTTTGGTCAAAGCCCATGATTCTGATGTTTATCTTGAAACATACGATTTTGAATTAAAACTTGATGTGACATCTCAAAACGAATTGTGCCTTGTCATAGATGTTTTGGCTTCAGTCAACGGAAACATTTTAATCAAAATCTTTCCTTCAAACAGTGACATTGTTCTGACCTACACAAATGTTCAGGTAGAAAAAAGCCAAATCGAAGAATTATTAGCATTGCGTGAACTACCCACCACCTATTTACACTGAGGTGGGGGCTTCATAGATGATTTGCATCATCCAATCTTTTTTACTCTTCGATGCAGGTATCCCCACAAGCATAAGGAGTCTAGCCCCGGCGTCCCGACCGGTTGTTTTTTTCTTATTTACGTGATCTGTGTCTGAATTCAGATCTACGCTTTGCTCTCATTTCCGACTGTTCTTCTTTTTTCAGAACAGATTGGTAGTAATCGGCAAAGATTCTTTTTCCTTCTTCACGGATGTTTATTGCCGCATTTTCATCTCTGTCATGCATTACTCCACAATTCGGACAAACCCATTTTCTGTCTTCGAGCTTAATATCAGAATTACAGAATCCGCAGCAGTGGCACTTTTTTGTG
>JAEEKG010000033.1 GCA_016282315.1 Clostridiales bacterium | reverse complement strand
TTCGAGACAAAGACAACTCAGGTTGGCGCAATCTCCGTAAGATACAACACTTATGTTGAAGCAGTTTATGCAGCAACACTTAAACCAGTTCTCACTGACGGTGGAACATACTTCATCGACAACGACAACATAGTTGTAAGCGAAGGCTAATTAAACAGCTTTACTTAAGGGAAACAGTACTTGTGAATGAATATGGCAAAAGCCATAACAATTCATAGGTTTTCCTAACCCTGATAATATAAGGAGGTCTTCTAGCGAAGACCTCCTTGAATTTTGGTATATAAAAAATGCATGGCAAATATAATTCAACCATGCATTTTTCGTATTAATAGTTAAAATTTTTAATCATTGGTAACAATCTTAACAATGTAGTTCTTCTTCTCATATAAGGACTATAGTGAATAGCATTGTCACAAAACTCTTTTGAAATGTGTGCTTCTTCAATTGTTGTAACACAACCTGCCTTTTTCATGTGCTCCAAGAATACTTTTTCATCAGGTAGATCCTCTTTAATTGATTTTTGAATATCCGGCCATCTGTTTTTGAATGTTTCAATATCTACTAAATTGCATATGCTTGGAACATTATATCCAATTACTTCTTTTCTGAATGAAGGACTATAATGATTCAATACGTCATCCAGATTTAATCTTTCGGGTTCAACTTCAATAGTTTCAAGGTTTAATAATCTTTTATATAGAGGAATCAGTTCACACATCGCAATTCCGACTTTTTTACCATGGAAATCCGGCCACTCACCTTTTTCAAGCTTGTGTATTTCCCAATAATGTGAAACTACATGTTCTGCGCCTGATGCTGGTCTTGTGCACTTGGCAAGCTGCATAGCACAACCGGTTAAAATAAGGGCGTCCATAATTGCGCCGGCGGCTTGCGGATCATTGCTTGTTACCTTATCTGTCATATCCCATACTGAATTTGTTGCTTTTCTCACCAAATCAACTATGTTTTCACAATAATATTCGCCTGTTGTGTAATTTGCAACTTTCCAGTCTACTATCGCCATATATTTTGCCATTATATCGCCATATCCAGCTGCTTTTAATTCAACTGGAGATGCAGCTAATATTTCTGTGTCCGCTAAAACAACCATAGGTTGTCTGCACATATATGATATTTTAAAATTGTTGTCTATTAAAGGAGCAGAATCTGAAGCAAATCCATCCATTGAAGGAGCTGTTGCAAATATAGCAAATGGTTTGTTCGCTCTTGCAGCAGCGTATCTGCATATATCATTTACTGATCCTGTTCCTATTGAGATAATGCCATCATAATCTTCAGAATTCTTTAATATTTCAAGAGAATCTGACATACGAGCATATCTCATATCAGGATATACATTGAGTTTGTACTGGAATCCTTCTTTGTCTAAGCTATTTATTAGTCCCTTTGAAGCGTTCATAGCATTTTCATCGGAAACAATGTATACTTTTTTTGGGAAACCTGCTTCAATTAGTTCTTTTCCCACTTTTGTAACAATCCCTTTTTCTGCTTTATATGTCTGCAAATCAAAGACATGTTTTCTGCCACATGGGCAGTTTTCAAATGACTTAATTATCTTTTTTAAATCCATATTTCAATCATCCTTTCGAGTTACAATTATATGACTCAAATCACCAAAAATCAACTTAATATCAGCACCAAATATTCACATTATCTTCTCAATGTGGTATAGTAATATTACAAATGAACAGGAGGCATATTTTGGATAAGAAAAACTGCAAAAAGTTTTATTTGAAGTTCCTATTATGGGTACTTTTAATACCCCTTGTATCAGTAAGTATATTCACTGTAGCATTCTCAATATTTGAACTGAATTACTATTATCTTCCTTATTCACTGGATTTTTTAATTCAATGGTCATACAACATATCCTATTACTTATATGCTGCTTCTATATTCTTTACCTGCGGAGTAGTTGGGTATGTTATTCTAACCGGAAAGTATTCAGACAAAATTATTGGAATTGTAACCGGAACCCTATCGATTATTATAATACCGGCAGTAAATTATTTAATTAAATATTTGTTCTTATCTGACAGCCTCAGAACTGAAGATATGTATGAATTGTTTATATCCGATGTTTATGCTCTGGTTGAAGATGGGGTTAAGTATTTAATCTTTTTAATTGCGGTATCAATTATTGCTATATATTATCACGTCAAAAAAATCAAATATAAACTTGAAAAGCCGTATTTCTCACCCATTGGTCCTTTTCAGCTTATAGTTATTATTTTTTATTCTGCCTGGTTTTTTGGTTCATTAATTATTTTTATGTCTCAGAATTCTTCAGACAGAAACATTACTAATCTAATTGTTGAATTGATTTATTCGATTGCAGGATACTTCTTAACAATTACAGGATGTATGATTTTCAGTAAAAACAAAGATAAAAACGCATAATTTACATGTTTGTGTTGAACATTTGGATTACTTTGTATATCAGCATTTTCAACTATTATTGTTTAAAATTACCACTTTTACATATAAATATGTTATAATACTCAAATGTGGAATAGTACAAAAAACGAGGTTATAAAAATGAATTATATTCTATATAATCCATTTGCATGCAGCGACAATGGATTAGAAAAGGCAAAAACTATCACCAACTATATTTCAAATGACAAAATTGAATTCGTTAATATTACAGAAGTTGTATATAGTGAATTCTTACCTAAGATAAAAGATGAAGATATTCTATATGTTTGCGGTGGCGATGGAACTCTTAACAGATTTGTCAACGACACTGAAGGATTTGAAATGCCAAAGAACATATATTATTATGCGACAGGAACAGGAAATGACTTTCTAAATGATATAGGAAGAAAACCTAAAGACGGCCCTGTTGATATGACTAAATATTTAATTAATCTACCTGTGGTTACTGTTAAAGGAAAAAAGTATAAATTCTTTAACAACGTGGGATTTGGTATTGATGGTTTCTGCACAGTAGTCGGTGATGAACAGAGACTTAATTCAGATAAACCCGTCAATTACACTTCTATTGCAATTTCTGGGTTACTTGGAAAATATAAACCTGCTGATGCAACAGTAACTATTGACGGAACAACTTATGAGTATAAGAAAGTCTGGCTAGCTCCTTCTATGAATGGAAGATTCTACGGGGGAGGGATGATGGCTACTCCAGAACAAGACAGACTTAATCCGGATAATATGGTTTCAGTTTTGGTTTGGCATGGATCCGGAAAACTCAAAACGTTAATCAATTTCCCATCCATATTCAAAGGCGAACACATAAAAAAAGAAAAAATGTGTGTCGTACAGAAAGGACACAACGTAAAAGTTGTATTTGATTCTCCAAGAGCGCTTCAAATTGATGGTGAAACAATAAAAGATGTACTCTCCTATGAGGTGCATAAAGCATAAAAGAAATAGACCACCGTGTATGATGATTTACATGGTGGTTTTGTTATCTATAAGCTAAATTGGTCAGGTAAAAGTTCTGACATTGTTCTTGTCACATATTTTCCATCGGGCGAAGCTTCGATTATTTCAAAGTCTCCTTCTACAAATTCAGACATAAACTGTCTGCAAGCTCCACAAGGAGGTGTTGGCAAGTCAACTGTGTTTCCGACAATAGCGATTGCCTGAAAATCCTTTTTTCCTTCAGATATTGCTTTGGAAAAGGCGGTTCTTTCAGCACAAATGCCTACCGTAAAAGAGCAATTTTCTATGTTGCATCCCGTTATAATCGAACCATCTTTACAAAGCAGAGCTGCTCCCACTTTATAATTAGAATATGGGGCATATGAATTTTTTCTTGCTTCATTTGCAATTTCAATCAGTCTTTTTTCATCAATCATTTTTTGACAATCTCCCAAAAACTGTGTCCGGATAAAGAATACTTTGCTCCAAGCATATCTGCAACACTTGCAGCTATGTCTGAAAAAACTCTATTTGAACCTAAATTGACACTTCTAACATGCTTTCCGTATACAAGACAAGGGACATTTTCTCTTGTGTGATCTGTGCCCAGGTAGCATGGGTCATTTCCATGGTCGGCTGTCAAAATCATGACGTCATCATCTTTGAGTTTGCTCATAAAATCCGGAAGGAATCTATCAAAAGCAGATATTGCTTTGGCGTAACCGTCTTTGTCTCTTCTATGGCCGTACATCGTATCAAAGTCTACTAGATTTGTAAAACATATACCATGGAAATCTTTGGTTACGGCATCTTTTAATTTATCCATTCCATCTTCGTTGCTCTTTGTTCTCACAAAGTTTGTAAAACCTTTTTCGGCAAACAAGTCTGCTGTCTTTCCAATACCCAAAACATCAAAGCCCTGATTACTCAAAACATCTGTTAGAGTGTCTGATGTGGGAACAGCAGAAAAATCATGGCGTTCACTTGTTCTTACAAAAGGATATTCTCCATCGAATGGTCTTGCTATAACTCTTGATACGTTATACTTTCCTGACAACATTTTTCTTGCGATTAAGCAGTCCTTGTACAATTCATCAATTGAAACAATGGATTTGTGAGCTGCAATTTGAAAAACGCTGTCTCCTGAAGTATAAACTATCAAAGCACCTGTTTTGAGATGTTCTTCTCCATAGTCTTTTATTACTTCAGTTCCTGAATATGGTTTATTACAGATTACTTTTCTGTTTGTTAATTTTTCAAACTCAGATATTATTTCATCCGGAAAACCATCGGGAAAAAGCGGAAATGGAACTTTTGAAACAAGTCCTGCAAGTTCCCAATGTCCTACTGTACTGTCTTTTCCCTTAGATTCTTCATTAAGTCTGCCATAAGAGCCAATCGGATCGGATATGGCAGTATATTTTTTGCCTTGAGTTGCATTATCTATATTAAACAATCCAAGAGCTGTCAGGTTTGGAGCTTCGAAATAATCGCTTGATGAAACTGAACCTAAAGTATCTGCACCCTTGTCGCCGAATTCTGCAGCATCAAGCGCGTTTCCGACGCCAAAACTATCTAGAACTGTTATAAAAACTCTATTAATCAATATTAATTCCTAAACCTTTCTTACAAAAAACTCTTAATTGAATCATAGCTGTTTTTTATGAAATCAGCAATGTAAGCTGTGCTTACGGATTTCATAACCGAATTGATTATTGCGACTATTCCAACTATTGCCAAAGCCAAGAAAACAACAAATATTACAACTGCTATCCAAAGTGGTACACCAGTGTTAGCACCTCTTTTTGGTTTTCCGGTGTTTTTCTTTTTTGTTTTTGCCATCGGTCTTCCGGTTGGTTCAGGCTTGTTTTTGTTAGCTGTCTGATTTACAGCCGGCTCATCATCATAAGGACTTGTTCTTGATGTTTTCTTGATGACAATTTCTGCTGTGTTGGATTTTTTAGTCTTTTGTTTTTTGACAAATAAAGCGGTTGGATCATTTTGAATTCTCTTTAATTGTCTCAACATCTGAGCAGCCGTATCGTATCTTTCATCAGGATCTTTTTCTATAGCTGTCATTATAATCTGCTCAAATCCAAGAGGAATTGTTGGAACAATTCTCGATGGATTAATTGCTATTTCGTTGAGCTGTTTATATATGACTGCAATAGGAGAATCTGCCACAAATGGTAATTTACCTGTAACCATTTGATACATCATTATTCCGACTGCATATATGTCTGCTCTATTATCTATTTTTTTACTGGTCGCCTGTTCAGGGCTGAGATAATAAACTGTTCCTATAGCTTTATCTGCCATGGTCAGTGTTTCGCCTTTCGGTATTTTTGCTATTCCGAAATCCATCACTTTGACCATACCGCCCTCAAGCAACATAATGTTCTGAGGCTTAATATCTCTGTGTATTACTCCGAGATTATGAGCATGATCCAAAGCAGACAATATTTGTTCAACAAATATAGCTGTTTCTCTCCAGTTGAGCACGCCTTTTTGTGTTATGTACTCTTTTAAAGTAATACCTTTAATGAGTTCCATTACGATGTATTTGTTTTCACCCTTGACAGAGATGTCATAAATCTTAACGATGTTAGGATGATTGAGCATTGCTATGGCTTTTGACTCATATACGAATCTTTTTATGGCAGATGTATCCTGACTATTAGTTTCTTTGAGCATTTTGACAGCAACTTTTTTGCCTGTTTGAAGGTCAGTTGCTTCAAAAACAACTGCCATTCCGCCTATACCAATAGTCTTTTCTATTTTATATCTTCCGTCAAAGGCTTGACCTACATATTTATTAAAAACGTCCATGTGCTTCCTCCTCAATAACTGAATCTTGCAGCTAGAGCAGTAATATTATCTGCGCCACCACTGTTGTTTGCTGTTGCAATAAATTCGCGGACAGCAAACTCAATATCTGCATTTCCATTCGGACCCGGATCAATTTTTGAAGCACGACTAAATGTGTCTGAAATGCCTTTGTTATTTACGTAATTTGACAAGCCGTCACTGCAGAGCAGTAAATATCCGCTTTTCCAATTTTTTAAATCTGTGAAGAAGATGTCCACTTCAGCCTGAGGGCCAATTCCGACAGCTCGTGTAATAACATTCTTTCTTGGATAAGATTTCGCTTCTTCTTTTGTTATTTGGTTTGTATCTATTAATATCTGTACAAATGAATGATCGTGAGTGAGTTGTCTTGTTTCAATTGAATTTGAAATGTACATTCTGCTGTCGCCAATATTTGCAACTGCGAGTAGACCTTTATACTCTATCGCAGCAACAAGTGTTGTGCCCATGCCTGACATTTCATTGTATTGTTTTGACAACTTATATATTTTACTATTTGCTTCTCTTACAGCTCTGCTGATTTTTATTCTGATTTCTTCTTTAATATCTTTAATATTTGAAGAAAGGCAAGGAGAAGAAATAATCAAATCACAAAATGTTTCAACTGCGGTTCTGCTCGCTACTTCGCCTGCTTTGTGACCGCCCATACCGTCACATACGACAAGCAAAGTGGCTTCTTGTCCCCACATTGTTTCACCCCAATAACTGTCTTCATTTATTTTACGATGCATTCCAACATCTGATTGACCGTAAAAAAACATTGCTATTTCCTTTCCTTGTTTTATTTTTTTTCACCTGAGCGCAATTGGCCGCATGATGCATTTATGTCTGACCCAAGCGTTCTTCTTACTGTTGCTGTTATGTGAGCATTGTTAAGAATTGATGCAAATGTGTATATATTATCTTTTTCGGGAGAAGAAAAACCTCTTCCTGTTGCATTGATTGGAATCAAATTCACATGCAAAGGCATATCTTTACAATACTTTTTCAATACGCTTATGAGTTTATGTGCATCATTAGGTGAGTCATTTTTACCCGATGCCAGAGAATACTCAAAAGAAATTCTTCTTCCTGTTGTTTTAAAGTAATCTGAACAAGCAGTCAACAATTGTTCTATGTTCCATCTTTTGTTAATTGGCATCATTGCAGATCTTTGTTCATCTGTAGATGCGTGAAGGGATATAGAAAGAGTGATTGGCAGATCTTCTTTAGCTAAATCATATATTTTGTCAACGACTCCGCAAGTAGATAGGGAAATGTGTCTGTATCCTATATTAAATGAATCAGGTGAACCAACAATTTTTAAGAATTTGATCACATTGTCATAGTTGTCTAAGGGTTCGCCTATTCCCATCAAAACTATTCCATCAACTCTGTTATTGATATCTAGTTGTGCCTGAGCAATTTGTGAAAGCATTTCCGAAGGATACAATCTTCTTTTTAGTCCACCTAGTGTTGATGCACAAAAGGCACATCCCATAGGACAACCTGCTTCAGTTGAAATACAAATTGTATATCCGTGTTTATATGACATTATGACCGATTCTATCAATTCGCCATCAAAGAGTTCCATCAAATACTTGATTGTTCCGTCTTTAGACACAAATTTCTTCTTTATATTTGCTGTCCTAATATATCCACCATTATCTGTTATTTTTTCTATTAGCTTTTTCGGAACATTGCTCATGCCATCAAAGCCCACACCCTTCATAATCCAGCCATATATTTGTTTTGCTCTGTAGGCAGGCTCATCAAGAGAAGCTATATATTCTTGTAATTCAGATAGTTGCAGACTACTTAAATCTTTCATTTCTAATCCTTTTTTATCATTTTGGCTATGAAAAAGCCGTCTGTTGTTGAGTTGATTGGAAGCAATTCTGTCATTGCGCTATATTGTTTGTTTTCACAGGAAAAATCCATAAGAGTGAAGGAATCGTTTTCAGACAAAAACTGATTGATTATGTCTTGATTTTCCTGTTTTCTCAAAGTGCATGTTGAATAAACAAGCACTCCGCCTGCCTTAACGTGTTCAGAGCAATTATGGAGTATTGCAGCTTGAACTTTTGGCAATTTTTCTATGTCTTCTTTTTTCTTGTATCTTATTTCAGGCTTTTTGGAAATAACACCGAGTCCTGAGCACGGAACATCACACAAAATTCTGTCATAAGTTCCGACAAAAGGAGCTGTAGAATTCTTTGCTTTGGTTTGAATAATATCTATGCCCAGTTTTTCTGCCCCAGAATTAATTAGCGACAATTTGTTAATATGCAAATCGCAACTATCTATTCTTCCTTTGTTTTGCATTTTTATTGCAGAGCCAAAACTCTTGCCGCCTGGACAGGCGCAAGCGTCCATTATGGATTCATTTGGTTTTGGATCAAAAGCCTGACAACAAAGTTGAGAAGCTTCATCCTGGACAAACATTAGTCCTTCGTATTTAGATAATTGTTCATAAGGAACATTATCTAATAGTAGTATTCCGTTAGGAACAATTGAAGATTTTTCGCATTTTATTCCATCATCATTCAATTGTTTAATCAGTTCTTCTCTTGATACTCTAATAGTATTTACACAGATAGTTATTTTAGGATGTGAAAAAGTAGAAGCAAGTAATTGTTCTGCAATATCTTTACCATAATTATTTATCCATTCGGAACAAATCCATTCATTTACAGAATACTTGATGGATAAATATTTGCTTAAATCTGTTTTAGATGGAAGAAACCAATTGTTTTTTTCTTTCACTGCTGCCCTTAGAACTGCATTGACAAAATGTTTAGAATTCTTTTTGGCATAGAATCTTTCGCACAAGTCTACTGTCTCGTTTACCAATGCATGATCCGGAATTTTGTCCATGAAGTGTGATTGGCAAATTCCTATCCTGAGAGCGCTTAATACGTTGAAGTCAAGTTTATCCAGTTCAGTCTCGGAGTAATGAGAAATTATATTGTCTATGGTCAATAGTCTTTCATATGTTCCATAAACAAGAGCTGAATAGAACGATTTGTCTTTTTCTTCGAATTTGTATTTGTTAATGGTGTTACTAACTTCGATGTTGAGATATTTATCATCTTTGAATGCTTTTTGAATTGTTAAAAAAGCAGCTTCTCTAGGTGTAATCATTTGGTTTTCCTCTCAACATGAAATCTCTTATGTCTTTATGAAAAAATGTCTGTTTCGTTTATCTTTCTTCCTCTGATAAAGTCTCCTGATGACATATTGTTTTTGCCTGGAGGCGTTAGAGAAAGGATATCTATTGTCCCATCAATGCAATTAACTTTAATATATCCGCTTCCTTTGGCGTTTAGCGAATGAATCGTACCGGGCTCGCCTGAACTCGGTTCGCTTGATACTCTTGAAGAAGTAATTTTTATTGACTGCCCATTCAAGTTAACTGTACATGGTGTTGCAGGCATGAGCGCCCGTATTTTATTGTGTATATCCACCGGGCTTGAGTTAAAGGACAATTTTCTGTCTTCTTCGGTTATTTTTGCTGCATAACTGTTTATTGACAAATCTTGCTTTTGGGCAACATATTTTTCAGGATTTCTTAATACTTCAACCAACAATTTACCACCAAGTTCAGCTAATTGCTGTTCAGCTTGTCCTCCGGTCAAGTCATCAGATTTAATGCTCGCTTTTGCCAACATGTCTCCAGTATCAAGACCTTCGTCCATTTTCATTATGGTTATTCCTAGTTCTTTTTCACCATTCATTATTGCTCTTTCGATAGGAGCAGCTCCTCTGTAATATGGCAAAAGAGAACCATGGACATTGATTGCACCAAGTTTTGGTCCATTTACAACATAATCCGGCAATATTTTTCCGTATGCGGCAACAAGCACCAAATCCGGATTCTGGTCATTAAACCAGTTTTTAAATTCTTCCGTTTTTAGTTTTTCCGGTTGATACACTTCTAGACCCATAGATTCAGCATACTCTTTGACGGGAGGAGGCGTTAAATTGTGACCTCTGTTTTTCGGCATATCAATTCTAGTTACAACTGCTGTAACACTTTTTCCGAATTCACTTTCCATCACATGTTTTAAAACAGTAACGGCAAAATCCGGCGTGCCAAAATACAATATCCTCATTGTTCTTCCTCGTCGTCGAGCATCTTCCATGCTTTGTCGGTATAAAGAATTCCGTTTAAGTGATCTGTTTCATGGCATACGCATCTTGCAAAGAGTTCTGTTCCTTCATATTCATGCATTTTGCCATCAAGACCAAGCGCTTTTACCTTGACATAATTTGGTCTTTTTACTGCGCCCCTTCTTCCAGGAACAGAAAGACAGCCTTCAGCTCCATCCTGTTCTCCAGCTGTTTCAATAATTTCAGGGTTAATCATAACTATTGTTTCATTTGGTTCTGTTTCAACAACAATTATCCTGCGCAAAACACCAACTTGAACAGCTGCTAGACCTACTCCATCTGCTTTGTGAAGAGTATCTATCATGTCTTTAACCAATATTTTTGTTCTTAGATTAATTTCTTCAACCGGTCTACTGGTTTTTCTTAAAATCGGATCTTCATCTGTACGAATTTTTAAAATTGCCACAATGGCCTCCTATGTATCTGATGGGTTAATATCTATTGATATCGTAGATTTTTTGTTTAAACTGAGTTCTTTATATATTTCACTCAGCATCATTCTTGAATTACTATTGTTTTTAAATTTGATTACGACTCTCAACCTATACTTATTCTTAAGCATATATATTGGCGGAGCAAAAGGACCGAACACTGTTATAGGGAGTTTGGAATAATTAGATTGCCAAATTCTTTTAATAAGACCTACTGATGTCAATGCATCATTGTTCAAGACTTCTTCGCTGTCTGAAGTAAATGTGATTACGGCAATATCACAAAAAGGCGGGAAGTTGTGTGCTTTTCGCAGCAGGATTTCGTTTTCATAAAATGAAACATAATCCTGTTTAGCTCCAAGTTGTATTGCGACGCTGTCAGGCTTATATGTCTGAATAATTGCTTTTCCTGTATCTACACTTCTTCCGGATCTTCCGACAAGCTGTGTTAAAAGGCTGAATGTCCTTTCTCCTGCTCTGAAATCGCTGGAAAACATGCCTGAATCGGCAAGAACAGCTGCAGCTAGTGTTACACTCGGGAAATTATGTCCCTTTGTAATCATTTGAGTTCCTACTAACACATCTGCTTTATGACTAGAAAACTTTTCTATAATGTCTTCTCTGGATTTTTTTGTTTGAGTTGTGTCAGCATCCATTCTCAATACTACTGCATTAGGAAGGATGGCTTTGATTTCTTCTTCAACCGCTTGTGTTCCAAGACCGGTAAATGAAATTTTGTTGCTGTTACATGTAGGACAAATAGTTGGAGCTGTTTTTCTGTAACCACACATGTGGCATATGAGCATTCCACCGCTGATTGTCTTGTGATAACTCATTGAAACTGAACAATGCGGACAAGTGGGAATACTTCCGCACACTTTACAAATGAGACCGCCTGAATAACCACGTCTGTTCAAAAAGAGAATTGACTGTTTTTTGTTTTCAAAATTAGTTTTCAATTCTTCAGCTAATTTTTCGCCTATTATCTTTCCGGATATACCATCTTTTTTCAGATCCGACACTTCTGTCATGGGCAATTCCGATCCATTGTATCTTTCACCCATGCTGACCATCTTGTATATGCCAGTTCTTGCTCGGTAGAAAGTTTCAATCGATGGCG
Organism: Clostridiales bacterium; assembly: GCA_016282315.1. GTDB lineage: Bacteria > Bacillota > Clostridia > Oscillospirales > CAG-272 > CAG-841. The sequence continues at coordinate 3,786 of JAEEKG010000033.1, read as the reverse complement.
TTGCAGAAGACAAAAGTAAAAGAGCATTATTTTGTTTTGCTCTTAACTTGGCTACATCAACTGACGAGTATTTAGGAGATATTTCAGATTTGTATGTGTGTTCTTGCTCTTCATCAATTACAATTATCCCGATGTTATCCAGGGGTGCAAACAGCGCAGATCTTGTGCCAAGAACCACACTGACTTCATTTCTTTTTATTCTTCTGTATGTATCAGCTTTTTCACCACCTGAAATTGAAGAATTTATTACTGCTAATCTGTCTTTGAATATAGATGAAAAAATAGAGACAGACTGCCATGTCAAGGCTATTTCAGGCACTAAAACGATTGCTGTTTTTCCTTCTGACACGACCTTTTCAACCAATTTCAGAATGACTGCTGTTTTTCCTGAACCTGTAATGCCATATAAAAGAGCACATTCGGGTTTTTGTGAATCCAAATATTCACATAATTGGTTGTATGTCTTTTCTTGAACGGAAGACAGCTTTTTTATAGAACTGTTTACCGGAATATCTGTATAAGGAATTCTGAGCTTTTCAATCTTAGTCAGTGTGATCAAACCTTTGTTTGCAACTGCGTTAATCTGAGCCATTGAAAAGCCTTCTTTGATCAATTGATGAGCCGGAATGCTTTCTGTTTCCTTAACTCTTGAAAAAATCAATTTGTGAGATTCCGGAGTTCTTGGTCTGTTTAAAACAGACTCGTCAGCATTTGGATCAACATGGCATATATACTCTTTTTGAGTGTCACTTGCCGATTTTGTTGATATAGATCCTCTTATGGCATCAATACTGGACAATTCAAAAACAAGTTTTGTTGTGTTATATGCGTTGATATTCTTTTTAATCGTGTCAAAGTCTATATTCGGATTATTATTTATGAGATTAAATATTTCTCTTCTTCTACCTGTAAGCGATGAACAATCGAAATCTTCATTTATACAAAAAAACATATTTGAAGTTTCAAATGCTCCGGGTGGAACCATAATTTTAATTGCATCACCTGTTGAGCAAAAAGTGTTTTCTCGTAGATAATTGACAATTTCGAGCATCTTTTCAGACAAAAAATACTCATTCGAACTCATTTTTATTACGCTTTTGGTCTTTTCGTCAGTTGAGTCTACATCGAATACTTCTTCAACCAATGCAATTTCGTGCTTATTGTGAAAGCCAAAAGGCACAGTTACAAATGCTCCAAGGAAAATATCACTACTTAATTCGCTTGGAACATTATATGAATATGGTTTATCCTGAAGATATGGAAGAGATAGTACTCTTACATTTACTGACTTGATCATGCGTTATCTGATAAGCTTGTGGTTCTCGTCGTATATATTATATTTGTCGGCAGCTATTCTTCTTACTGCAACTTCGACAGCATTATTGTCCCTGATTTCACTATCTATATAGTTGAAAACCGGACCTTCGATTTCTTTAGAAGATATTCTTGTTTCTGCATCAGTTTTCTGCTCTAAAAACTCTTCTGTAACGAGATGAGCACATTTTGCTGTTGCAATTGCAAGCATATATCTGTTCATTTTTCCTTGTGTCAAAGTCTTTATTGATGGATTGATAATCATAATTATTGTCCTTTCGATTATTCAAAGAATGATTCTTTTATGTATGTATTTCTACTTGATTTCAATGATTCTGCTTTTTTGATTGCTCTTATTTCATCAGCAGCTTCATCAACACAATTATCTTTGCTTATTACTACATAGTTATACTGTGTGAAGTACTTGAATTCCAGATGAGCTCTTTCAAGTCTTGCCTGAATAACAGATTCTATTTCAGTTCCTCTGGATCTTAACCTTTTTTCCAGTTCTTTAGAATTTGGAGGTAATATAAGTATCGAAACTGCATCTTTCATTTGTTGCATGACTTGAAGCGCGCCTTGTACTTCAATATCTAGTAGTACGTCTTTCCCTTCTTCAAGCTGTTTTTCAACAGCTCTTCTCGGAGTTCCGTAATAATTGTCGACGTATTGAGCATACTCCAGCATTTCTCCGCGTCTTATCCTGTCCTTGAAATCTTCTTTTGTCACAAAGAAGTAGTCTACACCGTCAACTTCTCCGGGTCTTGGCGCTCTTGTGGTGGCAGAGACAGAGAATACGAAGTCACCAGCATCTATTAATTTGGTTATTATTGTTGTTTTTCCGCTTCCTGCCGGCCCGGAAACAATAAACAACAAACCACGTCTTTTAACTGAGCTCATTCGTCTTCTTCCTCTTCGTCTTCATACTCGCCTTCAATTCTCGCTGATATTGTTTCTGCTGCGAGAGCTGAAAGGATAATGTAATCGCTGTCTGTGATTATGACGGATCTAGTTCTTCTTCCACATGATACATCAATGAGCCTTCCTGAATCCTTCTGTTCTGAAATTAACCTCTTGATTGGGGCTGAGTCTGGATAAACGACCAAAACGACTCTATTTGAAGCAATCATGTTTCCAAAACCAATATTAATAAATCTCATACAGGCCTCTCATTCTATGTTTTGTATCTGTTCACGGATTTTTTCAAGTTCGCTCTTCATCTCAACAACAATTTTTGCTATTGATGCATCGTTAACTTTTGATCCTATAGTGTTTGTTTCTCTATTTATTTCCTGAAGTAAAAAGTCTAATTTTCTCCCGATTGGTCCATCTGAATTGACTATTTCATCAAATGATGAGAAATGCGAAGATAGTCTTACAAGTTCTTCATCTATGGCAAGTCTATCTGCCATTATTGCGCATTCGGTAATTAATCTGCTCTCATCTAAAGCAACATCAGAACCAACCAATTCCTGTATTCTGACCTTCATTTTTACTAGCTGAGAATCAACATCAGCTTTTGAAAGCGGAGCAATTTGATTTGCAAGAGACATAACAGTTGCTTTTTTCTCCATTATGTCATTTTTCATGTTGCTTCCTTCTCTCAACCTTTCAGCAAGAAAAGCATCTATAGCTTCATCAAGAACAGGGAGCAAAGTTTTCCATTCTTTTTCTGTATCTTCATCAGCCTTTTTTACTGAAAACACTGCAGGATTGCTTGCAACACTTGACACAGTTATATCATCTTTAATTCCATATTCAACAGATAGTTTTTTTAGAGCATCAATATAACTTTGTGTATATGCTTTATCTAGAGATACTTCAACTCCGTCATTTGAGAGAACATCAATTGTTATGAATACATCAATTTTGCCTCTTGAAATACCTCTTTCAGTGATTCTGGATTTGACCTTTTCTTCCAGATATCCAAAAAGTCTCGGCAATTTGACTGTAATATCCAGATATCTATTGTTAACAGATTTAATCTCAGCTGTTATAGATCTTTGTTCAGTATCTTTTCTAGCCCTTCCAAAGGCTGTCATAGAGTAAACCATATGATTAGACCTCATCAATTATTATTAATCATATTATTATAATATATATATAAATTTTTTGTCAACCGAAAATGGACCAAAAAAGAGCCTGAAAACTCAGCAATGACAAGCGTTTTCAGACTTTTTTCAAGTTTTTTGGACATAAAATTGAGGACCCACGGAAGTAGGCCCTCAATTCTATATTAGGGTTAGGAAAACCTATGAATAACTGGTGATTTTTCACCAAACATCATTCACAAGTATTATTTCCTTAAGTTAAGCTGTTTAATTAGCCCTGGCTTACAACTATGTTGTCGTTGTCGATGAAGTATGTTCCACCGTCAGTGAGAACTGGTTTAAGTGTTGCTGCATAAACTGCTTCAACATAAGTGTTGTATCTTACGGAGATTGCGCCAACCTGAGTTGTCTTTGTCTCGAA
>JAEEKG010000032.1 GCA_016282315.1 Clostridiales bacterium | reverse complement strand
TTACGGACAAACGGTTTTCAAGACCGCCTCGTTATGACCGCTTAGATATCCCTCCACACAGCTTGTATATGATAACACAACACTATTTTAAATGTCAATGTTTTTTTATTAAACTGTTGACTATATTTTTTTTTGTGTTAAAATACTCTCGTCATGTGATGACCGACAGTTCGTTTGTACCATCCTGTCGATAAAAAAAACCAGGGCTTTAATTATTTTGTCAATATTAACAAGTAATTGCCCATGTTGTACACATGGGTTTTGTTTTTTGATGATTATTATTGCCCGGATTTTTCCGGGCATTTTTTACAGGAGTAGATTATGAGAGAAAAAGAAAACTTGACGTTGCTGGGTAATAAATCAAAAGTAATCTTTGATTATGATCCTTCTCTTCTTGAAAGTTTCACAAACAAACATCCTGGCAATGATTACTTTGTAAAGTTTAATTGTCCGGAATTTACAAGCTTGTGTCCTATAACAGGACAGCCGGATTATGCAACCATATATATTTCCTATGTTCCGAATATAAAAATGGTTGAGAGCAAGAGTTTGAAACTGTATTTGTTTTCATTCAGGAATCATGGCGATTTTCATGAAGATTGTGTAAACGTCATAATGAAAGATCTGATAAAGCTTCTTGAACCAAAATACATCGAAGTTTGGGGCAAATTCCTTCCAAGAGGCGGTATTTCAATAGATCCATACTGCAATTATGGTCAACCCGGAACAAAATGGGAAGAAGTTGCGTGGGATCGCCTCACTAAACACGATATGTACCCGGAAAAGGTGGACAACAGATGAAAAAGCAAAAAAGAGAAAAACTGTTTTTATCTGCCACTTTCATGGTTATTGGATTCATTTACATAACCTGTTTGATATCTTCAAATGTCATATCTTCAAAAATGATGGCTATAGGCAGCATCACTTTGCCTTCGGCAGTATTACTGTTCCCTATCACTTACATTGTAGGCGACATAATGACTGAAGTGTACGGATTTGAAAAAGCCAGACTTATAATTTGGGCAGGCTTTGCGTGCAACTTGTTTGCCGTTCTGATATTCATGCTCACCGTAATATTGCCTTATCCTGACTTCTGGACCAATCAAGATGCATATGTTGCAGTTTTGAGCACCACACCTAGGATTCTGTTGGCATCATTGACAGGATATCTATTTGGTGAGTTTTCAAACTCTATCGTTCTATCAAAGCTAAAAGTAGTAACAAAAGGAAAAAGGCTTTGGTTAAGAACTATTCTTTCCACTGTTGTGGGAGAACTGCTGGATTCAATCATTTTCATCACCATTGCATTCATCGGAACAATGGATATTGTTGAACTATTGAAGATGATTCTCTTCCAGTACTTGTTCAAAGTTCTGTATGAAGTACTGTGTACTCCTTTGACATACTTTGTTGTAAGGAAAGTCAAAGATCATGAACAAATAGACAAATACGATTACGAAGTAAAATACAAACTCGTGTAATTTAAAAGCCAGAACCCGACCGGTTCTGGCTTTTGGTTATCAATTGTTTTTTTCTGCTATTCTCTTTTCAAGAGCGTGCTTTATATTGCCGTCAAGTAAGAATCCCAGACGATCTATGTGCTCGCTGAAATTCTTTTTCATTCCGCTCTGAATCCACTGCAAAGTCATATACATGAGCGCGGATGAATAAAACATAATAAGTGCTTCCTTATCTTCATCATCTGCATTCAACTCTTCTGCAATTGGGTTCACATATTCAGTCAGGTTCTTCACTATGACTTTGTACAAATAGTCTTCAAGGATTTGCCTGTTCACTGAATTAAAAATGTGATATATAGCCTTCTTGTTTAGTCTTGCAAATCCGACCGCAAGATAAAAAGCTTCAACCCAGGTATCATAGTGCTGATGTTTCTTTATAATCTTATCTGTTTCATCAGTAAAGATTTCTTCGAGCAACTCGTATATGTCCTGGTAGTAATAGTAGAAAGTGTTCCTGTTGATACCGCATCTGCTGACAATGTCAGTTACGGTTATTTTATCAAAAGACTTTTCATTCAACAATTGCATAAATGTATTAACAATTGATTGTTTAGTTTCTTGAGCCATTTTATTCCCTCATGATATACATTTGTTATCTGCGATTGTTATTCTAACATATATTCAATTTTTTCTCAACACTTACAAATGTGGCAGCTGATTTTGTCAGCTGCCACAAGCATTTTTATTATAGACAAATTAGTTTATCGCCATCTGAATCAATTTTTATTACTGTCCCGGACTCCAGATCATTTCTCAAGATGTGTTCAGCCACAAGTGTCTCAAGCTCACTTTGCAGATACCTTTTCAGAGGTCTTGCGCCGTAACTTGAATCATATGATTTATCTATAATCAGGTCCTTTGCCCTGTCAGTTACTTCAATGCTCAGTTGCATATCTGCAAGTCTCTTCTTAATGTTGTCGAGCAAGATATCAATAATTGAATACAAGTTGTCTTTTGTGAGTGGTTTGAACATTACAATACCATCAAGTCTATTCAAAAATTCAGGTCTGAATGTTCTCTTCAGTTCTTCCTGAACAGCTTTCTGAGCATCTTCTGTTATATTGCCATTCTTGTCAATACCTTCAAGAAGATACGGTGAACCGAGGTTACTTGTCAGTATGATTATAGTATTCTTGAAATCAACAACTCTGCCGTGGCTATCAGTCAACCTTCCGTCATCCAGTATCTGAAGCAAGATGTTGAATACATCCGGATGCGCCTTTTCAACTTCATCAAACAAAATAACGGAGTATGGTTTTCTTCTGACTGCCTCAGTTAACTGGCCGCCTTCATCATATCCGACATAACCTGGAGGCGCACCAATTAATCTCGACACGCTGTATTTTTCCATATATTCGGTCATGTCAATTCTGACCATATTCTTCTCATCGTCAAATAAAGTTCTAGCAAGAGTCCTAGCTAGTTCTGTTTTACCTACACCAGTAGGTCCTAAGAACAAAAACGAACCAACAGGACGCTTTGGGTCCGCTATACCAGCTCTAGATCTAAGAATAGCCTTTGAAACCATGTCGACTGCTTCATCCTGACCAATGAGTCTTTTGTGCAATATACTCGGCATTGAAAGCAGTTTTTCCTTTTCGCTTTCAACAAGTCTGTTTACAGGGATTCCGGTCCACTTAGATACTATCTCAGCAATCTCGTTGTCTGTTACAGTATCCCTGACCATCGATTTATTGCCCCTGTAAGCCATGTTCTTTTCTTCGGCCTGCTGCAGTTTGTTTTGAAGATCCGGGAGTGTTCCGTAACGCAATTTTGCAGCTTTTTCATACTCGTAAGATGACTGAGCGCTCTCGATTGCCAGATTTGTCTGTTCAATTTCTTTCTTAATTTGTTTTATCTCATCTGCGCTTGTTTTTTCGGCATCCCATCTACCCTTCATCTCATTGTACTTGTCTCGTTCTTCAGCCAATTCATTGCGAAGCTTTTCGAGTCTTTCCTTTGACAAGGTATCCGTTTCTTTTTTCAATGCCATTTCTTCTATTTCAAGTTGAATTATATGTCTTCTGACTTTGTCTGCTTCTTCAGGCATTGAATCAATTTCGGTTCTGACAGTAGCACATGCTTCATCGACCAAGTCAATTGCTTTATCCGGCAAAAACCTGTCGCTGATGTATCTGTTACTCAATGTTGCGGCAGCAACAAGAGCGTTATCATGAATTCTGACTCCATGATATACTTCATATCTTTCCTTTAAACCTCTGAGAATGGATATAGTATCCTCTACATTAGGTTCTTCGACAAGAACAGGCTGAAATCTTCTTTCGAGTGCCTTGTCTTTTTCAAGGTATTGTCTGTATTCATCAAGTGTAGTTGCGCCAATACAATGCAGTTCTCCTCTTGCAAGCATAGGTTTCAGGATGTTGCCTGCATCCATAGATCCTTCGGTTTTACCTGCTCCAACTATGTTGTGAAGCTCATCTATAAACAGGATTATCTTTCCTTCACTCTTCTTTAAAGCTTCAAGTACTGCTTTTAGTCTCTCCTCAAATTCGCCTCTGTACTTAGCTCCCGCTATAAGAGAACCCATATCCAGAGAGAATATGGTTTTATCCTTTAATCCGTCAGGAACATCGCCACGTACAATTCTCTGAGCTATGCCTTCAACAATTGCTGTTTTACCAACACCAGGCTCACCGATTAGGACAGGATTATTCTTTGTCTTTCTTGAAAGAATAAGAATAGTATGCCTTATCTCTTCGTCCCTTCCTATTACAGGGTCCAGTTTTTGCTCTCTTGCGGTTGCGACAAGATCCGTACCGTATTTTGACAAAGCGTCATATGTTTCTTCTGGATTGTCCGTTGTAATTCTTGAAGTCTTGACTTTTCCGAGCTCCTTTACGAAATCTGTTTTGTTGATGTTCCATCTTTTCAGTATCTCTTTAAGCTTTTGAGTAGGATTATCTATGATGGCTATCATGATGTGTTCAACTGAGACATATTCATCTCCGTTTTTTGAAGCGATGTGTTCAGCTGAAGACAATACCACATCAGTTTCCTTTGAGATAAGGATTGAGTCAGGATCTCTTCCTGCTCCCGAAACTTTCGGAAGACTGTCAATTGCTTTGTTTATATCATCAAGTAATGCGCTGCATTCTATACCGGTTTTAGATAAAAGAGATGGAATTAAACCATTATCTTGATCGACGAGCGAGTAAAGAATGTGTTCAGGCATTATGTACATATTTCCGTTCCGGATAGCTAAAGACTGAGAATTTGACAGAATATCCCTTGCTTTTTGTGTCAATTTGTTAGCATCCATAATACTTCACCCCTTTATATCAATATCTTTGCGCTCTTCGCGTAGTTATAATACATTTTCAATATTTCTTCAGAACTCTTGTAATTTCCAACGTATGCTTTGAGACAATTATCAAACACCTTTACGTATTTAGATATGGCGTTTGCCAACTGATTGGAAGAATAATGAGATATATTGTCTACGCATATACTTCTTGTAAACTTTCCATCAATCAAATCGTATGAGTGCTTTTCTCCCAATACTTTGTTCTCAATGGATATTATCAGATTGAAGAAATCCACAAGTTTGTTGAGCAGTTCGTTTGACGTGGTTCTGAACATAACATCAAGTTGACCTGCCACTCCACCTCTGTTTGAATGATACAATTCGACTTCATATTTCATTGTCGGTCTGTATTTGTATTCAAGACAGCTCTTTAAAGACATAGTGGTTTGATTAGGTACGTATGTAGGTACCAAATCTCCATCTCCGAAGAAATCATTGATAAGTCCGAAAATGTCATTGATTCTCATTTCAGGAGTCGTGACAGATGCGTGATCAGCTAATATCTGATTAATGTAATTAGATCTGTTTGTTCCGTTTCTATGAGCTAAAACATCTATTTTTTTGACTACTTCATCTGAAAGTATGAGACTATATAAACTTTTTCCCATATCATGCCTCCTTTTTCTGACATCATTTTACACCGTGTTATATAATTTGTCAATGAATTTATATAAAATTCTTTACAAAAGTATTCAAAAATTCTCCTTGAATAGTAAATTCAATATGATATAATTTACATGAAAATTATACATTCACAGGAGTTGTATTTTTATGGAAAGAAAAGCATATCCAAGACCGGAATTAGTCAGAAAGAATTGGACAAATCTCAACGGAAAATGGGATTTTGAATTTGATTTCGGCGTTACAGGAAGAGAGAGAAAAGTTTATTCTCAGGAAAAATTCAGCAAAAAAATAAATGTACCCTTCTGCCCCGAATCAAAGTTATCCGGTATAGAGTACAAAGATTTTATTAATGCATGTTGGTACAGAAAGACAATCAAGGTTGGAAAACTCGGAACAGACAGACTTCTTTTGAACTTCGAAGCTGCTTATTACACAACATATGTATATGTAAATGAAAAAGAAGTAGGCTCTCACAACGGCGGTTATACTCCCTTCTCATTTGACATAACAGATTATGTTGTTGAAGGAAATAATACAATTGTTGTATGTTGTGAAGGTGACTCCAGAAATCTCTCCCAACCATCAGGCAAACAATCTCCAAAATACAATTCCTATGGTTGTATGTATACAAGAACAACAGGTATTTGGCAAACCGTATGGCTTGAAAGAGTTCCGGCTGTTTATCTGAAAAAGATATTCATAGACACAGACATTGATGCAGGCATAGTTACAGCCAGAGTATATACTGAAGGCAAGGGAGAAAGAAAAATATCTCTAGTAAGCAAGTTTGATTCAAGCCTGCAAGGAAAAGCTACAGTCTCAACAAAGTCTTCTCTTACAACACTACAATTCAATGTTAAAGACGTTCACTTGTGGGACGTAGAAAATCCGAATCTGTATGATTTAACTATAACTGTTGAATCCGAATTCGGAAAAGATACAGTTTCATCATATTTCGGCATGAGAAAAATTGAAGTTGACGGAACACTGTTAAAACTCAACGGCAAGAATATATTCATGCGCCTTGTTCTTGATCAGGGATTTTACCCGGATGGCGTATATACAGCTCCAACAGATGAAGCATTGCTGAATGATATTTTGTTGTCCCAAAGAATGGGCTTTAACGGCGCTAGACTTCACGAAAAAGTATTCGAAAGAAGATTCATATACGAAGCAGATAAACACGGCTATTTAGTATGGGGTGAGTACCCTAACTGGGGATTTGATGCTTCCCTATCTGAAGGCGTTCAGATCTATCTACCTGAGTGGATGGAATCAGTTGAAAGAGATTATAACCACCCGGCATTGATAGGTTGGTGTCCTTTCAATGAAACATGGAATGTCAACGGAAGAGCCCAGAACAATGAACTTCTCAGAAGCATTTACAACGAAACAAAGAAATTTGATAAGTCCAGACCTGTTATAGACACAAGCGGAAACTATCACGTAGTAACAGATATTTTCGACATTCACGACTACAATCAGAACGAAGTGTTCCTCCATGAGAGATACAAAGACTTCAACGAAAACGAAGTATTCGTCAACTACACAGAAAGACAGTCCTACACTGAAGGATTACCGTACTTCTTATCCGAATACGGCGGCATTAAGTGGACAGGAGACGATGATCAGGGATGGGGTTACGGAAACGCACCTAAGACTCTTGAAGAATTCGAAAAGAGATATGTTGGTATGATTGATGCGTTCAGAGCTAACCCGAGAATGTGCGGAGTTTGCTACACTCAATTGTACGATGTTGAACAAGAGCGCAATGGTCTTTACTACTACGACAGAACTCCTAAATTCAGCGATGAAATGATGGACAGAATGAAAAAAGCAATGGAAGAAGTTGCAGCAATAGAAAAACTATAAAAAATTGCCCCATATGAATTCAAAGTTCATATGGGGTATGTTTCAACTTTTATGTCATCTTTTTTATATTTCCTCTCAGCCAGAGAGAAAATGAGGAACAATATCAATATTGCGACCAGCGCCCCTGAAGAATCGATTCCTATATCTATAGGCGAAGCAAACCTCGAATCCACAAATGATTGATGGAATTCATCAGTAGTTGCATAAAGCGCCGCTATTGCTAAGCTGATACCAGACAGTGCGAGCTTGTTCAATTTAAATGTGTACATGAACAAAGTCACAAAAATTGCAAAAACAAAATATTCGGAAAAATGGGCGAGTTTTCGAATTATCATTTTGACTATAGACATATTCTCTTCAGTCTTTTCAAACTGGACATCAAATGTCTTGACAACAAAGTCAACAACTGTCTCTGTTATGCTATTGCTGAGATTGCCCGATTCTTCCCCATTCTGTGAAGAAAAAAAGAATATTACAACCATCATGGCTAATGCCAACAGTCCGAAAACAATTCTTTTTGCAACCAAATGTTTCTGATTGTACAATTTCTTCACCTCCCTACGAGTGTGTAATATAACACTTTATTGTACTTTTTGCAAGTATTGTCAATTTGACTTTACTTTACTATTGTGCAATAATATATGATAGTTTTTAAATAAATGAAGGAATAAAATGAGAATACTTTTTAACCACATGAAAAAGTATATAGCCGAAAGCATCCTGTCTCCTTTGTTCAAACTGATTGAAGCATTGTTAGACTTGCTTGTACCATTCGTCATTGCTGCGATTATAGACAATGGCGTACTGAAGTCTGACAAGCCATATGTCATCAAGTTTAGTTTGATTTTGGTGGGACTGGCACTTGCAGGCTTAGCTTTTTCTGTTATTGCGCAATTTTTTGCAGCTAAATCTGCAGTCGGAGTTTCTTCCTCATTGAGAAGAGCTTTGTTTGCTAAGATTCAATCGCTGTCTTATACGGAACTGGACAAAGCCGGAACAGCCACTTTAATTACCAGATTGACTTCTGATACACAATCAGTTCAATCAGGTGTCAACATGGCGCTTCGACTCTTTTTGCGTTCCCCATTTATTGTACTTGGCGCAGTAGTATGCTCATTTTTCATTGATGTTAAAACAGGCATCATCTTCTCAATTGGTTTAGTTGTACTCTCGGTTGTAGTGTTCATATTGACAAAGAAAACAATACCGCTCTATGTCAATACTCAAAACAGCCTTGACAATGTTTTGTCTAACACAAGAGAAAGCTTATCCGGAATCAGAGTTATACGGGCCTATTGTAACGAAGAAAACATAAACAAAGAATTCAACAAGAACAATGAGGCACTCAACAAGATTCAGATCTTTGCAGGAAAAATATCTGCAATAATGAACCCGTTGACATATTTGCTAATCAACATTGTTCTCATAGTCATGATTCGTTCAAATGCCATTTCAGTTGACAATGATTTACTGACACAGGGCCAAGTAATTGCTCTGTACAACTACTTGTCACAGATACTCGTTGAGCTGATTAAATTTGCAAATCTAATTATCACTACATCAAAAGGAATTGCAGCTTCAAAAAGAATATCCGCAATTCTGAATATCGAAGATAGTGATGAAGACGTAAATTCAGATATTCTGCCCGAAAACGGAAGCGTAAGATTTAACAATGTTTCCCTTCAGTATTTCGGTTCCAGTGCGTCAACTCTGAAAAATATAAATATAGACATTCCATCAGGAACCAAAGTTGGAGTAATAGGCGGTACAGGTTCAGGAAAAACAAGTCTTGTAAATATGATTCCCGGCTTTTACAAAGCAACTGAAGGCGATGTATTCGTCGGAAACCACAATGTAAAAGAAATATCCAGAAAGAATTTAAGAGATGCAGTCGGCATTGTTCCTCAACACGCCCAGGTGTTCTCAGGCACTATAAGAGATAACATCCTCAGAGGAAATGAAAATGCGACAGAAGAAGATATAATAGATTCTTTGAAATTTGCAAGTGCATATGACATCGTGACTAAAAAAGGCGGTCTTGATGCTGTTTTGAGCGAAGGCGGATCAGATTTGTCCGGCGGCCAAAAACAAAGGCTCACAATTGCACGCGCTGCTGTCAAGAAGCCTAAGATACTGATTCTAGACGACTCAGCTTCTGCGCTCGATTTTGCCACTGAAAAAGACTTGAGAAATCAGATAAATAAGCTGACCGATACAACTGCATTTATTGTAAGTCAAAGAATATCTTCAGTAATGCATTTAGACAAGATAGTTGTCATGGATAATGGACAGATTTGCGGCTATGGAACACATGATGAGCTTTTGTCCACTTGCCCTATATACAAAGAGATTTATGAATCTCAGATAGAAAAGGGGGCGAGCGCATGAAAAAACAAAGCACAGTCCTCAGAATTCTGAAAAATATCAGCCAACAGAAGAGTTCATTTGTCTTTGTAATCTTGTGCACTGTTCTCTACTCAGTTTTGGATTTGTTTTTGCCTATACAAATTGGTAAAGCAATAGACACCCTGATAGGTCCGGGTAACGTCGATTTCGAAGCGCTCTTTGTAATACTGGCAAAGATTGTTATTATCATCATATCAACAGCTTGTTTGCAATATTTTTCAAGTGTTCTATCGAACAGAGTTTCATACAATGCAGTAAAGAAATTGAGAAAGCAAGCCTTTGAGCATATATCCGATTTACCTATTTCTTACGTTGACTCTCACAAACACGGAGACATAGTAAGCAGAATCACATCTGATGCTCAGGTCCTTTCTGATGGATTGATCATAATAATGACATCTTTTGTGCCAGGCATTATAACGATTATTGGTACATTGATATTCATGATGACTTTGTCTCCTCTGACAGGCGCTGTTGTCATTGTATTGACACCACTATCTATTCTTCTTGCAAACTTCATTTCAAAAAGAACACACAAAATGTTCAAGGTCTCAACTTCAATACTTGGAGAAGAAACAGCTTATGTCAATGAAATGATAACAAGGCAAAAAGTGACAAGCGCTTTCAACAATGAAGACAAAGCGATTGAGAACATGCAGGAAATCGATGAGAGATATAAAAAGTCTAACCTTTTAGCTATTTTCTTCTCATCTCTTGTTAATCCTTCAACCAGGTTCATCAATGCAACAGTATATGCTGTAGCCGCTCTTATAGGGTCATTTTCAGTAATTGACGGCCTGCTCACAGTCGGTGGATTATCCAGCTTTTTGGCTTATGCAAATCAATATGGAAAACCATTTAACAACATCACAAGCGTGATGTCTGAGATGCAAAGTTCCATTGCTTGTGCAGAAAGGTTATTTGAAATAATTGATGAGCCAAAACAATCCGAAAACGTTGATTCAGAAGTATTGCAAGAAAACGGCGAAGTCAGATTCAATCATGTATATTTTTCATATGTTAAAGACCGTCCGCTGATCCAGGATTTTGATTTTTCAGCATCAAAGGGAAAACACATTGCCCTCGTCGGACCTACCGGCTGCGGAAAAACAACAATTATCAACTTGCTCTTAAGATTCTATGAAACAGATGAAGGATCCATAAGCGTTGGAAATGCAGACATTACCAAGGTTCCAAGAGACACGTTGAGAAAGAATTGTACCATGGTTTTACAGGAAACATGGTTAAAGAGCGGAACAATTGCAGATAACATAAGATTCGGTAAACCGGAAGCAACTGACGAAGACGTTATAAACGCTGCAAAAGCTGCATGTGCTGACTCATTCATTCAGAGATTGCCAAACAAGTATGATACTGTAGTATCAAACGAGTCAGGCAATTTGTCAGAGGGAGAAAGACAGTTGATATGTATCGCAAGAGCTATGCTCCATCGCTCTCCTATTTTGATTTTGGATGAAGCAACATCATCTATCGATACAAGAACAGAAGTTCTGATAGGAAAAGCCTTCGACACACTTACAAGCGGAAGGACAAGCATTATAGTGGCACACAGATTGTCTACAATTAAAAATGCCGATTCCATCATTGTCATGAAAGAAGGCAGAATAATTGAACGAGGCACACATAATGAACTTATTTCATTAGGTGGACTGTATTCAAATCTATACAAGAGCCAATTTGAAAATTAGGAGGAAGATATGAAAGTCAATTTGATTCAACCATTTTATTCTTCAAAAGAACAGGACACTCAGAAGTGCTTTGAACAATTATTGCAATTATTGGATCAGTGCTCATCTGACATGGATTTGATTGTTCTTCCTGAATACAGTGATATACCTGCTGTACAGGACACGGAGAGCTCATTCTACAAAAACACTAAAGCTAATCACGAAGTACTGTTGAACAAAGCGTGTGAGACAGCAAAAAGATGCAACGCTATTGTATTTGTAAACGCATTGTACATGAGTGAAAAAGGCGGAAGAAATACTACGTTTGCTATAAACGGAAAAGGCGAAATAGTAGGTAAATATTTCAAAGCTCACCCGGCTCCGTCAGAAATAAAACTGCATCTGGATGACACTTATTCTCAAACACCTTCTCTACCTTATACCCTAACAATTGATGGAATTAAGTTTGCATTTTTGACTTGTTATGACTTCTATTTTTATGAGAATTATGCTCAGATTGCACGCTTAAAACCTGATGTAGTAATAGGCAATTCACTTCAAAGAACCGATACTCATCAAGCACTTGAGACAATGTGCAGATTTGTCGCATACAACACAGCTGCTTACCTTGTCAGATCATCAGTTTCACTTGGAGACGACTCAACTGTTTGCGGAACAAGCTGTATAGTCAGCCCGGACAGCACGGTGATCGTCAATATGCATTCAAAGATTGGAATGGAATGCGCTGAAATAGATCCAAAGAAAAAATATCTTAAAGCAGCAGGTTTCGGCGGAAGTCTAGCTACTCACCCCGAATATACGGAAGTAGGCAGAAGACCATGGCTTTACAGAAATGCTGGGCCTTCTCTGTTGCCGTATAATAGCATGATTCCGTTCCCGAGAGTTTGTGCTCACAGAGGATTCAGTGCTGTAGCTCCTGAGAATTCTCTCCCCGCATTAGGCGCAGCTGTTGCACTTGGTGCTTCGGAAATAGAATTTGATTTATGGCCGACTTCAGATGGCGTACTTGTATCAAGTCACGATATGACATTGTCAAGAACTTCTGATGGTTCGGGAAAGATTTACGAAAAAACACTTGAAGAGTTGAAACAACTTGATTTCGGTTCAAAATTCAATGAGGAATTTGCAGGACTGAGAATAGTCACATTTGAAGAGATTCTACAGAAGTTCACGGGAAAAACAATAATGAACATCCACATGAAGAACCTCGACGATTATGCTCCTATGCCTGACAGTTACCTTGATGATACTGTAGAATTGATCAAAAAGTATGAGTGTGAAAGATATTGTTATCTGATGATAACAAACAATTACATGCTTGAATACATGCAGAAAAAGTACCCGGAAATCGAAGTATGTGCAGGTGCACAGTCTAAGGATCTAGGAGCCTACAGCATGGTTGACAGAGCTGTCAAGTATGGTTGTAAAAGAGTTCAATTCTTCAAGCCTTATTATGACGAGGCAGCATTCAAATATGCTCATGACCATGGCATTATAGTAAACGTTTTCTGGTCTGATGATTTGGAAGAAGCAAAACAACTGCTCAGTTGGGGCG
Source organism: Clostridiales bacterium (assembly GCA_016282315.1). Taxonomy (GTDB): domain Bacteria; phylum Bacillota; class Clostridia; order Oscillospirales; family CAG-272; genus CAG-841. The sequence continues at coordinate 7,256 of JAEEKG010000032.1, read as the reverse complement.
CAGATTGCATATTGTCTAACAAGTACCAAAGACTTGCTGAACTAGATGGCGGAGTCAGACTGATTTAAAGATAAAAAAATAAGCAGCATGACAAGGAAACAAATCCGAGTCATGCTGTATTTTTATCTTTTACCATTTGTTATTTCCATCTGAATAGTCGTGTCCGCCGCTGAGTTGCGGATAATAGCTCCTGTACCTGTGTCTGGGCGGGTTATCAAACTCCATCTTAATAACCGTAACACCGCAAATCTTATCCGGAGGACTATCAGGAAGATTCTTGAGAATTATTCTGTATCCATCGACTTCATAATCAATTGGTTTACCTGAAACGAGATAAGATATCTTCTTTGGAGCGTCAATAAAACCTCCGATTCTCATCGTTCCGTTCTTCGGCCAAACCCAATTCCACAAATAGAATGTTTTGAGATCTTTATCTGCTGAAACAGCTGTCAAAGATGTTGCACTGTACAAAGATGCTGTGGGATACTTTTCGCCATATGTTGCCTGTCCGTTATAACTGAGCCATTCACCAACTTTTTCAAGTGTTTTTTCTGTGTACGGATCTACACTTCCGTCAGGACAAGGAGAGACGTTTAACAGCATGTTGCCGCCTTTACAAGTACACATGTGAAGATTTCTGAGAATCTGTTTAGGTGTAACCATGAAGTCTTTGGCCTGTTCATGATCAACATATCCCCAAGCAAGATTTGTAAGAGTAAGACATGATTCAAAATGTCTGTCATCTTCTCTGCTAATATAGTTTTCAGGAGTTCCGAAATCTTCGCTTAACATGCTTCTGTTGTTTATCAATATATCCGGCTGCAGTTGACGAAGGCGATAATTTCTGTTAATTGAATCCCAGCCTTCAGCACTTGTAATTGGACAAGACACATCGTACCACAATATGTCGATTTTGCCGTAATTTGACAACAACTCAACGTTTAAATCTTCTATATATTTGCAGAATCTTGCTCTCGCTTCAGGGTCATTGGCACACTTCCAGGAATCGGGATGATGCCAGTCCATAAGTGAAGAATACAAACCGATTCTTAGATCATATTTCCTGCAAGCATCAACAAATTCGCGGACCAGATCCCTTTTGCAATAATTCATCGAATTGTATGGATTAACTTTAGAATCCCACAAAGAAAAACCTTCGTGATGTCTTGTGGTTAATACTACATACTTTGCACCCATTTTTTTGGCGGTCTGGCACCACTCTTCACACGCATTTTCCTTTGGTGCAAATGTCTTGGCAAACTCTTCATATTCTTTAACTGTGTAGTTTTCATTTGCCTGTGACCACTCGCCCGTACCCAATTGTGAATAAAGCCCGTAATGAATAAACATTCCGAACCTGGCTTCTTTAAACCATTTCATTCTTTTTTCACGAGTTTCGCCAGTCCATTTTTCGTACTCGCTCTTACTGATATATGACATCTTTACACCTCAAATAATATTAAAACAATACGTCTTCAACATACAGACAAATTGCATGATAAATAGGCAAAGTCAGTTCCTGAACCTTGTATGTTTCTGTTTCTTCAATTGCTATATTACAATCAGAATATTCCTTTATTTTGCCGCCATTTTTTCCTGTTATGGATATTACTTTGCTTCCGAGCAATTTAGCTGTCATTGCTGCATAAAGGACATTCTTTGAATTACCTGAAGTTGTTAAAGCAAACAGAACATCATTTGGTTTAGCATACCCATACACTTGCTGTGCATATACAAAATCCGGATTTTTATCATTTGCAAAAGCACTGATTATTGCGCTCTGTGACACAAGAGAAATAGCTTCTAGAGAACCCTGGAGATTGTCAACAAGTACTTTTGTTTCTTCATTTTTGTTTGCTTTCTCAACAAAAGATTCTTTTAAATCTCTTTTTTTGCAAAAACTCTTCATCAGTTCGCCCACAATGTGTTCTGAGTCAGCAGCACTACCGCCATTGCCGCATGTCATCACCTTGCAGCCGCTCTTGTATGCTGAAACAACAATTTCGCAAGCTTGTTCTATAGACTTTTTTGATGACTTCAATACCGGGTATCTCTCAATCAATTCATCAATTATTCTCATAGTTCTCTCCTTCTATAGCGATTGAAACTGCTGCATAATCGCCTATTCTATCACCAAGTTCAGCCTTTTTAATTGTACAAACACTCTGAGTATATACAAGCGCCTCTTCTCTTATTGCTTTTTCCATTTCATCCCTTAACAAGTCTTCGCTTCTCTCAAAAATGCTGCCTATTACAACTGTGTCAGGATTCAGTACATCGAGTAACACTGAAACTGCCCTTCCAAGATTTCTTCCGCAATCTCTGTAAATCTTAATAGCAAGTTGATCGCCGTTCTTTGCAGCATTTGCAACTACTTTAGCGTTTAGTTTATCCAGATCTTTTTCGCTTTCACAGAAAGAAACCTTTTGGTTCTGAGATAAAGCTTTCTTAACTTCTTCACGAATAATCTGAGCAAGCCCTCCGCCCGAGCAAAAACCTTCACACGAGCCGTTCTTTCCATAACCGACCGGACCTTCGTTTTCGAGCCTTACATGCCCTATTTCTCCGGCGTATCCGTTTGTACCTCTGTAAAGCTTTCCGTCTAAAATAAGGCCGGCACCAAAACCCGTACCGAATGTTAAAAATACCATATTTCTGGAATTCTTACCGGCACCGAATTTGTTTTCTGCAATAGCACATGCATTTGCATCATTTTCCAAATATGTCTTTATCTTGAATTTATCTTCGAATATTTCTTTGATTCTGACTTCATCCCAACCCGGAAGATTCGGAGGAGACAATATTATTCCTTTTTCAGCATCAAGCGGGCTTCCGCAGCTGATTCCTATTGAAGAAACACTTTCTTTTTTGACATATTTTTCCACCGCTTTTACGATCGAGTCAAACGTTTCTTTATATGTGATAGTTGGAAAAAGAGTCTTGTCTAAAAAAGTAAGCTCATCATTATATAAGCACGCCAAAGTGACGGCACATTTAGTGCCGCCAATATCCACGCCTATATAGTACTTTGTGTCTTTTATCATAAGACCTCTCTTAACAAAATGCCTTCCGATTAATCGGAAGGCAAAGCATTATTCTTTAACTACTTCTGCCTCAGGTGCGTTTTTCTTAACACTTTCAATTCCGTTGAGACAATTAGCTTTTGTTGTATATCCTTCAGAAACAGCAACTATTTCACCATTTCTAGCTTTCAAACGGAAACGATATTCTCCGGCTTTATCTGTATATAATTCAAATTTCGGATTCTTCAATTCTTCAAATCCTTCAACTGTCTGATCTTCAACTTCAGCAGCGCTTACTGTCTTAACACTATCTACACCATTCTGGCAAGCAGCCAATGTTGTATAAACCTGTGAGCTGGCAATGATTTCGCCGTTGTTTGCTTTCAAATCGAATTTGAATCCATCTTTTGCTTCTCTAACTACAAATTTTCCCATAACAATATCTCCTTAAAACTTTTTGTGCCAATTGTACATAGGCTACAATTAAATAATATATTTTGTGACTTAAAAAATCAATAGTTTTAACCAAAACTATATATGTGAACTCTTACAAAAAACAATCGTTTTTGTTGTTAAAAACACATTATTATCTTCCAAGAACCCTCATTATCAGGTGACGACCATACCGCATCGCCCCCATAGGACAAAACTCCTGACAACAAAAGCAATGAATACATATCTTTCGGTTAATGTGAGGTTTTCCATTTTTCATGGTAATTGCTTTTGCCGGACATATCTGCGCACATTTTTTACAACCAACACATGATTTTGGTTCCAATTTTGGAAATGGGGTTATGACCCTTGATGCAAAGAAGTCTGCCACCTTCCCGAAAAAGCCATCACCCAAAACCTTGAAGAAAACACTTGATTGCGCCTCAACAGTTTTGAAATCCGGTATTCGGAATTTGGATAAATCTCCAAAGACCCTTATTTGCGAGCTGTCTTCTGTCAACAAACCTCTGTTTTGTGCGGCCTTAATAGTCGGCACTTCACTTGCCTTTATTCCTATTATATCAGCTGCTATTGTATCCAGCATGTGTCCATTCTTGCTTGCAACCAAACACCCTATTTTTCTGGGTGTGCCCTGTGTGGGGCCGTTTCCTTCCATTCCGATTACAGCATCACATATACACAGTGCCGGCTTAGAATATTCATATACATCCACAAGCATATCTGCAAAGTCTTCTGCCTTTGGGAATCTGTAATGAAATTCTGGCTTTTTGGTACCGGGAATAGTTCCAAAGAAATTCTTGACTGCACAAGACAGTCCCATCATTGCATGAGTTTTTAACTTACACACATCGATTATGGCATCAACTTTGCTAAGCCAGGACGTATAAGGAAAATGCTTAGCTTTTACCGCTTGGGGATAGTCGATTTCAGATTGCGAAAAATCATCATTTAACTTGGCGCCAAATGTCTCAGCTCGTCTCATTCCGCTTACGTCATATACAACTTTTAAATATGGTGCAGAATAGATTCCGCCTGGGCTGTCACCGATTATGACTTCAGCTCCTCGTTCTCTCAATATTTTGACTAAAGCGCAAATAACTGAAGGATGTACAGTTGCGGCCAAATCCGGTTTCATAGCTGTAACGAGGTTTGCCTTTATACCGATGACCATTCCGCTTTTCACAAAATCAAGTCCATTGATTTGTTCAAGTGATGATTTTAGTGCTGTTTCAACATTTTCGTCAGAATAATCTTCACAACTAATCACTGAAACATCATAATTATCCATCAAAAACACTTCTCTTTTCTAGCTTTTCTGCAGTTTTTAATGTCTGTACAATGGTAACAGATTTCGTTTTGATTGCTTCCGCCATTGAAATAATCTACTGCATTTTTTGTGGTGGTTTCTGCAATATTGTTCAAGGCTTCCCTAGTCAAAAATGCCTGGTGAGATGTAACTATAACATTAGGCATTGCAATCAGGTTTCTGAGTACATCATCATCAAGAATATGACCAGACTTATCTTCAAAGAAAATGTCGCCTTCTTCTTCATAAACATCTAAACATACAAAACCTATATGTCTCTGTTTAATTCCTTCAAGCAAATCTTCTCCTTTTACTAATCCGCCTCTTGATGTGTTGATGATTCCCACGCCCTTCTTCATCTTTTGGATGGCACTTGAATCTATCATATATCTGTTTTCATCAGTCAGAGGGCAATGCAAAGATATGAAATCACTTCTCATGAACAAATCGTCAAGTTCAGTGTATTCAACATCGAGATTAGGATCAGGGTATTTGTCATATGCCAGTACATGCATTCCGAATCCTTTACATATGTTTACGAACACTTTGCCGATTTTACCAGTCCCAACAACTCCAATAACTTTTTCATGAAGATCCACACCCATCAGTTCATTCAGAGAAAAGTTATATTCTCTTGTCCTGATATATGCTTTGTGTATACGTCTGTTTGCTGTCAACAAAAGCGCCATTGCGTGCTCTGCTATTGCATATGGAGAATATGCAGGAACTCTGTAGACATGAATCTTTCCAAAAGCTGCTTTTATATCAACATGGTTAAACCCAGCTGATCTCAAAAGTAACAGTCTTACTCCGTTTTCGTAAAGTATATCTATGATTTTTTTGTTAACCGGATCATTGACAAATGCGCAAACTCCGTCAAAACCTTTTGCCAGTTGTGCAGTTTCCTCATTCAAGCGTGACTCAAAGAAAACATATTCAACCTCATACTGCTTTCCGAATGTGTCAAAAGGCACTCTGTCAAAGCTCTTGGTGTCAAAAAAAGCTATTCTAATCATAATGTTTTTTCCCCTTTTATTTCAAATTGCTCTATTAACTTTTTGAACACATCCTGTCCGTCAAGACATGTGTCAATCAGCCATCCTTTTTCACGATTCCACTCAGAAAGACCTCGATAGTAAAATGCCTTTTTTCCGTCTTCAATAATGAATGGCATTATGTTGAACCTCAAGCACTCTTTCAGTGCAACAAGTCTTCCAACCCTTCCGTTTCCATCCTGGAATGGGTGAATCATCTCAAAATCTGCGTGAAAAGCAATTATATCTTTTATTGTCTTCTCTGATTTTGCATTGTATTTTTCAAGCAGCTTTTTCATTTGAGCTTCCACTTCTTCAGGTTTTGTCGTTTCGTGTCCTCCGACCATATTGGGACGTTTTTTGTATCCTCCTACAACAAACCATTCAAGAGTTGAATCTTTTGTATCATGCTTGAGAATATAGTGCAGTTCCTTAATTATTTCCTCTGAAAGCTCTTCATCTGCAATATCAATTACATAGTCAATTGCTCGGAAGTGATGTACAGTTTCCAATATGTCATCAACCAGTACCCCGTCTCCGACATTCAGCGTGTTTGTTTCAAATATTAGCCTTGTTTGGTCTTCTGTAAGCCTGCTTCCTTCAATGTGGTTAGAATTGTACGTCATTCTGACTTGCAATTCATGATACAGTCCGCCGGATAATCTGATTTGTTTTTCATCTCTCAAAGATTGAAGAATAGGATTACTTGAAATCTCCCGGCACAATTGATCCGGTTCGCACCCAAAATATGCCGAGAGTTTTTCCATCACTTTCTTAGAAAGCTTTTCGCCTTTGCCTATTTTTGCAACCGTTCGCGATGATAATCCGAGTATCTTTGTCAGGTCAGATCGTCCGATGTTGTTTTCTTTCAGTTTTAGTTCCAGTCCGCTATATGTAAACATAGTGAAACCTCGCTTTCATCTTTACATATTATACAACAAACGAGCGGAAAAGTAAAGATTTTGTCAAAAAAAGATATATAAAAGTAAAGATAATAGATATCCACTTGTTGTAAACCTTGGAAGTCGCTATCTGGTTCGTCGGTAACTACGTCCCTTGGGACTTGCACCCAAGACTCGGAACATGCCCGTCATACCAAAAAGTCAAGTACGGACCGAGGTTTTGCCCGTGGGTTATTTCCGCCCCCACATCCGACTCCCTTCAGATTCCACCTCACGATGAACACCCTTGCTGTTCAGCTATAAATTTCCCACTATCTGGGCGTGTTCGGGACTTTCACCCGTTAGAGCGCGCCCCTGGCGCGCAAATACAAAAAGGAGCAGGCGAACCTGCTCCGGTACATAAAACTATTTGCGATACTTGTTTTCAAACTCGCGAACGGCATTTTTGATCGTAATATCGATCCTTCGGTCACAGAACTGTTTTATATGCTCCGGTATTTCGTGATAAAACGCCTCGGCGATACCTCCGGCGATGCAC
>JAEEKG010000031.1 GCA_016282315.1 Clostridiales bacterium | reverse complement strand
GAGATGCTTTTTGTTTGTACCAATCAGGATATGATTGTCCAGCTGTTGAATCATAGTGCTTACGTTCGTAGTTACATACGTTCCACAGTTTACTTGCTGCATATCCCAAGTGGTTTATGATATTCGATTGTGTTGAATTAACTTTTATTGTCGTCTCTTTGGATAGTAGCATACTTAGCTTCCTTTTGATTGATTATGTATGTATCGAAGTATATTATCCTGATACTTTCAAACCATACCATATGACAATGTATATTGCATATTGACGTGCGAGAATATGTTGGATTATACTTCATACCCATAGTATAACGCACTCTTATATTACCTGTAAATATATAGGGGCGCCTGTATCTCGGTAATTGAATTATCGAGGATTAGGCGTCGTTCATCCTAATTTTTCATTTCTCCTTAATCCTTTTACCATCGTCTTTTTTCTTGGTATTATCCTCTTCGCTGTCACAAAATCCGCCGGTTACTGCTTCTAGTTGTTCATCTGTGAGTTCAATTCCTTCTTTTTTGGCGACATTAATCAATTCTTCTGTGGTTTTGCAGTTTTCCAGTTTTTCTTTTTGCTCTTTGGTGAGTCCTTTAAGCAGATCTTCTCTTGTCATGACTATTTCTCCTTAAAAACCATATAACCATTTATATTTTAGCAAATATCTATTAAATATTCAATGGGTTAGTGACTTTCCAGTCATCCATGGCACTAAGTACCCTGTCATACCATCCGTTTTCAAAGAAAACGCACTTTGTTATATCTTCATGAAACATGTTTCCCGCGGGATTTGAATACAGCAAACCGAGAGCCGGACATCCTCCTGCGCAAGCCTTTATGTATTTGCAACTCGAGCACTTGTCATTTTTTAAAATTAGTGACAATATTGGAGCAGTTGCTATGTCGCAGTAGTCACTTTTGGTTATAATTTCTCTAAGAGACTTTTCCTTTACATTAGATAGACTGATCCCCTTTTCCATAAGGTATCCTGACATCTGAAGACACGGCACAACTTCTCCGCTGCTGCTTACTGCAATCATTCCCCTGTTTCCCTTGCACATCGGAATTCTGATATTAAATTCTTTCTTGTTTGTCTTTATAGTTTTCAATGAGTATGATTTGTCTCTGGGAAATAGTGTCATTAACTGCCAGATGTCTATAGTCATTTTCATGCCTGAATCTTTGTATTCCTTGGCAAAATCCAACATTTTTTCGTAGTATTCTTCAATCGGGATTGTTGAGTCCGGACAATTCTCTTCCCACCTTGGTGCCTCTGTTGTTCTTATTATACGCATTTCGTCAACGCCAAGTTCATTCAAAAACTTTGCAGTGTCAAGCATAACACTTATATTTTTCTTGTTCACTTGTGTCTGTGCTTTGACCCTGAAACCATTTTCAACACAGAGCTTGATAGCACTAATCGTTTTTTCCTCGGCTTTTGGATTCTGCCTCATCCAATTGTGGTAGCCAATTCCGTCAAATGAGATTTTTATGAGAGGAAAGCATCCGATTTTTTTGAATTCTTCGAGTATCTTTGGGGTTATCAGGACTCCGTTTGTATTCAGTTCGAATACATACATATCCCTCTTGTATATGCTTTTTATTATGTCTAAAAATCTCGGGTGAACAAGCGGTTCTCCTCCTGTTATTGTGAAAGCATGAACACCTATGTTTTTAGCTTCATCCAGTAATCTAACTATCTCTTCATATTTCAGTTCGCTATTCAATGGAGCATTGTCTTTTGCGTTGAAACAGTGTAAACAGTTAAGGTTGCATTTTCCGGTAATCATTAGATTCATTCTGGGAAAGTACATGTTGTCATAAACTTTCAGTTTTGACCAGTCGTACACGTTATCACCCTTTTTGCACTCGGAAATGTATCCTTTTGCAATCAAGTCTTCTGTGACACTGCTCTTATCTATATTTGTACTTCCATCGCACAAAAGCAGTGTTTTGAATTCTTCTTCGCTAACCCCAAGCGCATGATCCACTCCCTTTACATATATTGCCCGATCGACATATCTCCATTTTCTTAGGGCGATGTCTTTATTTAGTCTGTAATACACGAAATTTGTCTTTTCCTTTCTGTGGATTGCACATTGATGTGCGATAATATATCAGATAATAGTTCGTACACATAACATATCACATTCGTTATTACTTTGACGCGAATGTAAAATGCTCCCTTATAAGCATATGGCTTATTGGATCCCTTAAAGGAAACAGATATTATTTCTTTTCTATCATATTTTACTTTATGAACAATTACATCATACTATCAATTGTGACAATAACTATAATTTGGATAATTTAAATATCCATACTACTAGGATTAAGCAAGAAATCCTCGAGTCCAATATACAAAACACCTTTTTCATCGTACCATGGAACATAACAATCCTTAACAACCACTATTTTCTTAAATGAATCCATTATTTTATTTAAGCCACGAGTTTCTTGATTAATTTTATCTTGATTTTCCAAAGCGTATGCAGATTGAATATAATACTTTGCATTTCCTTTATTACATACAAAATCAACTTCATATTGTTTTCTTTGACTCTTTTTGTATTCATCTTTATAATTAACTTCTACTATACCAACATCAACAGAATATCCTCGAATAATAAGTTCATTATAAATAATGTTTTCCATAGTATGAGTTGGCTCATTTTGTCTATAATTAATTCTGGCGTTTCTTAATCCAATATCTTCAAAATAATATTTATATGGAGAATCAATATACGCCTTACCTTTTATATCGTATCTTTGAACCTTGCTTATTAGGAATGCGTCCATAAAACAATCTAAATAATGTGATATAGTCATCCTGTTAATTTTAATATGTTTAACTGACTCATAAACATTAACAAGTTTGGTTGGATTGGTAAGTGATCCAATCGCAGATGAAATAATATCTAATAATTCACCTAATACATCCTTATCTTTTTTTAAATCGTTTCTATCAATTATATCGGTCAAATATACATTTTCGACCAGATTAGATAAATATGAACTTTTTGCTTCATGTGAATCCATTGCTACTAAAGCAGGCATTCCACCATAAATGGAATATTCAGAGTAAGCATTATGCTTATCGCCTTTATATGAATCATAAAACTCTTTAAATGAAAGAGGGTGAACTCTAACCTCATCTCCTCTTCCTCTAAATTCAGTAATTATATCACTTGACAAAAATTTTGAATTAGAACCAGTAACATAAACATCTATATTTTCATGCTTTAAAAGTCCATTAAGCAATAACTCAAATCCATCAACCAATTGTATCTCATCTAAGAGAATATAATAATTTTTATCATTTCTTATTTTTGATTTGATGTAGTCATTTAGTTTTCTTTTGTCTTGTAAATCTTCAAATTCAACTGAATCAAGTGAAATTTCTATAATTTGATTATCTTCTACTCCGTTATCGATTAAATGTTTTTTGAACAATTCAAATAATAGATATGATTTACCGCATCTTCTAATGCCCGTAATAACTTTAATCATTCCATTCCATTTTTTTGATATTAGCTTATTTAAATATTCATCTCGTTTTATTAACATATCAAAGCCTCAAATGATTGTTTTTGCGTATGGACGCATTTTTAGACACTGATATTTTATCTTTTATATTTAAAAAAATCAAGAGTGTTAGCAACTATTTTTGCGTATGGACGCATTTTTAGATAATTGAATTCTATAAAAAACCACTAACATTGCTGTCAGTGGCGGTACAAATATGAATGGGTTAAAGAAACGAAAGGTTATAGTAATCGTTTTTTCACTTATGACTACTTAAATAATAAAACAAACAAATTAGCCCTATATAATGAAAAAAAGATTGATAATTTTTGTATCAATCCTGTAGTTCATTAATGGTGCCGGTGGCGGGACTTGAACCCGCACGGGTTTTGAGCCCAATGGATTTTGAGTCCACCTCGTCTGCCATTCCAACACACCGGCATGCCATTGAATTATAATTGTTTCAAAATAAAAAATCAATACCAATTTTTCAAAACAATACCAATCCGTAGTATTATTGTTCTTTTGTTCTCAAATTCTGACTTGCAAGAACTGAACATTGTCCCTTTTGGTTGTCGCCTGCGGCTACGAGTGTTCCATATTTTGTTAAGCCAACCGTATGATTTCTTCCAGCAGCAATTGCTATTATATCACTCCATTGTGATACGTCACATTGTTTATAGCCATTATAACCGGCTGCAACCACTTTTCCACTTGCTAGCAATCCTACAGAATGATAGTTGCCTGCGGCTATTGATATCACATTTCTCCATGAAGAAACTTCACACTGTCCGTTTGAATTATTACCAACAGCAGCACAAGTACCATCAACTTTCAAACCAAGAATGTGTATTCCTCCTGCTGCTATTGCTGTTATACTACCCCACTTTGTAGCTCCCCAATTACCATCAGTATTTGCGCCTACTCCAACAACAGTGCCATCGGCTTTCAATCCGGCTGTGTAGTTATTTCCAGCTGATATTGCAATTATATCTGTCCATTCACTTACATCTGTTTGTCCGTATGTGCCATCACCGACTGCCACACATGTTCCATCTGCTTTCAATCCAACAGTGTGTCCTGAGCCTGCTGCAATAGAACAAATGTTTCTCCATCCATTGACATTGCACTGTCCATATCCGTTGTAACCAGTTGCTAATACCGTTCCATTTTCTTTAAGTCCGACTGTGTGATAAGCACCTGCAGCAATTTGAATTAAATCACTCCATCCAGATACTTCTATCTGTCCGTACTCATTAAATCCATATGCTTGTACGCTACCATTATTTGATATAGCAACTGTATGAAGACCACCTGCAGCAATTGTGGTGTTCTTGCGGGAAAAGTATTTCGTTGCTGAGTTGGTTCTAACATTTACATGATATGTGTCTGTACTTGTAGTGTTAAAAGCATCTATCAAAGAGTTTCTTGCGTTGTCATTCAAAGTAGTATTAACTCTTGTTGCTTGTGTAGAAAATACGCTGGTCATTGAACCTACCTGGGATGTTTGAGCGTTTATTACTACCGAGCCATTTTGAGGTGCTTCCTTAGTATAATCTTCACCAATTGCTTTTCTCATAGCAGTTGTTACACCCATAGTATCTCCTGAGTGTTCTGTTGGTCCAAATGTCATTGTTCCGTTTACAGGAGAATACTTATCAACCCCGGAACTCTGCATGCTATTAATCTTTTTTTCAAGTCTGGCCGCTTTTTCAACCACCATGCGCAATTTCTTTTGGTATTCTGAATACTCAGATGCCATTTTTGCAACTGCAAAAACAACATAAATTGATACAAGAGCAAATAGAGCTATCACTGACCAAGCAATTCCACTGACAAGATCAGACGCGCCAAATGATCTTACAGCAAAAACTACGCCAACAGCGGATAAAACCATGCATACTGCTGTACCAATCCATTTGATTTTTTTACTCAAATCCAACATAAGAATCTCTCTCCTCTTAGTTAATGCAATTGCAAACACATTTTAACAAATACGCGTTTTTTGTTCAATACAAATAAAACAAATAGTGTAATTATTGTGTTTATATCTTGTTGCTTTTTTGTGTTGACACTACTGCTCTCTTGTGATAGAATAGTGCTCTGTGAATAAGCGCCCGTAGCTCAGTGGATAGAGTGCCCGGCTACGAACCGGTAGGTCGTGGGTTCGAATCCCTCCGGGCGCGCCATATATTCATTGTGACATCTTGTCAAAAGCAAGATGTCATTTTTTTATCCGAAAATGGTGAGTTTTGCTCCCAAGATTAGGTACACAACAACCCAAATCGGGACAATTACAAGTAGATGCACTAAATAGAAAATCAAAGTATGTCTTCCGACAAAAGTAAGAAAATTATTGTGATATTTCTTAAAAATCAAAGACTTCTTGTCTTTGTAAATCATCTTACCAAGGAAAACACCTATGAATATGATTCCTCCGTATGGGAAAAGAGGTTCGCAATCCGCCCCGGTATAAGCCAGTCCTATAACACATTTAGGTATAAGGGTCCACAAACTTTCAGAAGAAACACTTACTGTGTTGTCTCCGAACTCGTTTACAACATTAACAAATATTATGCCTACTGCTACCATGACAATTCCGATAGCAAGATAGATCCATTTGTTCGTTTTTATTTTTTCCAGTAAGCCTATTATCAAAAGAGAAACAGCAATACAATGAAGCACTCCGAAGAATACCATGTTGTCTTTTTCGTCAATGATATTCATGAAAACAACAGTCACTAGCGTAAATGCTATCGAAACGGCAAATAATCTTGCTCCTCTTTTAATATTGCTTCTACTAAACGAACAACAAACTCCTGTGAGTAACAAAAACAGGCTTAGTCCAAGCATATGAATAATCATGCGGAATGTGCTGTTCCAATACTCTATGCCAAACGTGTAGATGTTGTAAGTTGATGTGCTATTTTGAAAAATGCTTGGCAACATGAACACGACCATTGCAAAAGCATGGTCTACAGCCATTCCCAATATGCACAAACCTCTTATAACATCGAGTTCAGTTACTCTGTTTGTTAAATCAATTGTTTTCTTTCCCATATTCTATCTGTTAACTCTGGCGCCTGCTCCGCCCATAAGAGACTCAACTTCTTTTATGTTTGCCATAGAAGTATCTCCGGGTGTAGTCATTGCCAGAGCGCCGTGGGCTGCTCCGTAGTTTACAGCAGTTTCCGGATTACCTGTTGTCATTAATCCGTAAATCAGGCCTGACGCAAATGAATCCCCGCCGCCGACTCTATCGAGTATTTCAAGATTTTTGTAATCTTTTGATTTGTATATTTTCCCATCTGCCCAGCAGAGAGCACTCCAGTCATTGACAGTAGCTGTTTTAACTGTTCTCAATGTTGTCGCAACCACCTTCAGATTCGGATATGCCTTTGCAACTTCATCGATCATTTCTTTGTATCCGTCTACGTTCAATGATTTCAAATCCTTGTCATTTCCTTTTATTTCAAAGCCAAGACAAGCTGTGAAGTCTTCTTCATTACCTATCATTACATCTACATATTTAGCAAGTTCTTTATTTACCTGTCTTGCTTTTTCTATGCCTCCGATAGCACTCCACATCGATGGTCTGTAATTCAAGTCATATGAAACAATTGTTCCATACTTTTTGGCTGTTTTTATTGCTTTAACGATTGTTTCAGAAGATTGTTCGGAAAGAGCCGCGTATATTCCTCCTGTATGAAGCCATCTTACGCCCAATTTTCCGAATATATATTCAAAGTCAAAGTCATCTGCAGTCATTTTGGATATGGCGGTATTAGCTCTGTCAGAACAGCCTAATGCTCCCCTGACACCAAAACCTCTTTCTGTAAAATTCAATCCATTTCTGCATACTCTTCCGATACCATCGGTCTTCACCCATTTGATCAGGGACGTATCAACTCCGCCTTGAAGTATCAAATCTTCGAGTAATTTACCTACTTCATTATCTGCAAATGCAGTAATGACAGAAGTTTTCATTCCAAAGCATTTTCTGAGACCTCGAACAACATTGTATTCTCCGCCGCCTTCCCATACTTTGAAACTTCTGGTTGTTCTTATTCTTCCCTCACCCGGGTCAAGTCTCAACATTATTTCCCCGATTGAAACAGCATCAAACAAACACTCTTTTTTGTCTTTTAAGTTAAGTAACATATTATCCTCTGACTTCCTTGACAATTTTAACTGCTTCTTTTGTCAGTCTTTCAATTTCTTCGAATTTTCCTTCTTTGATTAAATCGCCTTTTACCATCCAACTTCCACCGCAGGCAAATATTTTGTTATAGGACAGATACTCCCTTACATTGTCTGCATTAATGCCTCCTGTTGGCATGAACTTAACATTAACATATGCTGAGCCCAGTGCTTTTAGCATCTTTAACCCTCCGGATGGTTCTGCCGGGAAGAATTTCAAAGCGTTTAATCCCAGTTCCAAAGCGCTCTCTATTTCACTTGGAGTATTAACTCCCGGACACATTTCTATTCCTCTTGATTGAACATGCTTTACTACTTTGGGATTGAGACCCGGAGCAACTATAAACTTGGCACCCGCGTCTATTGCCCTGTCTGCTTGATCTATTGTCAGAACAGTACCCGCTCCAACAAGCATATCCGGAAATTCCTTTGTTATTCTTTTGATCGATTCTTGCGCAGCGTCTGTTCTGAATGTGATTTCGGCACATTTAAGCCCTCCGTTCATCAGAGCTCTTGCAACCGGAACAGCATCATCAACTCTGTCAAGTACAACAACAGAGACTATACCTATTTTGCTGAGTGTTTCTACTAACATTTTTTCCTCCGTCAGTTTCTGGTTAATCGTCTACACCGTATTCGAAACAAGGCATATATTTGATTTTAAACAAATTGGCTTTGTGAAGAGAATCTATTCTGTTCTTTACTTGTTCCTCGGGTTCAATTCCTTCTCTTATGTATTTGTCTAAAGTCGAATATTTAAATCCAAGGTTATCTTCATCTGTTTTTCCGCTCAATCCGTCAATTGGCGGTTTCTCAACATATTTTTCGGGCAATCCCAAATATCTTCCCATAGCCTTGACTTCAGTGACGGTGAGTTTTGAAATTGGTGAAAAATCTCCTGCTCCGTCACCATATCTTGTTGCATAACCAACCCAATCCTCTGACAAGTTGCAAGTGTTTGCAACTCTTCCGTTCACACATTGTGAAACAGCATACAAAGAGGACATTCTGATTCTTGCAGGCAAATTCTGAGACGCCTGTTGAGTTAATTCTATAGATTTAAGCACTTGGAGTTTAACCGCATCCACAGCATCTTTGATGTTAATAACGTAGTGTTTGATTCCTAGGTGTTCACATATTCCGTAAGCGTAATCTATATCTTCCTGAACGCCCTGAGGCATTAAAACTCCAATAACCCTTTGTTTGCCCAATGCTCTGCAACAGAGTGCGGCCACGACAGAACTATCTTTACCTCCAGATATTCCGACTACCGCATTACAACCTTTTCCGTTTTCTTCAAACCATTGTCTTATCCATTCAATGCATTTTTTAGTTACATCTTCAACGTCGAACTTGTACATAGTTATTCGCCTCGGTTATCTTATTTTTCGGTCAATTGACACTGTTTCTTACTGATATCACTTAATTATATCATTACCAAAAGTAATTTGCATAAAATAATAGCAAAAAACAGCAAACAACTCTCCTATTATTGTTTTTGTTTTGAAAATGTTGTATCATTATTGCGTAAAATAGAGATAAGAGGACAACAAAATGGCAGCAAAGGTTGAAAAAAAGAGCAATGCAAAAAAAATAGCCATCATAGTTTGTGTAGCTCTTCTTGCACTGTTGGTAATTCTAACCGTTATTTGGGTTTTCACATCATACATCCCATACAACAAATATGTCGACATGGTTAAGTCAAGAGGAACTGAGAGTTGGAAGGATACAATTTCTTATTCTTCCGGTTTTGACACCACAAGATACCAGTATTATATTGCAAGACCGAATTGGTTGTCTTGGACAGGTTTTATTGCTATAAGCATGCCGGGAGAAGTGGGGGTTGATGGTTATTCCATTTCTCCGGATGGTGTAAATGTCAAGATTGTTGGTGGAAAAGCAGTTGAGTACACTGCAGATATCAGCATCACAAAGATCCAGGCAGGCAAAGTGTCGACTTCTCTTCACTACATAAAGGTTGACAAAAATGGAAAATATTTACCGGCAGGCGGCAATGTTGATTACACAATTTTAGAAGTATATGAAAACCATGAGGCAAATATTAAAAACTTAGTGCGCAAAATAAATTCAATTTTTGGATTCACAGATTAATTTTTCAAAAAGGGTGGCAATTATTTGCCACTTTTTTAGAAGGTGCTAATATGAAATACACACTAATGCATAAAGATGATCCCGTAGCAGAATTTGATTTTGATGAAAAAAGATCCGGATTAAAAAAGATTATCACTGTTTACTCAAAAGAATTGATGCCGCCCGGGTCTATGAACATTGATGGGACTTGCACAAAAAAATCATTTGAAGTCTGGTGGAATGAACGTTCAATGCCCAAAGATAAAGCAGGGGTAGATTACCTGCTCAGTTGCATATGCCTTAAAAACATATCCCAGCTCAAACTCAAGGGAATGGCATTAAGTCTTCAGGATTGTTACTGGATGAGAAAAAGCGACGTGGATTTGAAGTGGAAAAGTGTCAACTTCTTTGAAAATGAGTTTTCTAACGATGTGTCCAGTATTCTTTACGGGATGAAATTTGATGCCTATGGATTTGACTTGAGATCTCCCGAGAACACAACAGCCGGTTACACAAAAAAATACTGGAATTATAACAATGGACAAATAACATTGATCAAGACCGGAAATTCTCCATACAGACAACAACCTTTGAACGACGCAGTTTTCTCTGAAATCTGCAAGAGACTTGAATTCGATTATGTTCATTACGATGTTTACATGGACAAAGATTTACCATTCAGCAAATGCGATTGTTTCACAAGTACTGATATAGAATTCATTCCCGCATCTGCTATTATGAGGTTGTTCAATAAAGAAAAAAATGTTTCTGATTTACAACACTATGTGAATTGTTGTGAGAAACTCGGAATAACGGACACATTCTCTTTTTTAAGTCAGATGTTCACTATAGACAGAATTATGAACAATGATGACAGAAATTATTCTGACTTTGGGCTTTTGAGAGATTCAAATACGTTGAAATATTTAAAACATGCCCCTCTTTTCGGATGCGGTAACTCTCTCGGTTATTACCTGCCTATAAAAGACATAGCAAATCCAAAAACAAAATGGGGTGGAACACCTTTTGCAAAGACTTCTTATGAAAGATTGTTTTTGCTGAACAATATGCCGAAATACAATTTTGATAGACTTGAATCGATTGAAATATTTGCTAATAACACATACAGCATGTCCAAAAAAACTATGAATATTCCTAGAATAACTGCAGTTATAGACATGCTCAAAAAGAACATTGAAGAATGCGCATCCATGCAAAAGAATAATTAAGACAAAAATCACTATTTATACCGAAAAAAATGGGGACAGCTGCTTTTGTTACAGCTGTCCCCATACTGTTATTTAGTTAACGATTTTTGTCAATGTAATTGACCGCTGCCAATGCAGCAACAGATCCATCTGCAACTGCAGTTGTAATCTGTCTGATGCTCTTGGTCCTGCAGTCTCCGGCAACATATACGCCCGGAGTCTTAGTCATACACTTTTCATCTGAGGAAATGTATCCTCTTTCATCAAGTTCAGCTACTTTTGCAAACGCTTTGTTGTCAGGCACAAGACCTATAGCAACAAAAGCTCCGTCAGTTCTTAATTCTTCGACTGTGTCAGTATCTTTATGTTTGACTACAACTGACTCCAGTTTGTCTTCACCTTTGAATTCTAAAACCCCGGATGAAGTCATGAACTTTACATTGCTTCTTGACTTTAATACTTCGAGTGAAGATGCTTCTCCGGTAAAGTACGGAAGATCCTGTACCATGGTCACGGATTTACATTTTTCAGAAAGCAATATTGCATCCTGGAAAGCACTGTTTCCTCCACCAACTACAACTACATCTCTTCCGGCAAAGAAGTCACCGTCACAGATGGCACAATAGGAGACTCCTTCGCCCGAGAATTTTTCTTCTCCCGGAACACCCAGATGTCTGTGCTTTACACCGGCTGCTATGATAACGGTTTTTGATTCATATTCAGAAGAATCAGTTTTTACTGTTTTGGTCTGACCATTGTCAACAACATCGACAACTTCTCCGAAATCAAATTCAGCTCCGTGTCCCATAACCTGATCAACAAACTTGTCGGCAAATTCAGAACCGCTTATCTGTTTTGATCCCGGATAGTTTTCAATTTTCGGAGAATAATTAACTTGTCCCCCAAAAGAAGCTTTTTCGATTACGAGAACGCTTTTTCCTGCTCTTCTGGCATACAGAGCCGCAGTTAAACCTGCGGGCCCTGAGCCGATAACTATAATATCGTACATATTGTTATGAAAGTGATTCTATGTATTTCTTGATTTCCGGAACACCTTTGTACTTATTGCCGCCTACAACAAGTGTTGGTGCTTGGTTGATTCCCAAATTGATAGCTTCTTCTTTATGTTCATCTGCATAGAGATTTGTGTAAGAAATACCTGCTTTTTCGAGCATTTGTTTAGCTATCTTACAGTTCGGGCATGTTTTTGTAGTAAACAATTTGAGTTCATCTGATACTTCGTTGATTTGCTCTTTTGTTACTGGAGGACAGTCACTTGCATTCTGGAGGACACCTTTGTGTGTCAATTTAGATGTAGCAATGACATATTCTTTACGCTGTTTGAACTCTTGAGCTTTTCCGTCGTTCCAGTTCTGAACAGGACGATAGTAACCTGTAATACGGCTGTTTACTTCTGTCTTTTTACCGCATATCGGGCAAGTATATTGTTCACCTGCGAGATATCCGTGATCAGTACAGATTGAATATGTTGGTGACAATGTGTAATAAGGAAGTCTGTAATTTTCAGAAATCTTTCTTACAAGATCAGCTGCTGCTTTCCAGTCAGGGAGCTTTTCTCCGAGGAATGCATGGAATACAGTACCTGATGTGTACAATGTCTGCAATTCATCCTGGATATCCAGAGCTGTGAATATATCGTCTGTGTATCCAACCGGAAGATGGCTTGAGTTAGTATAGTATGGTGTTTCACTCATGCTTGCTGTGATAATATCCGGATATTTTGCCTTGTCATGTTTAGCAAGTCTGTATGATGTTGCTTCAGCAGGAGTTGCTTCAAGGTTGTACAAATCACCGTATTTTTCCTGGTAATCCATGAGTCTTTCACGCATGTGATTGAGGACGTTGATTGTGAACTGCTGTGTCTCGGGATGAGTCATATCTTTCTTGATCCAGCAAGCGTTGAGGCCTGCTTCGTTCATACCGACAAGACCTATTGTTGAGAAGTGGTTATTAAATGTTCCGAGATATCTCTTTGTGTATGGATACAAACCTTCATCCAAGAGTTTTGTTATAACAGTACGTTTTGTCTTCAAGGAACGAGCTGAAATATCCATCATTCTATCAAGTCTCTGATAGAATTCTTCTTCTGTTTTGGACAGGTATGCTATTCTTGGCATGTTGATTGTAACAACACCAACTGAACCTGTTGATTCGCCGCTTCCAAAGAAACCACCGGATTTCTTACGGAGTTCTCTCAAGTCAAGTCTCAGTCTGCAGCACATACTACGAACATCGCTTGGCTCCATATCTGAGTTTACATAGTTAGAAAAGTATGGTGTACCGTATTTACTTGCCATTTCAAAGAGAAGTTTGTTGTTCTCTGTTTCAGACCAATCAAAGTCTCTTGTGATTGAGTATGTTGGAATTGGGTACTGGAATCCTCTGCCATTTGCATCGCCTTCTATCATGACTTCGATGAATGCTTTGTTAACCATATCCATTTCTTTTTTACAATCAGCGTATGTGTAGCTCATTTCTTTGCCGCCGACTATACATGGTTGTTCAGCAAGGTCAGCCGGAACTTTCCAGTCGAGTGTAATATTTGAGAACGGAGCCTGTGTACCCCATCTTGATGGAGTATTAACGCCATATATAAATGATTCAATACATTTTTTAACTTGCTGATAATCAAGTTTATCTTCGCGAACAAATGGTGCAAGATATGTATCGAATGATGAGAATGCCTGAGCACCAGCCCATTCATTCTGCATGATTCCGAGGAAGTTAACCATCTGGTTACAAAGTGTTGCAAGGTGGCTAGCTGGTGAGCTTGAAATCTTTCCTGCTACTCCGCCAAGACCTTCTTTGATGAGCTGTCTTAATGACCAACCTGCACAATAACCTGTGAGCATGCTGAGGTCATGGATGTGTATATCGCCGTTTCTGTGTGCGTCTGCAATTTCCTGGTCATATATTTCAGACAACCAATAGTTTGCTGTTATTGCGCCTGAGTTAGAAAGAATAAGACCGCCTACTGAGTAGGTAACTGTTGAGTTCTCTTTAACACGCCAGTCTGTCGCTTTAACATAGCTGTCTACCAATGCTTTGTAGTCAAGGTAGGTAGCATTCATGTTACGTATCTTTTCTCTGTTCTTTCTGTAGAGAATGTAAGCTTTTGCTACATCTCCATATCCTGCTTCTCCAAGAACCTTTTCAACGCTGTCCTGGATATCTTCAACTGAGATCTGATCATTTTTAATCTTTTTGTTGAAGTCTGCTGTTACTTTCAAAGAGATGAAATCGATGATTTGATCAGTATAATTTGTTTTTGTTGCTTCAAAAGCTTTCTTTATCGCTTCGTTAATTTTAACAAGATCAAATTCGGTAACTTTTCCGTCTCTCTTGATTACTCTGTACATAATTTTCCCCTTCCAATCTCCAAAAATTCCTTAACGCATACAAATATAACATATAGCAATTATACTGTCAAGGGCTAAAACACAACATATTGTGTTTTTTATGGGACATTTTGGGTCTTTTGCACAATATGTTGTTGATATACTTTTGTGTAACAAATGGCAATTTGTCTATATATCTGCTATATAATCAGCTATTTTTGGGGTGTAATTGGTGCACATCTATATATTGTGTGTGGTGTGATACAATATGTAAAAAAAGCAATGCTTCAGACTCAAATGACCAAAGCATTGCACTTTTTCTATGACACTCCCCTTAATGCAGAATTGGGAAGCAATGGTTTTACAGCTTGAAGATATTTTTCATATTCAGAGTACTCTATTCCCTGCAAATCAGGGTTTATTAGGTCACCCGAATCCTTGAATGCCTGAAGGAAGTATTTTTCATCCCCCTTGATCCATTCGCTTATTTTCACCATATCTTCAATTGTATGGAATTCTTTTACTATTGTGGTTCTGAATTCAAAATCGACTCTTCCTTGCATAAGCAATTCAACTGACTCTTCCACTTTTGGCATGAATCTTTCATCAACCCCTGATGTAATAGGGTACTTCTCTTTTGAATTCTTTATATCCATAGCTATGTAGTCAACAAGTTTTTCATCAATGATTCTTTTGAGCATTTCCGGGTTTGTACCATTGGAATCGAGTTTGACTGCATAACCGAGTTCTTTTATTTTTGACATGAATTCGGGCAAATCTTTGTTGAGCGTAGGCTCGCCGCCCGTTATGGCAACACCATCAAGCAGCCCTTTTCTCTTGTTCAAAAAAGAAAAGAATTCTTCTTCCGGAATTCTTATAGTCTCATTAGGCCTTTCAACTAATATTGCATTGTGACAAAATGGACATCTGAAATTGCAACCGGAAAAGAAAACTGTACATGCAGTGTGGCCTGGATAGTCCAGTAAGGTCAGTTTTTGCACTCCTGAAATAATCAAATTCATCACCTTCTTTTCGCAACAATCTTACCACACAACCGCCTTCTTTACAATACAGCTTCAAACCAATTCGATTTGTTTACTCTTGATTTTTCTTATATTTATAGTATAATTTCATTACAACTAATTTATCAGGGAGGATGTAAAAATGAAAGGATTAGTAGTTGCCGCTGCTGCAGCACTTTTGTTAACCCCATTCTGTTCAAAAACAAATGAAACAAATGATGAAACTGTGTATCGTTCAGTTTTATTTAAATATACTTTCAAGAAAACCACAAACGAGGACGGCACAGTAAACAAACAATTCAATGCCAACTTCGCAGGTTTGCCCTCACAGAGCGACTTAGCAACACTTAAAGAAAATGTTACAAGCGCTGTTCAGAAAGGTGTCAGCTGCGTAAAGAATGTTATTTCCAAAGTTGGTGGCAATACTTGTTGTTGTAAAGACGATGAATGTTGCTGCTGCAAGGACGATGATTGCTGCTGCAAAGAAGACAATCAGGAATCATGTTGTTGTTCAGGCGAGCAGGAAGAAAATAAAGAATCCTGCTGTTGCTGTTCAAGCGAACAATCTGAAGAACCTTCAACAGAAGAAACTTCAACGGAAGAAACAACAGAAAAAGAAGCTGAATAATAGATATTCCCAGATAAAAATCTGGGATTTCTAATTCATAGAGGAATTGATTATGCCAAATAAAGTCAGAAATAAACAGGCAGCTGCCGAAAAGAAAAAGCGCAGAGAGCAGGAATATCAGCAATCACTTCAGAAGAAGGCAAGAAACAAGAAGATTTTAAAGATTTCCGTAATTGCTCTGATTGCAGTTTGTCTTGTATTAGCGTTAGTATTCATTGCACTAACTATAATTGAAAACTCCGGTGTTAAATTGCGCAGCCAGGTTTTCCTGAAAACAGATAACTTTTCAGTAGATGGAACAATGATGTCATATTTAGTGTATGACAGCTATAACTCATTTAAGGAATATTTCGGTGAATATCTGCCTGTTGATACGACAAAGGACCTGAAGGATCAGCAATGTTCTTATGCAACAGAATCAATGGGAACCGGTAACAAAACCTGGTTTGACTATTTCGAAGATGATGCGGAAAACACTGCAAAATCTTTGCTGAGATCCTGCGAACTTGCTTTAAAGAACGGTATAACGTTAAGTGATGAAGATCTATACGCGGTAAACATCAGGGCAAAAGAAACGGATTTATCTAAAATAGGTCACGGTGTAAATACTGACGATGTTGCAAATTGTCTGAAACTGCAAACTCTTGCAAGTAAATACATGACAAAAATAACTTCCGGAATTGAAGTCACAGAGGAAGAAATTGACGAGTATTACGAACAACACAGAGATGATTACGATCAAATCAAATACATGAGAGTTTCTTACTCTTACGACTCTCAGACATTTGAACAGATAAATCAAAGAATCACTTCTCTCTCAGAGGCTGAAGACTACAGATTGTTTTTGGTTGTATATAAACAATTCCTCAAAGAAGACAATGACTCAAATCCCGATCAATCAATTGATGAACATACATTCACTGTGACAAAGAATGACAATGAACTTACTGATGATTTGATTGATTGGCTGTTCACATCTGAAAAGTACTCAAGCCGAGTTGTTAACACCACACAATCCGATGATGAAACAAAAGGAACTTTGACAGTATATTATATTGTTTCAGATATTGCTCCAGATACATCAAAGACAAGAACTGTAAGACATATTTTGTTTGATGCAAACACTTATGGTTCAGATGAAAAAGCTGAAAAAATGGCAAATTCCGTAATGGAAAAATTCAAAAGCAACCCAACACTTGAATATTTCACTCAACTTGTCTGTGCTTATTCTTCAGACCCGGGTTCTATTTCAAGAGGTGGTTTGTATCCTTATGTAAAAGAAAAAGAACTTGTGGCAGGATTCAACAACTGGACTTTCAGTGATGAAAGAAAACACGGTGATGCGGATGTTATTACATCATCATACGGATACCATATAGTTTACTTTGAAGATGAAGGTTTGCCGGCATACAAAGGTGATGTTTACAAAGTACTGTTTAAAGAAGATTTCGACCAGATGGTAGAAAAGCTAAGTGACATCGGAGTTAACGAAAACAGAAAAGTGTTGAACGACATAAGCGGAAAATATTAATATAGTTTCATGGTGCACATCGATAACGGTGTGCACTTTTTTTGCACAAAAAAAGGATGACTCGTTAGAATCATCCCAAATTTATTATTCTAGAGGCTCATCGCCAGGGTCATCCGTTTCTCCCGTGTACACTTCCCCTTCGGATTCAATTTTTGGCCTTTCATTTGGATGTTTTTGATAATATGGTTCAATCATTATATCATTAACTCTCCAGTAAGACACATAAGTTGTAAAATACATTACAGTTGCCGGTATGAACACAAGGAATGCTATCACGCCTATTGGAATAAATACCGTTACAGACAAGGCATAGAACAACAGGCAAAGCAACAATCCGCCTAAAAGCGCCAAGAAATGTCTGCCAAATGCAAGTATCGTAAAAGACAATGAATTTTTGATGACATGCCTGAATTTCAGATCAAATGTGACTATCATTAAGTAAATGAATGTCCTGAGCATCAGGTAAAGGACCATCATCAATATTGACGCATAAAACAAAATGTAATAGTTGCCGTAATTTACCCAGTAAGAATAGACTGAAAAACCGCACAACACAAGCAAAATGCTGTCAATTATTCCTGCTGCAATTCCCTGTTTGTAATTGGTCTTGATTGAACTGAAGAAATCGCTTGGAAGGAATAAAGGTTCGCCCCTAACAAGGTTTCTCATCACATACATAATTCCTACGTTACTGAGTCCTATGGTCAGAAATTCAAGACAACCCAAAGCATAGAAGACATATGTCCATACACTCGGATAATACATTACACTCGTTTCCATAAACAATCCGGACATAAATACTGTCGCCGGGGTCGTTCCGGAAATTGTTGTTATACCATAAGCCACTGAGTACAAAGGATGTACCGGTGCTGTTGTCGTATGGCTGACAACACCGCTGATTGCAATTATTAGGAATACCAATGGAAAATTAGACAAGATAATCATTACATTTACTGTTGTTATTTGTCTGAATCTTCTAAAGTACAGCCTGAACATGTTTTTTGTGTTGAAACCTTTTATCTGGCTTCTCAAATCAACATCAGCTCTGTTTTTATTACCGCCTGTCAGAAAATCATACAGATTGTGGCGTTTTTTCTTTTCTTCAGACATTGTTGATTTCCTCCACCGGTCCACTGTTCCACGCATCGGCCAGGTAATTTATGTCACCGGACAAAATACCAAGCAAACCTCTGTACACAAGTTCAGGTGATCTGTCAAAACTGCTCTTCATAGCTTCCGCTGTGTGTTGAGAATCAAAAGAAAGGGATATGTTCATAAACTCTTGTTCTTTATCTTTAGCTACCATGTTTACAACATATTTGCCATTTTTATCTTTTGTAATTGAGCTGCTGACTTTTGTATCACGATGTTTGAACGATATGAGCGCAAGAGCTGATCTTGCAGCCTTTTCCATAATTTCAGTCATTATACTTGATTTAAGGGTTTGAGCAGCTGTTACACCTGCTGGTGTTATTTGCCACATTTCTTCCCCGTCATCATTTTTAAATGACTCAATTGCAGAAGTAGCCTTAAGTTCATGGAATCCATCCATAAAATCAAATTGACTTACATAGCCATCTTGAACCGCTATATCATTCAGCGTAATAAAATCCACGGGACGATCAATGCGCATAAGTAAATAAAGGATAAATATCTTAACGTCAGATTTATCCGTAATAAGCCAAGCCATATTTCTCCTCCCATAGTTTTGTCATTGCAAAGTATATTGTAACAAAATTTGTTGCATTATCAAGAATAATTTTCAAACTTGCATGTTTTTCCGTTATTTCATATTTGTCTTTTTGTCTTTTTGTTGTTTTGGTGTAGCTTGAATGATATAATTAATTTGCAATTTTTATGTGAGGTTTAGAGTATGAACAATTTACATTTAGTATGCAACGCACATATAGACGTAGTATGGCTTTGGAACATTGAAGAAGGTGTAGCAGAGACTTTATCTACATATAGAGTAGCAGCAGATTTCTGTGACAATTACGATGGTTTTGTTTTTTGTCACAATGAAGCAATCTTATATCAATGGGTTGAAGAATATGACCCTGTGCTCTTTGCCAGAATTCAAAAACTGGTCAAAGAGGGAAAATGGCACATTATGGGTGGTTGGTATCT
This sequence comes from Clostridiales bacterium, assembly GCA_016282315.1. GTDB lineage: Bacteria > Bacillota > Clostridia > Oscillospirales > CAG-272 > CAG-841. The sequence goes on along the minus strand of JAEEKG010000031.1, from coordinate 41,518 downwards.
ACAACCCGATGCAAACATGCCATCAGGAGAAAGCTTTGTTCGTCAGATACTTGAAGGAAGATACTATTTCAAAGAAAAATTCGGAGTAGTTCCGACAGATGCCATGAACTTTGACTCTTTCGGTCACTCCAGAGGCTTAGTACAAATATTGGCAAAATCCGGATATAAGTCATATTTGTTCTGCAGACCGGAGCCTGACATGCTCAATCTTCCTGCAGAAGATTTCTATTGGGTTGGACCGGATGGTTCAAAGATTCTCTGCCACAGAGCATATAACTCATATGAATCTCACAGAGGTGAAGCAGATTTAAAAATCAAAGGTTGGATGGACAAAAATCCAAACGCAAAAGTTGGACTTGTATTGTGGGGAATCGGAAACCATGGCGGCGGTCCATCAAGAGTTGACTATCAAAAGATTAAAGAATTGAATGAAAATACAGAAGCATATAACATAATTCATTCCAACCCCGAAGCATATTTTTCCGAATTGCTCGAAAAAGAGAATAATATCCCTGAGTACAGAGGTATTCTGAACCCAAGATACACAGGTTGTTATACAACTCAGAGCAGAATAAAGATGCTTCACAGACAACTGGAAAACGAATTGTTCAAAACGGAAAAAATGGCTGCTCACGCAAGTTTTTCAAACTTGATGACCTACCCTGCCGAGACAATGAAAAAAGTCACAAAAGACTTATTGCTCGATGAATTCCATGACATTCTTCCGGGATCTGCAATCAAGCCTGTTGAACAATATGCAACAGCTGTTGCCGGCCACGGACTAAAAGAATTAAAGGACACAAGAATACACGCATTCCTGTCTCTGTGTTCAGACCAGAAAAAGGCAGAAGAAGGAACTATCCCTGTATTTGTATATAACCCGCATCCGTATCCTGTTACAGAAACAATAGAAGTAGAATATCAATTGCCAGACCAGAACAAGAACAGAGATCTTTATGCAATGCCCGTAATAACACACAACGGTGAAAAAGTGGTATCTCAAAGAGAGCATGAGGTATCAAACTTCAATGTTGACTGGCGTATAAAGAGCGTATTCAAAGCTACTTTTCCTGCAACATCAATGCAAAGATACGACGTAAGAATAGAGCTTATTCCTACACCTGCTGACAGAAAGCCTGACAACAGTGATGAATTTGTTTTCAAAAACGAAAAGATGTCGGCAAAAATCAGCAATAAAACAGGCTTGTTAACAAGCTTTGTTGTGGACGGAAAAGAATACGTCTCAAACGATTCTTTAAGACCGATTGTTGTTCACGACGATGAAAACTCATGGGCTTTCAAGGAGAGAGCATTCAGAGATGTTGTAGGCAGATTTGAATTAATGACTGCTGAAGAAGCAGCAGATTTCTGCGGCATCCAACAAACAAAAGAATTGTCCCCTGTAAGAGTCATCGAAGATGGCGATGTCAGAACTATTGTTGAAGCTATTTTCAAATACAATCGCAGCGTAATTGTAAGAAGATATTACCTGGACAAATACAGTTCTGAAATCAAAATCACTGAAAAAGTATTCTGGAACGAAAAGATGAAGATGCTCAAGCTGTCAATCCCTACAACTGTTGATGGCGAATATCTTGGCCAAACAGCATATTCAACCGAATCATTGCTTTCAAACGGCGAAGAAATGGTTGCTCAAAAGTGGGTTATGGCTGCTGACAGAGAAAATGCCTTTGCAGTTATAAATAACGGAACATATGGTTCAGACTATCTTGACGGAGAGATCAGAATCACAATGCTCAGAGCTCCCGGGTATTCAGCAGGAAAGAGTGATTTCTCAGTCAGAAAGCCATATATAATGGAACAAGATAGATATTCAGATCTTATTGATCAGGGAGAACACACTTTTGAATTCGTATTAAAAGCAGGCAACAGAGAATATATTGAAGACAATATTGAAAGAAGTTCTTCAGTATTTGCTGAACCACCTTCAGCTATGTCATTCTTCCCTATCGGTTGTGAAAAAGACAAAGAAAACACAATAAAACCTTTTGCAGTGCTCAAGGGTGAAAGTGTTACAATGCCGGTGTTCAAGAAAGCTGAGAGAGGCGAATTCTTTATTATCAGATTGTTCAACTCAACATTTAAAGACAAAGAAGTAACCCTTGAATTGCCGACTTTGGGCATATCAGGAAACTATGTTTTAGGTCCATGTGAAGTTAAAACACTTAAACTGAATCCGACAGAAAAAACTGTGAAAGAAACAAATCTTGTGGAGGATTAACTTATGTTAGTCATGTCAAACAACAATATATCCGTCATGATTAATGAGTTAGGCGCAGAACTGACATCATTAGTAGATATTAAGACGGGAAGAGAGTTTATTTGGCAAGACAAACCATATCATTGGGGAGGCCATGCACCGGTGCTTTTCCCAGCAGTCGGAAGAGTGTATCAGGACAAGTATGTGTTTGATGGAAAAGAATATAAAATGCCAAAACACGGATTTGCCAGCAAAAAAATGTTTTCAAGCAGATATATTTCTTCATCAAGCGTAGAATTGACTCTTATTCAGGATGATGAAACAAAAAGCATGTATCCTTTTGATTATTCATTATCAATTGTCTTTTCTATATTTGAAAGCAGTCTGAGTATCAGTTTCAGCATTAAAAATATGGGTGACACTCCAATGTACTCTTCAATAGGATTTCATCCTGGGTATAATATCGATATAGGCGGAATGGTTGAGTTTGAAAAAGAAGAACCTGATATTATTTATTACAGCGGAGAAACAGCTATAACAGACACTGAATCAAAAATGTATTTTCGCGAAAATAGATATCTGGATATTTCAAAAAATACTTTTGACGGCGATAAAACAATATCTATAGAAGGTCCGAATTCCGGTTCTGTCATTTTATATGACAAAAATAAAAAACCATTCCTTAAGCACACTTTCGGAAAACAAGGTGTGATATGGATATGGTCAATTTCAAATGCTCCATATGTGTGCATAGAACCGTGGACCGGTTCAATCGAAAGGTTTTCTTGTTCTGAACTTGAAAACAAAAAAGGTATTATCAAAATTGATAAAGGAAAAGAGTATTCAATGAAATCGACAATAACAATTCTATAGAAAATATTAGGGGCTGTTTAAAAACCCAAATTGAACAAAAAAACAGATGATTTAATCAAAGAAAAAAACATCTGTTGAAGGGTAAAAAGTGGGAGCTGTTTGTCCACCTAAAAAAATTTAGGTTTTTAGACAGCTCCTTTTCTTTGTCTATAATCATACCATTTTAGTATGTTTATGTCAAGAGCACCAATTATATTGGTGAACAAATATGATTAGAGAATAATTGTTATCAAAAATATCCCTTGGCATGAAGATACTCGAGAAGCGCAAACGAAGCTACAGCGAGTATCAATCCCACAATAATAAATATGATTTTGAATTTCATGCTAACCCCCACTTTTTTACAAACTATTTTCGTTTAAATATTCATCAATGGCTTCTTTAAGTTTTCTCAATACAGTGTTCGTTGAAGTTGCAGTAACCTGTGCACCGGCAGCATCGTAATGGCCTCCGCCGCCCATTTTTTCAAGAATCAACTGAACATTGATATATCCTTGAGATCTTGCGCTTATAAATACTGTATCATTTGTCTTACACAAAGCAAATGAAGCTTGAACGCCGTTAACTGTAAGCAACCTGTCAGCTGCTTTTGCAGCACTGATTCTGGCAAGCGGTGAGTTATCTTCGTTTTCATTCAGAGCAATAGCCGTTACAGATTTGTAAATGACTACACTGTTTTCATACTTAGCTTCTCTAATCAAATCTTTGATATCTGTCTTGAACATTTCATTTACATCGCTAGGATCAGCATTTTGGCTTCTCAAGTAAAGAGCGGCATTAAATGTTCTAATACCTGTATTATGTGAGAAACGTTTTGTATCAAGAACTATACCTGCTAACAGAATATCTGCTTCAACCTTAGGAAGCTCATTAGGCGGCAACAACTGCTGCAAGAATTCCGACATTAATTCAGCGGCTGAAGAAGCTGTTGGCTCTATGTACTGGATACTCGGTTTAACATCATATTCAGCAACTTTTCTGTGGTGGTCTATAATGACGAAGTTGCTTGAATTGGATACAACATCAGGTGCTTCACAAATTGCAAGGTTGTTTACGTCTACCAAGACAGTCAGGGTTTCACTCTTGAGCAAATCCTGAGCCTCAACTGCATCTACAAACAAGTTGTCGTACTCTTCTCCATCCAACTTTGAAAATGCAGGAGCTAAGTTTTCATCATTGACATTGGCAACAATGTTAACCTTAACACCAAGGTATTTTGCAATTCTGGAAACGGCAAGACAAGAACCCAATGCATCATAATCTGCATTTTTATGTCCCATTACAAGTACATTTGAACTCTTCTTAATGAGTTGTTCAAATTCCATTGCAATTACTCTGGATCTTACGCTGCTTCCCTTCGGTGAAGTTTTTGCTCTTCCGCCGAAATATGATGTCTCTTCCTGAGTCTTGATAACAGCCTGATCTCCGCCTCTTTGCAATGCAAGGTCAAGAGCTGATTGTGCAAATGTTTCTTTTTCAGCTAAAGTTCCTTCACATGCTCCGACACCGATTGATATAGTCAGAGGAACGCTGGAACTTGAATTGGAAATGGATTTTACATCATCAAGAACAGCAAACTTGGAATCTGTAAGTTTTTTCATGTTTTCTCTGTCGAAAACACAAATATATCTGTACTTACCATTTTCTTTAATGACGCCATCAAGCTCATCTTCAAATACACGTCTTAATATGCTGTTGATTTCTATTGTAGCTGTGCTGTCAACGGATTGCTCCAGCTTTTGGATTTCTTCAACGTTATCTATTACAACATATGCTACAACAACATCTCTGTCATCCATCTCTTTTCCGAGATTGATTATGTCTGTAATATCTCTGAACACAACCATAAAGATTTCATCATCTTCTGTTCTAACAGAATAACCTTTTGCCTTATATGTTCTTCCAAGGTGATATTCAGCATTTGTTGAATCAGTGAAATGAACCACTACTCCGTCTTCGTTAGGAGCCTCTCCTTCAACTGTCTTGTCACCAATCATGATTCTTTCAAGCGTGGTATCACAAAACGTATCCAAAAATTGTCCATATGCAGGAGTCTGATTCTTTCTCAGTTTTGACATAACTTCGTTATGCCAAATAACTTTTTCATCACTAGAACAAATTATTACAGGCATATACAAATGTCTGATGCACTCAAGTGTTAAATTTTCAAAAGCAGAATTTCTTTGTTCTGCCACACCCCTCATTGTTTTTTTGAAAGATACATTCTTTATAAAAATAATCAATACCACAATCGCATAGACAATTATGGATAGGATTACAACATTGAGAGGGTAAAATTTGAAATAGACAAACGCCAAATCAACCAGCAAAAGAACTGCTGCCACTATTTTTATTACTAGTGAGTCAATTTGATGTCGAGTCATCTTTGCTCGTTTTCTATTGCTTTCTTTCATCAATTTGCAAAGAACGAATAGCGTTCTTTTCTCCTTATATTATTTTCGATTCATTGATAATCGTTATTGTCGTTATTGTCGTTGTTGTCATTAAAATCATCAAAATGATCTTCATCATTTTTCATTTCTTCGAGTTTTTTCTTTCTGTAGTCATTGTAGATGCTCAGAGCACCGATTGACGCAAGGAAAATAAGCAACAGGAATGGAGCTATGAACAACAAAATGATGAAAATCCAAATTGGAATTCTTCTTTTGTTCTGACCAGGTCTTCTTATGAACATTCTTTGCAGTCCCAAGAATATAAGGTTTGGCATCAGAACAATGATAAAGTTTATGGCAATTATGTAAGGTATGTCCACTGCTGCCCCAAAAAATCCCAACAGATAGAAAACAAAGTAAGCAGCTTCGGAAATAAAGAATACAATTGCTGAAATGTGAGACATTTCAATCAACCATCCTCCAAGAGGAACAATTATCTCAAGCCCGGTTCTCTTAGCAGTAAATACATAAAAACCAGCTGTAAAATGACCCATGAACTCCAGTATAGCGATAAATACAACAACGAAAACTGCTTTGAATGTAAATACTAAAGAAGTAGTCATTTCGGTAACATACTCATCTAAGTTACTGATACTTGCAGTGTAAGGATTATTGCTGAAGAGATTGTATAAAGAGTCTTTTAAATTTGTCTGAACCTGATTCATGGTAGTGTTAAAGAAATCTTTAAAACCATCAATTGAAACTTCCAATCCCGCATTTACGTAAGCCAGGAAAGCAGCTCCTATGAAAAACACTCCATATATAGAAGCTATGATAATATTTGTGGCTAGTCTACCCAGATTGTGCTCAGCTGCAATTGCCAAAACAGCTCCTGCCACAATGAATGAACCTGCCATAACAACAGGATACATTCCGGATTTGACAAATACCTGTATCAAAGCCATCAGAGCTATAGATAACGGACTTACAATCAAACTGAAAACTGTCTGTTTTGTAATTATCAACTTTGAAAACTCAGATGCTGCAATCATCAGCGGAACAATGCCAATCAATAACCAAGTGGTTGAAAAAATGAAAGAAGCTAAAGTTGAGCACAACAATACAACCGCTGATGAAATCAGAGGCATTGGATTAAACTCTTTTTTCGTTTCTAAATCTTCGTTCATTTATTATTGTCCTGTTCTGCTTTTATATGCTCTTCAAGTCTTTTGTTGAATTCTTCTATGGTGTTGTAACCATTTGCTTTTTGTCTGCTCTCCATTGCAGCAATTTCCAAAATGATAGCTAAGTTACGGCCGGGTCTTATCGGTATTGTGATAGTAGGCACCTCAATTCCGAGGATATCTGTTCTTTCATCCTCGTCTCCGAGTCTGTCATATGACCTTTCTCTATCCCATGCTTCGAGTTTAATAACCAGGTCTATTTTTTCCGTATCTTCAACAGCACCAACACCAAACAATCTCTGGATATCTACAATTCCGATACCTCTTAGTTCGATATAGTGTTTGATAATGTCAGGCGCTGAACCTACCAATGTTTTTTCGGAAACTCTCTTTATTTCTACTGCGTCATCCGCAATTAGCCTATGTCCTCTCTTGACTAGTTCTATAGCAGTTTCACTCTTACCTATTCCGGATTCTCCCATAATCAAAATACCGACACCATAAACATCAACAAGAACACCGTGTCTTGTAATTCTCGGTGCCAATCTGACGTTGAGATCAGCTATCAATCCCGCTTGGAATCTGGAAGTATGTTCTTTCGTTCTCAATACAGGAACATTATATTTTTCCGCAGCTCTTAACAATTCTTCGAAAGGAGGAAGGTCGCGAGTAATAATGATTGCAGGTATGCCCTGTGAGCACAATGCATCAAACTTTTCCTGTCGCTGGCTCGATGTACAAGAATTCAAAAAGGCAAACTCAGCATTTCCCAACAATTGAATTCTGTTTGCATCAAAGCAGTCAAAAAAGCCGTTCAAAGCAAGTCCCGGTCTGTTAACATCAGAACTCTTAACTCTGCAATCGCGAATATTCTCAGGGCCCCAGATTACTTCTAACTTCTGTCCATCAATAATTACACCCAGTTTTTCTTCGTAACCTACGACGGAACTCTCCATGAAATCTGCCATATATGTCTCCTAGTCGATATTTTTCCACTATAATTATATATATATGCGCGCGATTTTTCAAGATTTGCCAAAAAAAGGATGCCCCTGAAAAGTGAGCATCCTTAATTATGTACTTAGCTTTTGTTGTTTTTTATTCTGTATGAATGAATCAACAACGAATATAACGACAGCAATCCAAACGAATATGTACGTGATTAAATCTGTTTTGTCAATCACTTCTTGATAGATAAATACTGCAACAATCATTTGTAAAGTCGGATTGACATATCCTATCATTCCGGATAACGAATAGCTTATGCCCTTTATTCCTTTTGCAAGACAAAGCAGAGGCACAAGAGTCATCAGACCTGCTCCCGGAAGCAGTAGGAATTGAAAACCCGACAAGTTTGCAAGTGCACCTTTGCCGTTTATTTCATCAAAGATTATGTACCCGAGCGTAAAGGGCAATACTGTAAGTGTTTCCAAAAACAGAAGAACAGCCGGATCTGCTTTGACAAATTTCATTACTGAACTGTAGATAATGTATGCGATAGCTATCAGTATTGCCAAATACGGGAAATCTCCACCAGCAACTACTGCAATAGCTACACCTGCAACTGCCGTTACAACTGCAATCCATTGAGCTATTGTCGGTTTCTCCTTGAACATGAATAAACCTGTGACAACAAATAGAATTGGACCGATAAAATAAGCAAGGCTTCCCTCTTTGATCCTATCCGTAGCAACTGTCAATATGTACAAAGCCCAGTTGGCAGCTGTCATAACTCCGCCAAGAGCAATAATCAGTATTTCTTTTTTCGATTTGAACAATCTCTTGACTTCCGCCATTTTACCTGTAACCAATACAAGCAAAAAACTCCAGAAGCAAGAAAAAACTGCTCTTGTGCAGAATGTGTACCAGGAATCGACTATTCTGGTTGTCAATTGTTTCCAGAATATAGGTGCAACTCCCCAGATAACACTGCACAATAAAACCAAAAGTACGGAAGCAATAAACCCGTAGCTTTTGTTTTCTGAATTAGATTGAGTCTGCGATGTCATAAATCAGTTTTTCACTCTTTTCCCATCCTAAGCATGGATCTGTGATAGATTTTCCGTAAACACCTTCACCTATTTTCTGACAGCCGTCTTCAATATAGCTTTCAATCATGAAACCTTTGACGAGTTTTCGTATATCACTTGAAAGTTTGCAGCTGTGCAGCACTTCTTTGGATATCCTTATCTGCTCTTCATATTTTTTTCCTGAGTTAGAGTGGTTTGTGTCTACAATAACAGCAGGATTCATTAAATCTCTCTTGCTATACAATTCAAATAAAAGCATTAAATCTTCGTAGTGATAGTTTGGATGTGATTCTCCGTGCTTGTTTACATATCCTCTCAAAATGCAATGAGTATATGGATTACCATGAGTCTTAACTTCCCATCCTCTGTAAATGAATTCCTGAGGACTCTGGGCAGCAACTACCGAATTAAGCATAACGGATAAATCTCCGCTTGTAGGATTCTTCATTCCTACAGGCAAATCAAGTCCGCTTGAAGTGAGTCTGTGGTGTTGGTCTTCAACTGAACGAGCTCCGACTGCAACATATGAGAGAAGATCTGACAAATATCTGTGGTTTTCCGGATACAGCATTTCATCTGCGCAAGTCAAACCAGTCTCTGTGATTGCTTTCATATGAAGCTGTCTCATAGCAATAAGACCTTTTAAAGCATTCGGCTTGCCTGACGGGTCAGGTTGATGCAGCAGGCCTTTATATCCAGTTCCTGTTGTTCTCGGTTTTCCTGTATATATTCTTGGAATGAGAATTAATTTGTTTTTGACTTTTTCGTTTACTTTAGCGAGCCTGTTAATGTAATCAAGTACAGGAGCTTCGGAATCGGCTGAACATGGTCCAATGACCAAAATCATCTTGTTGCTTTTTCCTTCAAAGACTTCTTTAATCTCTTTGTCTCTTTCTTCTTTTAAATGCACAAATTCTTCAGGGAGGGGGTATTGCGCCTTTATCTCCTTAGGTATTGGCAGTTTTCTTATAAATTCCATATTCATAACTCAGTTCCCCCTTACGATTTCTTGCGATATTTTTCGTCAAAAGCAAGCTTGTTTTTAGTAGATTGCTTCATCATGTCTCGCATGCCGTTTTTGTCGGCAGTATCTATATATTGTTTCATTTTATCCAATTGTATTTCAAACTTATTTATCTCTTTTAAAAGTGCTTCTCTGTTCAGTGTGAACAATTCACTCCACATCTCATCATTTATGTTTGCAATTCTAGTCAAATCTCTGAATGAGTCGCCTGAATAGTCATATAGCGAATCATCTTCTCCTGCAGTCATAAGTGACACAGCTATAACGTGAGTCAGCTGAGAAAGAAAAGCTATCATGTAATCATGTTTTTCAGGAGTCAATCTGGATATTTTCAAAAATCCCAAGACTCTTCCGAGATCCTCACACAATTCTACAGCTTCTTCTGTATTCTTATCTGTCGGGGTAACAATGTAGTTAGCATTCTTGAAAACATTTTTATCTGCGTACTTGATTCCTTTGCTCTCACGACCGGCCATCGGGTGAGCGGGAACAAATTCTATGTCTTCTCTTAACATGTCCTGGATCTTATATACAATGCAAGACTTGACACCTGTAACATCAGTAATTACTGCTCCGCTTTTTATCATCCACTGATAATTCTCAATCCACTCTTCAAACACATGCGGATAGAGAGCAAATACGATTACGTCCGCTTGTTCAACAAATGCTTTTTCGGGCTTATTTATACCTTTGTATATAATGCCTCTATTTCTTGCTATTTCAAGCGTTTCTTCACTTCTTGTTATAGCGAGAACACAATAGCCTTTTTCAGTCAGAGCATCTGCATATGCTGCCCCAATTACTCCAAGGCCTACTATAAGAATCTTCTTATCTTTAGTTAGTTTCAAAAGACTCAACTCCTATTCCCAATCTCTTCAGTTCTTCAAAAAACGAAGGAAAGCTTTTGTTAACTGCCTGAGCATTTTTTATTTCTCCGCTTGTCTTTGTCATCAATACAGCAGCTGCCATCGCAATTCTGTGGTCATTATGTGAATCAATAAGCTCGCTTGGTGTATGTATTGAAGATTTTTTTACTTCAATCTCATTATCAAAAACATTGCAAGTAATTCCGAACTTCCCAAGTTCCTTTTTCATTACTTCCCCTCTGTCACTCTCTTTAGCTTTGAGCCGTGATGTTCCAAGCAATTTGACTCCGTTTAAAACGCCGCCCATAGCCATAAGGATAGGTGCCAAATCGGGACAATTTGAAATATCCAGTTCGCAATACCCTTCTGACATTTTTTCAAAAAACTCTTGACACACTTTGTCGCCTTGTAGGCTATTTTCGTTCAAGCCTTTGATCTGAATGTCAGAACCCAAGAAATTCAATGCATCAAAGAAGGCAGCATTTGAATAATCTCCTTCAACAACGCAATTATTTGCGACATATTTTTGATTGCCTCGGATAAAAATGCTGGTCTCTGATTTCCAGTCCGCTTTTACTCCGAATTGTTTCAGCGCACTTATTGTCATGTCTATATATGATTTACTGTTTACTTTTCCAACAAATACTATCTCACTATCGTTTTTTAGTAGAGGTAGAGCAAACAGTAAGCCGCTAGCAAATTGTGAGCTGACTTCAGATGATATTTCGTATTTTCCCGCTTTCAAGTGACCGCTAACAACCAATTCATTGTCTTTGCGATCAAAAGATATACCTTGTTCACAACAAATCTTCTTATATTCATCTAAAGGTCTGGACAACAGTTTTTCCGTCCCGGTAAAACTTGATCCACCTGCAACAGCAAGGCTGACCGGAATAAAGAATCTCAATGTGCTTCCGCTCTCGTTACACTTCAAAACATTGTTAATTCTATATTCTTTTTGCCCTTTGATAATCAAAGAATTATCTTTTCTTTTTACACTGACTCCCAATGAAACAAGACAATTAATGGTTGCTTCAATGTCTTCGGAAAAAGAGACGTTATCTATTTTGCTTTCGCCCTCAGATAATCCGGCACATATGAGGAGTCTGTGAGCCATGCTTTTAGAAGGCGGAGCCACAAATACCCCTTTTGCTTTACCTGATGTAATTCTTGTCAGCATTTGCTTTCTCCATTTGTATTGAGTAGTGCGTCTATAGCTTCAAAATATCCATTTGTTCCGTGTCCCTTGATAGTTTTAAAACAATAGAGCCCAACATAGCTGATTTGTCTGAATGGTTCTCTAGAATCAACATCAGAAATATGCACTTCAACAGCAGGCAGTCCAACTGCCTTCAATGCATCAAGAATAGCTATACTGGTGTGAGTATATGCACCGGGATTAATAACTATGCCATCGAATCTTTTATATGCTGATTGAATAGTGTCAACAATATCTCCTTCATGGTTAGATTGATATGTCTTCACTTCTACACCTTTTTCTTTGCAATATGAGTGAAGTTTTTCAACCAGAGATTCGTATGTCTCTTTACCATAAATATCCGGTTCTCTGATTCCAAGCATATTCAGATTAGGTCCGTTTATAACAAGTATTTTCATTTTGCCAAAACAATTATTCTATCTACCGCATCCTCAACTGAGCCATCATCAGCTATTATGCTGTCAGCAGTTGAACGGTATATAGCAATCCTTTCATCATATCTCATTTTTAATGATTCGTATGAAGCAGACAATGGTCTGTCACTTGTTGGTTGTATTTTTTCAAGCGAGCGATTAAGAAAATATATGCGCCCGTTAATCTTCATTTTTTCAACGTTTTCAGCTCTTAACACTGCTCCGCCACCAGTTGCAATAACGCATCCTGTTTTTTTTGAAGTTTCAGCTACGACAACAGATTCAGCTTCTCTGAATTCTTTTTCGCCGTATTTTTTTATGTAATCTCCGGCTGACATGCCGTTCTTTTCTTCGAAATAGTCATCCAGGTCTATGAATTCTTTATTAAGCCTTTCTGCAACTATTTTTCCTATTGTGGTTTTTCCACTGCCTGGCATTCCTGTCAGAACAACATTGAGTTTATCCATGTAAACTGCTCTGTATAGTTTTTGAGTTGTGCCGTAAGGATAATTCTTGTTCAAAAACAATTCTGAACTCTTCACTGCCTGAGATACCAGCATATACAATCCGTTACAAGCATTGACTCCAAGTTTGGTTGTCCAGATTACCATTTTAGTCTTAAGAGGGTTATATACTACATCTATTACTCCTCTGAGTTTCATAAACATTCCCGGATCTATTGGCAAATCATCCGTTTTCGGATACATACCTACAGGAGTAGTGTTTATAATGTAATCAGAATCTTTGTATGCATCTTTTTGGTCATATGTTAGTGAACCTTCTTTTCCGGTTCTGCTGACCTTGATAACTTTAGATGCTCCAAGGCTTTTTGCCACGCATTCAGCTGTCTTACTTGTTCCGCCGGTTCCAAGTATGAGGACTTTTCTTCCTGTAAGACTCATGTTCTGAGACAATATGAGGTCTTTTAAGCCAAAGAAATCTGTATTGTACCCATACAATTTGCCATCTCTATTTACAATTGTATTAACTGATCCGATTTGTTTGGCTTCAGGGCTGATGTAATCGAGATGAGGCATAACTCTTTCTTTGTATGGAATTGTAACGTTTATACCTACATAATCTTTTTTGAGGATAAAATCATCAAGTTCGTCACTAGGTACTTCTACAATCTCATACTCTTTGTTTCCGAGCATCTCGTGAATTTCTTTTGAAAAACTATGACCTAGCTTTTCCCCTATTAATCCATATTTCATTTTTTGTCTCCGCTTTTAATAGTTCTGGGAAAATCTGTTCCATATTTTTGTGATAGCAAATCACATAAAGTGATTGCTGCTAATGCTTCAACAACAGGGCATGCTCTGTGCGCAATGCATGGATCATGTCTGCCGTTTATGGTTATTTCTGTATTTTCACATGTTTTTATATCAATTGTATTCTGTGTTTTTCCGATGGATGGTGTTGGTTTAATTGCTACACTGAACAGAATAGGCATTCCGTTTGATATGCCTCCGTTTATTCCACCATTATTGTTTGTTTTGGTAACCACTTTTCCGCCAGCTACTTCAAATTCATCATTTGCACTGCTTCCGAGCATATCCGAAATGCCAAAACCGGCTCCGAATTCGACGCCTTTGACTGCTGGTATTGAAAACATTGCGTGAGCCAATTGACTTTCAACAGAATCAAAGAATGGCTCTCCAACGCCACACGGAACATTGAGAATAACTGTCTCAACAACACCACCTACAGAATCCTGTTCTTGTTTGGCTTTCTCAACTGCACTTTTCATCTCTGCTTCTGCTTTTTCGCACAAAACAGGAAAATCTTTGCTATCAAGCAATTCTATATCTTTAGTATAATCGCCTAATTGTCTGTCACTGACACCGGCACATTTTTTCAAATGTGTTCCGATTTTTATATTAACTTCATCAAGAGCTGCTTTGGCAATTGCTCCTGCTGCTACTATGGCAGCTGTGAGTCTTCCGGAGAAATGTCCGCCGCCCCTGTAATCTTCAAAACCATTATATTTAAGATGAGCAGTATAATCAGCGTGAGAAGGTCTGACTTTACCATTCATTTTCTCATACACGGAATCATCAACATCCTCGTTTGGAATGACAATGCAAATAGGGGTTCCTGTTGTATAGCCATTGAACACACCGCTTACAATTTCAAATTTGTCTTTTTCTTTTCTTGATGTCGAAATGTTTCCCTTCGGGCGTCTTTTTAGAAGTGCTTTTTCTATCATTTCATCACTGACTTTTATGCCGGGAGCCATACCGTCTATTACTGCCCCAATGCTTTTTCCGTGACTCTCTCCAAAAAGCGTAACCGAAACACTGTTGCCGATTGTATTCTTCATTGCCGCCCTCCTTATCTTTTTACTGCTGACAATCTGTTCAGCAATTCTTCTTTTGTCATATCTACAAATTTGTATTGACCTATCTCTTCAACCAATACAACGCTTACTTTCCCGTCACCTGTTGACTTTTTGTCATGCATGATTGTCTCAATCACACTTCTTTCATCAAAAGAAGCACTAGTTGGTAATCCTATTCTATTCAAAGCTTTTGTTATCTTTTGTTTTGCTTTTTTGTCGCTCATTGCAACCATACCAATTGCAACACATTCTCCATGAAGCAATGATTCATTAGCTGACTCTTCAATTCCATGGCCTATTGTATGACCGAAATTCAAAGATTTGCGTACATTCTTCTCTTTTTCATCCTGTTCTACTATGCTCTTTTTGAGTTCAACACTTCTCTGAATGATATATGTCATATCTTCATCACTAAAATTAGAATTAGAAATGAAATCAAAAAGTTGTTCATCAAAAGTAGCTGCCATCTTCAATGCTTCAGATAGTCCGCAATTAATTTGTCTTTTATCCAATGTTTTTAGTACAGTAGGATCTATAACAACACTTTTTGGCTGATAAAATGTACCTACAGCATTTTTTACGTCATCCAGATCAATTCCTGTTTTTCCTCCCGAAGAAGAATCCACCATGGATAAAAGTGTTGTTGGAAAGTTATAGAAGTCTATTCCTCTCATGTAAATGGAGGCTGCAAACGCAGCTGTATCACCTACAACTCCTCCTCCAACTGCGCATACGCAATCTTTTCTTGTAAAATTGTTTTTCAACATAAAACTGCATATCTTAGTAAGAGTGTCAAAGTTTTTGTTCTCTTCTCCTGATGGCATTACATAAACGACAGCTTTTTTTCCTGCGCAACCAGATAGTGCTTCAGAATACTCTTTCGGCACTTTTGAATCTGTTACTATTAATACTCTATTGTATTTTGACAATAAATCTCCGCAGTTTTTCAATGCACCATTCTGAATGGTAATACTGTAACTGTTTTCTGCCAAATTCACTCTTATTTCCATGCAATCACCTTACTTGTATTGATAAATACCTGCCACTTTCAGTTTGTCACAACAACAAGAGAGCGCTCTCATCATTGCTTTTCCTGATTCACTCATTATGTCGCCTTCAGCTTCAACGAAGAAATAATAGTTCCAAAGCAAATCTTTCATCGGTCTGCTTCTCAATGTTCTCATGTTGAATTCATATGAAGATATGATGCCTACTGCTTCAGCAAGTGCACCTGCTTCATTTTTAACAGTGAAGGTTAGGATAAAATTGTCTCCCGGGTTCTTGCCGGCTGTGTCAGACAAAGCCCTTGAAAAGACACCGAATCTTGTTGTATTTGCCCTTTGTTCATTGATTATAGGATCAATTACGTTTAAGCCATACATGTCAGCCGCTTGACCGCATCCTATGGCTGCAACTGTTTTGTCATTCAATTCAGACACATATTTAACAGCAGCTGATGTGCTGGAAGTTTCAATTACTTCTATGTTATGTCTTTGCAAATACTTTGCACATTGAGACAATGCCTGTGGATGACTGTATACTTTCTTTATATCTTTAAGCATTGATCCGTTAATTCCGATCAATGACTGATTGATAGGCATATCATACATCGCAGTGACAAAAAGAGGTCCTGAAAAAAGCATGTCTGTTACTTGTCCTACTTCGCCTGAAGCACTGTTTTCCATTGGAAGCACTGCATAATCGCATTCACCATTTAAAACAGCTTCATAAGCATCTTGAAAATTGTCGTATCTGCATTCTTTGCTGTATGGGAAAATATGTTTTAAAGCAAAGTATGCAAAAGCACCTTTTTCGCCGCAATAAGCCACTTTTGATCCTTCAGACAAAGCATATTGATAATCACATGAAATGTCTATTGTGTTGCGTATAAAGCGCACATAATACTGCCTGATTGTTTCATCAGCAATGTTAGACAACAGTCTTTCAACCACTTCATTTTCACGTCTTTTGTCTTTTATAGGAAGACCATGTTCTTTTTTATAGTCAGCAATATTCTTTGTAACTTCCATTCTCTTTTCAAAGAGTTTTGCCATCTCATCATCAATCTGATTGATTTGTTTTCTTGCTTCAGTCAATTTTTCTTCTTTAATCATTGTCTTTGCCTTTCATTCCGTATTGCTCAGCAAGCTTTTTCCAAGCATTTTCTGAATCTTTTATCATCTTGTAAGAGACACAATACGCTGCTCTCGCATAAGATGGTGCACCGAATTCATTGCCTCTGACAAGCAGTATTTCACATTTTTTAGCTTCTTCGCAAAAATCCAGCGCACTTCCCGAGGGTGATTTGATGAAAATATAAAATGCACCTTGAGGATCTATATATTTAAAACCACATTCATCCAGTATTCTCTTAATTTCTCTTCTGTTTTTATCATAATCTTCTATGTTTGAAGTGATTCCGAGAAGTTCCGGTAACATTTTCTGGAACAATACAGGGGCACATACATAACCCATAGCTCTACCCGCTCCGCAAATCGCTTTGAAAACAATGTCACCATCTTCGCAACGTTCGCAAACACATATATATCCTATTCTTTCTCCTGGAATTGAAAGAGCCTTGCTAAATGAATAGCAAATGATTGCATTTTTGAAATATTTAGCAATATATGGAACGCTAACTTCGTATGCCAATTCTCTGTATGGTTCGTCGGACAAAACATATATCGGATGAGAATATTGTATTTCTTTATCTGAAACAACACCGGCGATTTCTGCCAACACCATACTTGAATAAATAGCACCTGTCGGGTTATTCGGACTGTTGATAATTATCGCTTTAGTTTTTTCATTGATAGCAGATTCAATTCTTGAAACATCGGGCTGCATGGTGTTTTCATCGCATTGTACTTCAACCACTTTAGCACCTGTATGCTCGACAAAGACTCTGTACTCTGGAAAATACGGCGTGAGAACAATAACTTCATCATCTTCATTCAACAGCGCATTTAAAGATATACTGAGAGAAGCTGCTGCTCCGCAGGTCATATAAATCCTCTTGTAACTTTCATTAACTGAATATTTTTCGTTCAGGTATGAGGCAATTGCTTTTCTTACTCCTTCATCGCCCGGTCCCAAAGAATATCCGTGAAGTTCTGTCGGATCACTATCATTCAGTAATTTTTTAATTGTTTCATTAACTTTTTTTGGTGCAGGTATACTGGGATTACCCAGGCTGAAATCAAAAACATTGTCTTTTCCTATTTCTGCTTTTCTCTGTACACCATATTCAAATACTTCTCTGATTACTGAACTGTGAATTCCGTATTCAAGATGCTTTTGTGAAATCATTTCATTCTCCGTAAAAATAAAAATATCGCGAGACCTATTCATCAGATCCCGCGACAATTAATCCAATTTACCCCTGTTTAGGAAAAATTACATCACATCTCTGATGAGAGCAAATATGTACTCAAAATAAATCGATAATAGTTATACATACTGTTTCCCTCCGAGTTTGTGTCACTTTGTTTTTAAGTGCCTACTTTTCTTGGAGGAAATTACATTTTACAACAAAGCTTTATCGCTTGCAAATACCTGACCTGATGTCTGATTGAATTTTTCAAGCAAATCCTCTATTGTCAGGTTCTTCTTTTCCTCACCTTTGATATCAAGTAGAACACTACCATTATTCATCATTATAAGTCTGTTTCCATGTGCAATTGCATCCTTCATGTTGTGAGTTACCATCATAGTTGTCAAGTGATTTTGACTGACTATCTTATCAGTTAACTCAAGGACTACTTTTGCAGTTTTAGGGTCAAGAGCAGCTGTGTGCTCATCCAAAAGCAGAATTTTGGGCGATTCAAGACTTGCCATCAATAATGTAATGGCTTGTCTTTGTCCTCCGGACAATAAACCCACTTTGCTTGTCATTCGATCTTCAAGTCCAAGGCCTAATCCCGAAAGCAATTCTCTGTATAATTCTCTTTCTGTTTTGTTTATTCCCCACTTTAAAGTGTGTTTTTTTCCTCTCCTGGCTGCAATTGCAAGATTCTCTTCGATATTCATATCGCTTGCAGTTCCATCATGAGGATCCTGGAAAACACGACCTATGTACTTTGCCCTTTTATGTTCAGGCATTTTTGTAACATCTATGTCATCTATTAATATTTTACCACTATCTGGTTTCCAGAGGCCTGCAACCAAATTCAACATGGTACTTTTTCCTGCACCATTGCTACCGATTACAGTAACAAAATCTCCATCTTCCATTTTCAAAGAAAGGTTGTTAACAGCAACTTTTTCATTGACTGTTCCGGGATTGAATACTTTAGTTACATTTTGCAATTCAAGCATTGTCTTCACCTCCCGAAGCATCTTTCTTTTCTTTTCTAGCTTTTAAAATTGGATCAAGATGTGTCTTTTTCAAATATGGAACACCAAGGAATATTGCAACAACAACAGCTGAAAGCATCTTCATCAGGTTTGTGTTAATTCCAAGACTGATTACAAATTGATATACGATGTAATAAATAACAGCACCTATAGAAACAGCCATTAATCTCAAAGCGAAATTTTTTACAATCTTTGAGAAGATAGCTTCACCTATAACGACTGCAGCCAATCCTATTACTATTGCACCTCGTCCCATATTGATATCCGCAAATCCCTGATATTGAGTTAAAAGAGCGCCAGAAACTGCAACAAGACCATTTGAGAGCATAAGCCCTATAACCTTGTTGAGATTTACATTGATACCTTGCGCACGGCTCATTTTCAAATTGTTTCCGGTAGCGCGTATTGAACTTCCGAGTTCTGTTCCGAAGAAAAGATACAATAAAGCAATTATAAGACCAACAACTATAACCAGTTTCCATATAGAATCACCGGAATTCAGGATTCTGATAAATACAGGATACAGATTTCCGTTTACACTTACATTTGCTCTTCCACCCATAATTGTCAAATTGACAGACCACAATATCAACTGCGTCAATATCCCGGCCAAAATTGGTGGTATTCCCAGTTTTGTATGAATGAGTCCGGTAACAAGACCCGCAACTAAACCGGCAAGCAACGCTAAGAGCATGCCTACCGCTATTGATCCGGCACTACCATCTGAGTTTACAACGTAAATGCCAAGAACAGCACCACCGGTTGCAAACGATCCATCAACTGTCAGATCAGCAATATCCAATATTCTAAAAGTAATGTAAACACCGATTGCCATAATTGCCCATACAAGGCCTTGAGCTATGGCTCCGGGTAACGCATTAATAAATGGCATATTGATTCCTCTAAAACTTTGGAGGGCCCTGCAAGAAAGCCGGGCCCATCCGGATTAGTAATTCAAATTCTTATTTTTCTACAATTGCTGTATATGTTTCTGGAACTATAATTCCATAAGCTTTTGTTCTTGATTCAATATACTTCTTGACGGGAGACGCGTCATATTCTATTGGCATCTCAGAAACTTTTGATGTTCCTTTGAGAATCTTAGCAGCCATAACACCTGTCTTATAACCAATGTTATAGTAGCTGATTGAAAGTGTAGCTACGCCACATCCTTTACAAATTGACTCTTCGCCGCAAACAACAGGTATTTTCTTCTCGTCAGTTATTGGGAAAATTGTTTCAACACATTCTGCACAAGTGTTGTCAGTTGGAATGTACAAAGCATCGCATTCCTGGCAAGCATTTGTTACAACTGTTGCAATTTCGTTTGAATCTGCAAATGTATAAATTTTAACATTCTGTACACCTTTTGCTTTGAGTTCAACTGCAACGATATCTGCCTGATATTTTGAGTTTGATTCTGCAGAACAATAGAGGATACCAACTGTATCAGCATCCGGGCAAAGTTCTACAACCATAGCAGCCTGCTCTTTCAAAGGAGCAAGATCTGATGTGCCTGAAACGTTTGTTCCAACTGTTCCGTTAAAATCTTTGAGACCGAGTGCTGAAGCATAGTCTGTAATAGATGTTCCCAAAACAGGAATTGTTGTTGTAGCATTTGCTGCTGCCTGAAGAGCTGCTGTAGCATTTGCCATAATGAGGTCAACTTTGTTTGAAACAAAACTGTTTACGATAGTTGCGCATTGTGCTGAATCGCCAGCAGCGTTCTGATAAATAAATTCTACGTTTGCCTGACCGAGTTCATCAATCACAGCTTTTTTGAATCCTTCTGTTGCTGCATCAAGCGCATCATGTGTAGCAAGCTGGATAATACCAACTTTGTATTTAGCTGTTGAGCCGCATGATGAAACTGCCAATGCAAGTGTAGCAATCATAGCGACTACAATTACAATAGATAAAACTTTTTTCATATTATAGACTCCTTTGTTTTTTGTTAAAAAATATACTCGCCCCCGCGCCTAAGGCGCAGAGGCGAGATTATCGCTGTACCACTCTGCTTCATCATAATATTTCAATTATGACCTTTATAGCGATGTAACGGTCGCACCCGGAATTCAGGCTATCATGATTGTAATTCGAATATTACCAATTATTTTGCCTTGCACCAACCGGCAAATCTCTTTGAAAATCGACAATATCTACTGGGATCATGGTCACTGCCAATTAATTATGTACTGATTATATCTCAGTTTTACATAATATGTCAATATTTTTCTACACCCAAATCACTGAGCACCGCTATTCTCTTCCTTATTTTCTTCAGCCGGTGTCTCTGCGTTGTTTTTTTCTTCAGACTTTGCTTCAGTTTCAGGTTCCTTTTTAGCTGGCTTTTCGCTCATCATCTTTTCAACTTCTTTCAATGCTTCGAATGTCTTAGCTTCTGATTCACCTGTTATTTCTGCAACAAGAGCATCACCCATACCACGAGTACCAACAAGCATGAAGCCGTCGCTCATAATATCTGTTGTTCTGTAACCTCTGTCCAAAACTCTGTCAACAGCATGATCGACATCATCTGCTTCTTTTGTCATTCCCAGAGCATATCTAAGCATTAATCCTGCTGACAAAACTCCTGCTAACGGGTTAACTGTATTCTTTCCTGCTTGTTCAGGTGAACTTCCCAAAGATATTCCGTAAATTCCGAAATAGTTTTCATTTACGCAACATCTAGGCAACATGCCTAGTGAGCCTGTTATTGCACCTGCTTCACTGTCAAGTATCTCACCCAACATGTTTTCGGAAACAATTACATCAAACTGACCTGGATTCTTGCACATTTCCGAAACACAATCATCGACAGTCATTTCTTTAGTGATTACTTCAGGAAACTCTTGTCCGACTTTGTAGAGAGAACTTTGCCACAATTTACTTGTATCAAGATCTATTGGTTTTCCTACAAGACATAGTTTCTTTTTACGTCTGTTTGATATTTCAAATGCTTTTTTGCACAATCTTTCAATTTCCTGGCTGTCATATTGCATTATGTCATATGCATATTCAAGATTAGACTCAAGATGAATAGTCTCATGCTTTCCAAAATATATTCCGCCAGTAAGATCTCTTATGATTGTAAAATCCAATCCTTTTCCAACAAGAGTTTCTTTTAACGGGCTCATCATTGAGATTTGACGCCAAAGTCTGGTAGGTGTGATATTGGCAAACAATCTCATGCCGTTAAACATTTTTCTGATGCCGGTTTCGGGTCTTTTATCTTCTGGCAATTCGCTCCATTTCGGACCGCCAATTGAACCAAACAAGATGGCATCTGACACTATGCATTTGTCAAATTCCGTCTGAGGAAGTGGCTCGCCGAACTTATCTACTGCGGCACCGCCTATACATGCTTCAATGTAATTGAATTCATGACCATATTTTTCTGCTATTGCATCCAAGACTCTTATTGTCTGCTCGATTACTTCAGGGCTTGAATAATCCCCGCGTACAACTGCTATATTCTTTTTCATGTTTGCCCCTTTTACTTTATTTCGTCTACATTGAAAATTCTTCTGTATGTTTCAGGACCATATTTGCCATTCTCCATTTCAAGAGGATCCCAATATGGCTGAGACCAAGCATATTTGCCTTTTCCGTCGTATAGAACAACTCTTATATATCTTTCCGTCAACCCGTTAATCTTGAAACGAGCTTCTGTAATAAGGTCTCCGATTTTGTCGCCTGATGCCACTCTTACTCCTCGACCAAAATTCTTCATAATTATTTTTTCAACAGGAGAAGTCTTGACGTACAGATAATTGTCTTCTATATACAAATCCTTGATTTCAGGTCCCATAGATGCATAGAAGTTTCCTTTTTCCAGTGCATCAATAATTGCTGAATACTCCAGCTTTTCGGCTTTGATCATGTCAAACCCGCCAAATGAGTCACATCTTGGATGATCTTCTGGAAAATTGTTATGGTTATCATCTGTTGCAGTCACAAAGACTTTGTTTCCACGTCTCAGCATATCGTCGAGAACATGTTCGTCCAGTTCCTGATATCCTTCTGTGTAACAACCGTAATTGCAAACTTCCATTGCAAAAAATCCTGTCATTCCGTCATATTCATGAAGATCTGAACAAGACCAAGTTGGATGATTGAATGTGCACAAAAAACCTTCTTTTGTGGTTTGTTTAATGAATTCATTCATTCTGTAGTAACTGCGTTCGTAGTTATCTCCAACATGATTCTGATCAGGCATTGCAAGCCATCTTTTAGGATCATAACAAGGCATTGCATCACTGTTGTATTTTGAAAAGAAATTTACATGTACCAAAGGTGTGTGATTGCCATCACCGTCATATCTTTCCTTATATGCACTCAAATCAGCCTCATATCCTGTAATTGACAGAAAATTTTCATCATTTAAATCATCATGCTTAATAAGTCTGTTGTGATCGGTTATGGATAAAACGGAATACCCTCTGGCCTTATATATCTCCTTCAAGTGTTCGGGAGTATATTTTCCATCAGATAAAACAGAGTGACAATGGAGATTAGCTTTGAAAAAACTTCCGGTCGGAGGAAGTAAATACTTTCTCATTCTTCGTCACCCTCTTGTTTTTTCTTTACTCTATCCATCAATGCATGAATTCTTGTAACAGGATCGAGCAAGTCGCCTATAGTATGGTTTCTGTTTACTGAATCAACCAAATATGCGACATATTTGCACAAGCTGACTTCAGTATACCAAGGTCTTGAGAGAATCTCTTCAGGTCTGTAGTTCAAGTTTGTAGTAAATATTCTGTCAAACAAACCATCTTCATATGCTTTGTCGAACTTTTCAATTCCGCCTGTAAATAAACCGAATGAGCAGAACATGAATATTCTCTTTGCACCGCGCTCTCTGAGTTTTTTCATTACATCCAGCATTGAATCTCCTGAGGAAATCATATCATCAACGACAATGATATCTCTTCCTTCAACTGAATGACCAAGAAACTCATGAGCTTCAATCGGATTTCGACCATCTATGATTACGGAATAATTTCTTCTCTTGTAGAAAGTACCTACTTCAACTCCCAAGACAGAAGCATAGTAAATTGTTCTGTTCATTCCGCCTTCATCAGGGGAAACAAACATGATTTTATCTGGATCAAAAGTGATATCCGGATATTCTCTCACAAGAGACTTTAACATCTGATAAGTTGTTCTGACATTTTCAAATCCATTTGCAGGAGTTGCATTCTGGACTCTTGAATCATGAGCATCAAAAGTAATTATATCTGTTACACCCATGTTTTCCAGTTCCTGAAGAGCGCTTGCGCAGTCAAGTGATTCTCTTCCTGCACGGCGATGTTGTCTTCCTTCATAGAGCATAGGCATAACCACAGAGATTCTTCTGGTTTTTCTCTCGCATGCACTGATTATTCTCTTCAAATCCTGGAAATGATCATCAGGGCTCATTCTGTTCATTTGACCGAACATCTTGTACTGAACCCCGTAATTGAAGCAGTCTACATATATAAAGAGATCCTTGCCTCTTACCGTTTGACTGATTATACCTTTTCCTTCTCCGGTTCCAAATCTTGGACAATCAATTCCGATGATAAAAGAGTCATCAGTTTTTCTCCATTGACGAAGGTATTCATCAACTCTGTTTACAAATTTTTCTGTTCCTTTCATGCCTATCAAGGCAAGATCTCCAAAATACTCGTTTTCCATTTGAGCCTCCATTTAAAATTATTTATGTTTTCCAGCACTATATGACTGGATGGCTGACATTAAAGGTTAAAAGCAACTTCAATTTCTTTTATTTCACTGTCAGATATTCTGACTAATTTCTTTTTTAATCCTGCGACTTCGCAAAGTGATTTTGCGCTGTATTCGAGCACTTCAAGCCTGTCAAATGCATTTAGAAGGTTTGTGCCTACTGCAATGATACAATCGTTTTCAACAATTGCTACAGGTGTTTTCAAAGAAATTTCATTTGCCAACATGTCCGGTTCTATATACGTAGATCCGAATGAATACTTTTTGACTGTTTTCAAAGCTATGTAGCTTTCCGGAATCAGTCTTCCGTCAATTTCATTGTCTGTTACCGCAAACGCCATGACATGAGGCGGATGTGCGATTATTATAGACTTGATTTTGTCATCTCTATCATAGATTTTCTGGTGCATTAAAACGGATCTGGATGGTGTTTTACCTTCTTCGCATTTTCCGTCTTTTATCTGAACCAAATCCTCTTCTTCAAGATAATTCCTGTCTTTGTCATATGGGGTGATTACAAATGATCCATCAGATAATTTACAAGAGAACGTTCCTTCTGAACTTGTAAACAATTGATTGCCATATGCTCTGTGGATCAAGTCCACCATATCTCTTCTGATTTGAAGCTCTTCGCTTGAATAATGATCCTTCTTGAAAGTCTGCATCTTTGGTTGAGTTTTTGTTTTGAAACTGTCCAGGTTCACTTTTGTTAAACCATGGATTCTACCACCCAAGATGCTTGCGTTAATCTGAACTCTAGCACAATAGTCCAGTGTTTCAAATTGCTTGAATGCTGAGAAGAGGTCAGTTGAACCAACTACAACACCATGATTTTCGAGCATTACCGTGTTGACTCCCTTTTCAAATTCAGCTGCTATGTTTTCACCAAGTTTTGTGCTTCCAGGCAGGGCATATGGTGCAGTTGTGACTTTTCCGCACAATCTGTCAGCGTCAGGAATTATTGATGTGTCTGGCTCTTCTCTTGCAATAGAGAAGGCAACCAAAGCCGGTGGGTGAGCATGTAAAACGGCCTTCAGATCAGGTCTTTTTTTGTAAATAGCCAAATGGAACGGATATTCTGAAGATGGTTTGTGAATACCTACTATTTTCCCATCGGGCATAATCTGCATAATATCGTCTCTGCGTAGACTTCCTTTGTCTATTCCGCTAGGACTTATCCACACTACTCCTTCAGAGTCTTTTATGGATAGATTTCCTCCTGTCGTTGTCGTCATTCCGTAATAATACAGACGATTCATTATCATTACTATTTGATCGGCAGGGTGTAACATTGAAAAATTCATTTATTGTGCGGTGCAAGATTTCTTTTCCTTGCACATTCCTCCCTGAAAATAAAATCGGAGAACTGTATTTCAAGTTCTCCGAGTCTGAAAAACTTGAATGTATAATCTAGGATTATGTCAGATTATCTTTCAGACAAAACATCCTTTGTATACTTTTTAACTTTTGCAATCCACTTTTCGCCAACCGGCACTTTGTTTCTTGCACAGAATTCGTCCCATACTGCTCCGAATGGATATGTCTTGTATTCTTCTGTCAATTCAAGACGTGAAGTAAAGTCAAATTCTCTTTCAAGTTTTGTGAGTTTCTTTGTCGGTTCAAGTGCAGCCAAGAGAAGCGCTTTCTTCATATTTCTTGCGCCTACTGTCCAAGCTGCTATTCTGTTTATACTTGCGTCAAAATAATCGAGTCCTATGTGTACTCTGTTCTCAAAGTTATTTCTGATTATTTCAGCTGCTATTGCCTTAAGTTCGTCATCGAGAACAATTACGTGGTCACTGTCCCAACGTACCGGACGTGAAACGTGAAGCAGTATTTCAGGTACAAATGACAAAACTGAACTGATCTTGTCTGAAATAACTTCGGTCGGATGATAGTGGCCTGAGTCAAGAGTTACCATTATTCCTCTTGTAAGCGCATATGCTAGATATACTTCATGCTGACCTACTGTGCAGCTTTCTGCGCCAATTCCGAACAATTTGCCTTCTGCTGAATCGAGATTGTATTTCTTGTCAATCTTAACAGAATAGATTTCATCCATAGAATTAATGAGGCGCTGTCTTGCTTCATATCTGTTAATCGGATTGTCTTTGAATCCGTCAGGTACCCAAAGGTTTGTAACTGCAGGAGTACCTAATTCTTTACCGAAATATTCAGCTATTTTTCTTGATGCAATGCAGTGCTCAATCCAGTAATCGCGAACTGCCTTGTCAGGATGTGACAGTGAAAGTCCGCCCTTGAGCATTGGTGATGAGAAACATGTAGGGTTAAAGTCGAGTGCAACTTTGTTGTACTTAGCCCAATCCACCCATGAAGCAAAATGTTTTGGTTCTATTTCATTTCTTTCTACTTTTTTGCCACCGTTATCCAGGTAAATGGCATGCAAATTCAGTCTGTTTACACCTGGAACAAGTGAGAATACCATATCAATATCTTGTCGAAGTTGATCGATATTTCTTGCTCTGCCGGGGAAATTACCAGTTGTCTGGATACCGCCTGTCAAGTCACCGTCAGGTGTCTCAAATCCTCTTACATCATCGCCTTGCCAGCAATGAATTGAAACAGGAATCTTAGACACTCTCTCAATGGCAGCTTCTGTATCTACTCCTATTGAAGCATATTTTTCTTTAGCGATTTTGTACTCTTCGTTCATTTGTGCCTCCATGAAAATCTGTATCAAAGTATTTTTTGAAATCTTTCGTATCCCTCGTCCCACATTGCTGTGTCTACAGGGTCAAACTGTTCCATGTCTGTTGAGTTGGCTATAACTTCTCTTGCCTGAGCGATGTCTTTAATTTCACCCAATGCAATTGCCTGTGCTGCTATGTTGCCTAGCGCTGTTGCTTCTACAGGTCCAGTGTATACGGGTCTGGAACAAGCGTTTGAAGCAAACTGTGAAAGCATCTTTTCTTTTGTTCCACCGCCAACAATGTTAATTACAGGAATTTTTTCTCCGCAGAGTTCATCTGTTCTGTCAACAACCCATCTATATCTTAATGCCAAACTGTCAAAAATACAACGTACAATTTCGCCAACATTAGAAGGTGTGCCCTGACCTGTCCTTTGGCAAAATTCAACAATTCTTTGAGGGAGATTGCCGGGTGTTGCAAATGAAGGATCATCCGGGTTAATTAAGAACTGCAAAGGCTTAGAATTCAATGCCATTTGTGAGAGGTCATCGAAGCTGTATTTTGTGCCTTCTCTTGCCCATTGTCTTCTTGATTCCTGTTCAAGCCACAAACCGGTAATGTTCTTTGAGAATCTGATTGTTCCGCCGTATCCGCCTTCGTTTGTGAAGTTATATTCTTTTGTCTTTTCGTTAATTATCGGTTTATCTGTTTCTGTTCCCATGATTGACCATGTTCCGGAACTAATGAATATGAACTTTTCCTTAGGAGAAGGAACTGCTACAACTGCTGAACCTGTATCGTGAGCTGCTATAGAGATTACGGTAGGATCAATGCCATTTACTTCTTCTCTAATTTCAGGAAGCAGTTTTCCGCATACTGTTCCGGGCATCACGATCTTATTGAATATCTTCTCAGGAAGACCATATTTCTTAATCAGATCAAAGTCCCAGGTTCTCTTGTATGCATCAAGAAGTTGTCCGGTTGATGCAATCGTATACTCAGTTTGTTTTGTGCCTGTTAAGAAATAGTTCAACAGATCCGGCACAAACAACATGTCCTGAGCTGCTTCGAGAACTTCAGGCGCTTCTTCCTTCATGGCTAACAACTGGAACAATGTGTTCAATTCCAAAATCTGTATACCTGTTTTGGAGTACAGCTCATCCTTAGGAACAAGTTTGTATGATTTTTCCGGAACACCTACTGTTCTTGTGTCTCTGTAGTGGACAGGTGTATAGAGCAAGTGCCCTCTTTTGTCCAAAAGACCAAAGTCAACACCCCAGGTGTCGATTCCTATTGATGCTATGTCCTTATCATCTGACAAAGAACAATTTCTGATAGAGTTTTTGATTTCAAACCAAATTCTCAACATATCCCAAGTAAATTTGCCTGCTACGGTTACTGGATCATTTGAAAATCTGTGATTTTCCTCAAGAGTAATTTTGTTTCCGTCAAATTTGCCTACGATACCTCTTCCGCTTGATGCACCGAGGTCAATGGCAAGCATTTTTAGTTCTTTCATAAGTCCTCCAGATTCTATTTCAATTTTACTATTGTGACTCCGGTATCCCCTTCTCCGGAATTGCCGAGTCTGAATGATGACACTCGTTTATCTGTTCTCAAAAACTCAGTAACCGCTTTTCTCAAAGCGCCCGTTCCTTTTCCGTGAACAAGTGTTACTGTTTTTACTCCTGATCTTTGAGCATCATCCAAATATTTGTCTATGGATAATTTTGCATCTTCTCCGTACATTCCCCTCAAATTGAGTTCCGGTGAGAATGTTGCAGCGGGTCCGAGATCTAAATCTCCGGTTTTTCTGTAATTCTTCTTTTTTTCAGGGACGTAATCGGATTCATCAAGCATAAGGTTCTTCAAATTGGTTCGCATAATTGCTCTTCCAACTCTTACGGCTATATTGCCCTGTTCATCCGACTCTGAAACTACTTCGCCGTGCTGACCCAAATTCACTACTATTATTTTGTCACCGACAACAAGCTTTCTCGGGAGAACATATTCTTCATCCTTTTCTGTTTCAACAACAGGATTGTACTTATCCGATGCCTTGGACAAATACTGACGCAATGATTCTCTGGCTTGTTTTACGCGCTCTTTCTTTTCATCTTCTTTTGAATTCTTAACCTTTTCAATCTGAGAAAAGATAAATTCACTTGAAGCCTTTGCGCCTTCAACCATTCCAACGGCTTGTACTCTTGCCCGCTCAAGTTCCTTTTCAGCTTGCTCGAGTTGTTTTGATAACTTTGCATCGCTCTCTTCTTTTGTCTTCTTGGCCTGGCTCAGCAAATCATATGCTTCTGACCTTGCCTTTTCCATTTCAATTCGAGCAATTTCAAGCTTTTCGATGACATTTTCAAATCTTTTGTCATTTCCAGAAACAAGGCGTTCTGCGTTGTCTATTACATCTTTGGGCAGTCCTAGTTTGCTTGATATTGCAAATGCATTGGATTTTCCCGGTGTTCCTATTATCAACCTGTAAGTAGGCCTTAAAGTTGAGACATCAAACTCACAAGATGCGTTTGTAACTCCGTCTGTCGATATTGCATAGGATTTAAGCTCAGCATAGTGCGTTGTAGCAGCACATAGCGCTCCCTTTTCCCTTATCTTTTCAATGATTGAAACAGCAAGTGCTGCTCCTTCTACCGGGTCAGTTCCCGCACCCAGCTCATCAAGCAGTACCAGTGTGCCTTTGTCTGCTCTGTCGATTATATCAACTACATTGACCATGTGAGAAGAGAAAGTTGACAAAGACTGTTCAATGCTCTGCTCATCACCTATATCTGCCAAAATATCATCAAAAACACATGCTTTTGAATTCTCATCAACAGGAACGTGCAATCCTGCTTGTACCATCATCTGGTACAAACCGATTGTCTTGATCGAAACTGTTTTACCACCGGTATTCGGTCCTGTTATAACCAACGTGTCGAATTTCTTTCCCAAATCGACTGTTATAGGGACAGCCGTCTCTTTATTCAATAGCGGGTGTTTTCCTCTTACTATTTCCAGTTCACACTTGTCGCTGATAACTGGAGCACAACCATCCATTCTATAAGAAAGCTGACTCTTTGCAAATATGAATGCCAGAATTGTCAAGCAGTCATAATTAACAGTCAATTTATCAGATACAGCCAAGCACTCCGATGTCAGCATAGACAGTATTCTTTCAATCTCTTCCTGTTCCTGCTTTTCAAGAATCCTTAATGTGTTGTTAGCTTCTACCACTCCTATGGGTTCAATAAATAGTGTTGAACCTGAAGATGAAGTGTCATGAACAATACCTTTTACATCGTTTTTGTTTTCGCTTTTAACTGGTATTACATATCTGCCATCCCTCATTGTTACAATGTGTTCCATCAAAAATGGAGCGTATTGAGGGCTGCTAATATACTTTTTCAGAAGGTTTTTGACTCTTTCATTTTCGTGTCTTATATGACGTCTGATATCATACAGTTTTTCACTTGCCTCATCAGAAATCATATCTACTGAAATGATACATTTTCTTATGTGGCTTTCAAGTGAATCTACAGGCTGTATGCCATCAAAGTATTGAGTCAGGGAGTTTTCTTCTCCATGGGAAGTATTGCCATATTCTTTAACGCTCTTGGCTGCTTGAAGTGCTCTTCCTATTCCCAAAAGCTCCTCTGTAGTCAAAGTGGCTCCCTTTTCAGCTTTTTCCATGCTGTCTTTGACATTGATAATTCCCGAAAAAGAAGGCATTCCTTTTATTCTTTGCATCGCCTTGGCGTCAGTAGTCTCTTTAAGTGTTTGTTCAACCACTAGCCTTATATTTGAAGGCATGAGACTTTCAGCCATTTCTTTTGATGCGCTTGTAGGGCAAAGAGAAGCCAATTCTTCTCTTATCTTGTCAAATTCAAGCGTTTTGACCGCCTTAATGAATCTATCTTCGTCCATCAATCTATCTTAACAGGCTCGTAATCAGCCATTCCCTCTCTTCTTTTGGGTGTGCGTTTCAAAGGGTCAGATGAAAAATGTCTGCAAACATGCTGAGCCTCTACAAGACCCTTCATTTTGCAGACAAAAAGATTATCCCTGTCGCTGACAGGAACTTCAGTTGAGTGTTCACACAAAGCACAAATTCGCATTTCTTTCTCTTTACGTTTTGTTCCCATGTCTATCCCCTCCGATTTTCATTCTCAATTATATTACATGCGCGCAACTTTTTCTATAGTAATTTCTACTCAAATTGTGTTACTCTTTTGAATTATGCTTTGGATAATAGTTAATTAACTAGGGATTACTATTGATACGATGGTCATTTTTGTTTAAAATATATCTGACAAATTGTTTAACGAGGTGTTTGATGTCAGAAAAAGTCATTAAAACAAAAAATGCTGAACAAACAGCCAGTTTGTTTGGAAATTTTGATACAAATGTAGCAAAGGTTGAAAAAGCATTCGGCGTTCTTATTTCGAACAGACCTGATGAGACAGGCACAGGAGACTGTGTAATCATTTCAAGTGACAATGGTGAAAACCTGTCAATGGCGTATGCAGTAATGGAGTATTTATACGACGTCGTTGACAGGGGTACCGATTTGACCGAACAAAGCATAGACTATGTCATCAGCACGGTTAAAAACGGAGAAACTCTTGAAAGATTCGGCAACGATTGCATCTGTGTTACAACAAAAGGAAGACCTATTAAAGCAAAGACTCTGGGTCAGAAAAAGTATATTGATGCAATAAACAACAACACTGTAGTCTTAGGTGTGGGCCCGGCCGGCACAGGCAAAACATTTTTAGCTGTAGCAGCTGCTTCTACAGCCCTGAGAAACAAGCAGGTTTCAAGGATAATTCTAACTCGACCTGCTGTTGAAGCAGGCGAAAAGCTAGGCTATCTTCCGGGTGATTTGCAAAGCAAAATCAATCCTTATCTCAGACCATTGTATGATGCAATGTTTGAAATGTTCGGCGCTGAAACTTATCAAAAACACATAGAGCGAGGAGTCATAGAAATTGCGCCTCTAGCATACATGAGAGGAAGAACTCTTGATGATTCTTTCATTATCCTGGATGAAGCCCAGAACACTACCCCTGAACAAATGAAGATGTTTTTAACAAGACTCGGTTTTAATTCCAAAGCAATCATCACAGGAGACTTAACACAAACGGATCTTCCTTTCGGCAAAAAATCCGGCCTTGCTGAAGCAGTAAAAGTCTTAAAGAACATTGAAGGCATAGCAATTCACGAATTCACCGAAAGAGATGTAGTAAGACATAAACTGGTTCAAAAAATAATACTTGCCTATGACAAGTACGAAAAAGAAAATAAAAAATCCAGAGAAACATACAGAATGAACAGGTCAAGTCAATGAGAAGAAACAGTATTGCAATAACCAACGAACAGAATAAAATAGTCATTACCCCAGAAACAAAAAAGCTGATTCGTTCAGCCATTTCAAGAACACTGAAATCAGAAGAATTTGAAGGTCCTGCCGAAGTTTCTGTTGTTATAACGGACAATGAAAGAATCCATGAATTAAACAAAGAATACAGAGACGTAGACAGACCTACAGATGTTTTATCTTTTCCTGTTATTTCTGATGATGATTCAGTGGGAGACAAGGATTTTGTCACAGGTAGAATCATTATAGGTGACATAGTTATTTCAGCGGAAAAAGCTTATGAACAGGCCAAGGAATATGGTCATTCAGTTGATAGAGAAATTGCTTTTTTATCTGTTCACTCTACTCTTCACCTTCTTGGGTATGACCATGAAAGATCAAAAGAAGAAGATGATTACATGAATAACAAGCAAGAAGAAATACTTGCAGGAATGGGCCTGCCGAGAAAGGGACAAAAATGAGAAAAACACTAATTGCAGCAATCACAGGAAGAGCTAATACGGGAAAATCCACTTTGATGAACACTCTTTTGGGTGTAAAGATTTCAATTGTTTCAAACAAGCCTCAGACCACGAGAAACAACATACGTGGAATCCTGACCAAAGGCGATATCCAGTACATTTTTCTTGACACCCCAGGCCTTCACAAACCAAAAGATAAACTCGGTTCATATATGATGAGATCTGCCAACTCTGCTTTGGCAGAAAACCTTGATGTGATTATTTATGTTGTATCCGCAGGCGACAGGATAGGTCCTGTTGAAGAATCCATAATAAAAAGATTCTCTGAGATGGAAGTGCCTGTAATTCTGATTGTTAACAAAACAGATATAAATGACGGAAAAACAGTTGGAGAAACTATTCTTCAGTTTTCACAAAAATTTGACTTTGCTTCTGTTATTCCTCTGTCAGCTAAGACCGGAAAAGGAACTGAAATTGTATTCGAAGAAATAGACAAATATGCTATTGAAGAAGAATGGCCTTTCCCTGAAGATTTTGTCACCGACTCAAGCGAGAGAAATCTGGCGTCTGAAATGATCAGAGAAAAGATTCTGGTGTTAACAAGTGAAGAAGTTCCTCACGGAGTTGCAGTATCTATAGAATCATTTGAGGAAAAAGAAGATCTCATTTCCATAAGAGCAGAAATCTTTTGTGAAAGGGCAAGCCACAAGCCTATTATAATTGGCAAGAATGGTGAAACCCTGAAGAAAATCGGCACTATGGCAAGAGAAGATATGGAAAAACTGTTTGGCGTAAAAGTTTATCTAGATTTGTGGGTAAAAGTTAAGGAAAACTGGAGAGCAAATGAGATAGCAGTTGCCAACATGGGATACAAAGAAGATAAAGAATAACCGGAGGAAATGATGTCGACAAAAGGCATAGTATTGCGAGCTGTTAATGTCGGAGAAAGCGACAAAATGCTTACTATACTTACTCAGGATTTAGGTGTTGTTTCTGCATATTCTAATGGTGCGAGAAACTTGAAAAGCAAGAATTTTGCATCATCGAGGCTGTACACCTATTCTGAACTGACATTCAGAGAAACTCGCGGGAAGACATATATAGGGGAAAGTGCTCCTATCGAGAGTTTTTTCGGAATCGGGAAAACTCTTGATGGTTCAGCATTGGCTTCATATATTTCTGAAGTAGCCTGCGATGTTGCAGTCGAAGGACAACCTGAGCAAGAATTACTTCAATTGGTATTGAACTCCCTATTTTGTATTTCAGACTCAACAAAACCAATTTGGCAAATCAAATCAGTATTTGAACTCAGGTGCGCCAGTATATTGGGCTTTATGCCTGATATGGTCGGGTGCAAGGTTTGCGGAAAAAGCGGCTTTGACAACGTGTGGTTTGACATAGATG
The DNA here is from genome assembly GCA_016282315.1 of Clostridiales bacterium. GTDB lineage: Bacteria > Bacillota > Clostridia > Oscillospirales > CAG-272 > CAG-841. The sequence goes on along the minus strand of JAEEKG010000031.1, from coordinate 6,972 downwards.
ATGGTTGTTACTACTGCGAAGATTGTTTCAAGAACAGCCAACTTGAATACGAGACAGAAAAAGTAGATGAAATGTCCGGTATTTACGGAAAACATAACGTGCTTGTCCCCATATCAAAGTCCGTTTTTGAAGCCATAAGATTTGTGATTTATTCAAAACCTGAAAGAATAATGTCGTTTAATCTAAAAGATGAAACAATAAAAGATTTTTGTTCAGTATGTGAAAAATATTTGTTAAGTCATCTCGAAAGGAATTTCGTATCTTTAGACTTTTATCACTCTGTAGTGTCCATGATAAAAAATTGAACCTGTACTCCGTATTATCTGCGGTTTACAGGTTCTTTTTTCTAGAAATGTATTATATTGAGATGTTCCAGCAATATTTTTGTGCCTATAAGAATCAGTATCGCTCCTCCTATGATTGAGGCAACTTTGCCGCCTTTCTTTCCAATTAAAGATCCGATGCCTACTCCAACACATGACAATGCAAAAGTAACTACACCTATAACCAAAACGGAAATTACAAGTCCCAAAACGGTAAACTCAAGACACGCAAATGAAATTCCCACAGCAAGAGCATCTATTGAAGTTGCAATTGCCAGAATTGTCATCTCACCGAACTTATATGTGCTTGTATACTTCTCTTCTTTTTTCGAGAGTGCTTCTCTTATCATATTGGCACCGACCAATAGCAACAGACCAAATGCTACCCAGTGATCGTATGCTTCTATTATTCCTGCAAAAGTTGATCCGAGCAAAAATCCAATTGCTGGCATCATTGCCTGAAAGAACCCAAAAAATCCTCCTGTTGTGAAAACAAGTCCCTTGCTGGGTTTTTCCGAAGACAGACCCTTGCACACAGCAACCGCAAATGCGTCTGCTGCAACGCCTATGGATATAAGAATTAATTCCAATACGGTTACTCCCATATTTACACTCCTGAAATTGTTGTGAGATGTATTCTATTACATGAACAAGAATTTGTCAAACAGAACACATATTGTAGAAAATACTCTTGAGTTATTGTATAATTACAAGAGAAAAACTTACTCGAGGTTAGAAAATGAAACAAAGCGGAATATTAATGCCTATTTTCTCTCTGAAATCAAGATATGGAATAGGTACACTTGGCAAAGAAGCATACAAGTTTGCTGATTTTTTGATATCTGCAAATGTAAAAATATGGCAGATGCTCCCATTGGGTCCAACAGGTTATGGTGACTCTCCATATCAATGCCTTTCATCATTTGCCGGAAACACTTATTTTATAGATCCGGATTTTTTGGTTAGAGACCACTATCTTAAAAAAGCTGATCTTCCTGAAATCAGGCACGACGAAAGAATAGATTACGGACACATATATTTCAGCAGAAAAGAAATGCTGAGAAAAGCGTTCAACTACTCTTTTTCAAAAATCGAAAAGAAAGTGAAATCTTTCGGGAAAAATAACCCGGACATATATGATTATGCCGTATTTATGGCATTGAAAGACAAATATAACGGAACCCCTTGGTACAATTTTCCTTTAGATTTGCGCTTGAGAGAAGAAACGGCATTAAAAAATGCAAAAAAAGAATTGGGTAACGATATCAATTATCATCTGTATTGCCAATACCTGTTCTTTGAACAGTGGAATGCATTAAAGAAATATATTCATTCTAAAAAAATAGTGATAATGGGAGACCTTCCGATTTATGTAGCTCCTGACTCATCAGATGCATGGGCAAACAGAAGTGCTTTCCAACTCAATTCAGAAGGTCAACAGGAGTATTGTGCTGCAGTTCCTCCGGACTACTTCTCTGAAACAGGTCAGAAATGGGGCAATCCGCTTTATGACTGGGAGTCAATGAGAAATAACGGATTTGAATTTGTTATCAGAAGAATGAAATTCGTCTCAAAAATGTTTGACATTCTCAGACTCGATCATTTCATAGGTTACGCAAACTATTATTCGGTTAGAAATGATGCTGTTGATGCAAAAATAGGTAAATGGATAGATGGTCCGGGCATAGAGCTATTTGAAAATGCTCACAAGAGTCTCCCGCACACAAAGTTTGTTGCTGAAGATCTTGGAATCATGAGTGAAAAAGTGCTCATGCTGATGAAACAAACAGGATTTCCATGTATGAGAGTTATTCAATTTGCATTTTCAGGCGAAGATGACAACATGCACCTGCCGCAGGTAATATCAAGCAACACACTTTATTACACATCAACACATGACAATGATACTTCAAAAGCATTCTGGGACGTCCAATCAGAAGAAAACAGAAATATAATCGGTCAATTTATCCCGTTGAACAGAAAACAACCGGTTAATTCTCTTATTAAAGCAGTTTATTCTTCAAAAGCAGACTATGCAGTTATTCCGATTGCGGACTGGCTTGGCTGCGGAGTCGAGGGAAAGATTAACTCACCCGGCACTTCCGTCGGAAACTGGGGTGCAAGATACTCTGGATACACAAACAAAAAACTAGCCGAACGAATTAAGAAATTCAACAAAAAATATAACAGATAGTATCATGACGCACAGCATTTTCAGCTGTGCGTCAACTATTAATTAAAGAGTTATTGCAAGAAAAGCAACGTTACTGTATAATTTCCTTGAATTTGAAGAAAGGGCTCTTTTGCATGGATACCTATACTGTTTTAATTACAATATTCTCGGTCTTTTTTGCTATTGGACTCGCCATAATCATCGTAACTATGATAACAGCAACCAAAGCCATAAAAAAGAATACCAAGATGCCGAAAATCAGGGCAAAAGCAGTAGTTTACAGCAAGAGAATGGATGAGTTTGCCTTATCGCGAAAAAAAGAAATCCCTATGTACTATGCCACATTTGAATATGAAACAAAAGACAAAGCAGAATATCAAATATCTGAAGATTGCTATCAATACATTCAACCGGGCGACATAGGATTTATTACCATACAAGGCACAAGATTCATCGGATTTGAATTAGATGTTTAATTTTAACGAAGAATTTGAGTATAAAAAAATAGCTGTCGCTGATATTGGTGCAAACAGTGTCAGAATGAACATATATGACGTAAATATTCAAACCGGCGAGTTCACTATCGTTCACAACTCAAGAAGCATTCTGGGATTAGCAGGATACAGAAAGAATAATTGTCTTACAAAAGACGGCGATGGAAAACTATTAACTGTTTTGAGAGAATTCTTGGCGATTTCAAACTCCATTCCCGTTGACATGTTTGTTTCTTTTGCAACCGCAAGCCTGAGAGGGCTTGCTAATTCAAAAGAGATTCTGGATAGAATATATAACGAATTGGGAATCAAAATAGAAATCATTTCCGGAATAAGAGAAGCAAATCTTGACAGAACAGCAATACGAGAAAGATTTGAGACTTCTCAAGTATCATCTAGTTGCGTATTAGACATGGGCGGAGGAAGCACAGAATTATCACTCTTTACTGGAAATAAGAATGGTCCTTCTGTTTCTCTTCCAATTGGTTCACTTGCCCTTTCAAAAAAGTATTTTAAAGTGCCACTTTATCCAACAAAGGAAGAACTGGATAAACTTAACAAGTATGTAAATGCAGTTCTTAATCACAATTTCAAGTTCAAAAAGAGTGCAAATACAATATACATAATCGGAGGCACTGGTAGAGCCATAGCTAGGACTGCTCTGTTTCTTGATGACGACAAAGATAAAACAACTGATTCAAGAGTCATATTAAGCGCAAAATACCTTGGGGCTGCTAAAGCATTAAGCACAGGGAAAAATCACGATAAATTGATTTTAAAATCTTGTCCTGACAGAAAAGACTCAATAATTGCAGGCGCTTCTGCGATGCAGTGCATCATTAAATACATAGGAGCAGAAAAGATTGTCATAAGTAGTGCTGGTGTCAGGGAAGGTTATTTATCTGATTTGATCCAGACAATGAGAAATGAGAACGAAACCAATAAATAGATATATAACCATTCGCAAAAAAAGTGGTTGTTGCTTCCTGAATAAGGTTGCAACAGCCACTTTTTCAATAGAATTTATTTGCATAGTTTTTTATGATTGACGAGAACTCCCGTGACTTGAGCGTTTGAACCAATCACTTTTCTTCTTTTACATCAATTCTGTCAACTATTCCGCCATGAGCTTTTATCTTTCGGCGTATTATTTCCACATCTGCATTTTTGAATGCAATTCCATCTCGAAATACCAATGCTGCTGATGTACCGGCAGCTTCTCCTATCGCCAGACATGGAGCCATAACACGTACAGGTCCCAATACTTCACGTTCAGCACTTATGCAACGACCTGTGACAATAAGATTGTCAACTTCTTTTGGCAGCAAACACCTGTAAGGCACCTGTGTATAAGGAGATGCAGTTTCAACACCATTTAATGGTTGAACACTTGGACGTTTAGGATCCGGCATGTCCCAATGATATGCTGACAATGCAATCCCGTCTTCAAAATCTTTCCCGGTTATGAGATCGTCTGTCGTCAGCACGTACTCTCCGGACAAGCGATATGTTTCGCGAATACCTATTGTAGGAGCAATCTGGCGAATCTCCGCATTTGCAAATCCCGGAAAATGCTTCCTCATAATCTCAAGCAGATCAAAGCTTTCTTTTCTCCCATCGATTATACCTTTTGTTAAGGAATCTGCATCAGTTCCGTCTATGCCTACCTGCCTTATCGTGTTTATCATAAAAACATCGGGACGAGTCATCTGAACCGAAATGAAAATCTCATACGGGAAATTCCAGACTCCTTTTTCTTTTAGCGGACGTATCAGATTTCTGAAACGAACATCGTGAGTTTTGCTCATGTATTCAGTCAGTTTTTCTGCATCTACTCCGTCAACATGCATCTCAAGAGATGCTGCGGCCATTCCTCCTCCTTCTTCACCTTTAATCAAAGAGCATCCTGACATCCTGCATATGTCACCATCACCTGTGGCATCGACAAAATATTTTCCGGATACTGAGGCAAGTCCGCTTTTGTTGTGAATCACAACATCTGTAATTCGTCTATCGTTACACAAGGCATCAACCACTTCTGTCATATACAGAAGCTTAACACCGTATTTCAAAGCCATTTCTTCAAGAACAAGCTTCATTTTTTCATTGTCAAAAACGAGACCTGCTCCGAGAAGAGGATACCAGCCCTGAGCGGGAAGATCCCTGTTGACGCTATGAACATCTACGGCTCCGTTTATTTCCAGAAGACGGTTTTCAAGTTCCGAAAACAGCCCTCCCACACATGTAAAAATGCTGTTTCCTTCAAATCTGCGAGCTCCAAGCATATGATTAACCATCGCTTTTGTACCGGTTCCACCAAGACATCCGTCGCGTTCGATGAGAATGACATTTGCTCCTTCGCGAGCAGCAGCACATGCAGCACCAAATCCTGCAAATCCTCCTCCACATACGACTACATCATATTCACCGGCCGATTCAATTATCTTTTCGTATCTCATATTAGACCTCGCATATGCACACTTTTGTATTGGTCATTGTTTGTAAATGTCGTCAAAGCACTCGGAAAATGCCCTTGCCATTATATCAAATCCGACATCGTTCGGATGGGTGCCATCGACAACATAGCCATTTCTGTAAAAGTTCTTGAATTTCTTTCTTCCGTCCACAAAATACACTTTATTATCACCATTTCTGAGAGCTTTTTCATACGAAGCACAAATAATGTTCCTGCGCTTTTTTTCATTGAACTCTCCCCTGTCATAGGTGGGTCTTGATGCCATTATAATCGGTATATCCGGATGAGCATTTCTTATGGTTTCATACACATAATAATGGGTTTTTTCAAGATGTTCCACTGATGGTGCATTGTGGTCGTAATCCAGAACAAAAACACTCATGTCAAGAGTTGAAATGTATTCTACGATTTCTTTCTGTCCACGGCATGCGCCTGAATATCCAAGATTTGTATATTCGAAATCGTATTTCATTGATAGCATTGACGGATATGTAATACCGGGTCTGCTGGCAAATGCCCCGTGTGTAATGGATGACCCATAAAACACAACAGGTGTTTCATGAGTATAGCGAGCGCCTTCCTGCAATGTTCCCTTTTCGTCTATGCCTATGTACATATCCATAACACCGGCAAATACAGGGAAATTAATAACGAGATTTCTCTCTTTGGATTTGAACAAATCAACTGTAGTACAATATCCTTCGGTATTGCGGTTGATAGGCAAAAACGACTTCAGGAAGATGTATTTACCCTTTTCTGTCTTCTCATACAGATCAAAACCGCATGCTCCCACTGATGACATCCCTTCAGCAAACCAGCAGCTTTTGTTATACAGAACTTTTATTGCTATGTACCTGGAATTTGTTCTGAATGTAACCCTTCCGCCCGTGCCCATCTGATTGAGATTCTCCAATTTGTCTGTGGCAGCAATATTCTGTGGCATTCTGATGAAACCATTTTCATCATCCCAAATCAGTCCGTGAATTCTGAACGGACTCTCTTTTATGTTTATAAATCTGATGTTCTGTACTTCCAGTTCTTTCGGAACCGAAGCGTTACAGGTTTCTTTTGTAATAGGAATGGTATTCATAACTCCCCCCACTAGTAAAATACCGCCTCATCGATTATTTGAATGAGGCGGCAATATATTATTTTTCGCCGTTATATTTCAAACAGAGCATTGTTATATCGTCAAACTGCGGCGCATCCTTTACAAATTCATTCAGGCCGTCAGTAACTGCATTAAGAACTTGCTCCGGAGTTTCACTATCGCTGCCGTTCAGAACTTCAATGAGTCTGTCTGTTCCGAACAATTCCTGATTTGAATTTGCTGCTTCAGCAACACCGTCTGTGTATATAAACAGCATGGAACCTTTTTCAAGTTTAACTTCGTATTGTTTGTATAATATGTCTTCCATTCCGCCTATGACAAAGCCGTGTTTGTCTTTAAACATCTCAAATTTACCGCCCGGCGATTTAATGATTGGGAATTCGTGTCCCGCATTC
>JAEEKG010000030.1 GCA_016282315.1 Clostridiales bacterium | reverse complement strand
AGATGGCTTTGAATATCCCATGTATTCACACACGTCTATTGCACGTACCGAATCGGATTTTTGAGAAAGGATATATATAGTCTCGAGATACATCTCGCCTGATTCTTGTATCGCCATAATCTTCACCTCCGTTTTGATGCACTAATCATACCACAATGGATATATTTTTTCAATAAAGTTAAAAATCCACTTGACAAGTTAGCGGTCGCTAACTATAATAGGGTTGGTTAGCAGAGGCTAACTGAAAAATATTAGGTAAGAGAACCTAAAAAGGGAGAACAAAATGATACCTCTTAACATAGCTGATGTAGGACAGCCACAGATAATAAAGAAAATTGGCGGAAGTCCGGAGATTAAAAAACATTTGGAAGATCTTGGCTTTAATATAGGTGGAGAAGTGAGCATTATCACTACTATAGGCGGAAATCTGATAATTAAAGTCAAAGATAGCCGTGTTGCAGTCAGCAGTGAAATGGCAAGAAGAATCATGGTTTAAAAAGGAGAAAATAATGAAAACGCTCAGAGATGTCAAAGTCGGAGAGTCTGCAGTCGTTGTCAAACTCCATGGAGAAGGCGCTATCAAACGTCGCATTATGGATATGGGAATAACAAGGCATACTCAAATCTATGTCAGAAAAGTTGCTCCACTTGGTGATCCAATTGAAGTAAATGTCAGAAATTACGAATTATCCATAAGAAAAGCAGACGCTGAAATGATAGAGGTTGAATAATTTACAAACTATTTTGTAGGGCAGAATACTTTGTATAGAAATAGTGAGGAAAGAAAAATGAGTTTGAGAATTGCACTTGCGGGAAACCCCAATAGTGGTAAAACGACGTTGTTTAATGCACTGACCGGTTCAAATCAATTTGTAGGAAACTGGCCTGGTGTAACCGTGGAGAAAAAAGAAGGTAAACTGAAAAAACATGATGATGTTATAGTTACGGATTTACCTGGTATTTATTCATTATCTCCATATACATTGGAAGAAGTTGTAGCTAGAAATTATTTAATAGGCGAACGTCCTGATGTTATTCTTAACATAATTGACGGAACTAACCTTGAAAGAAACCTTTATTTGACCACGCAACTTGTTGAACTTGGAATTCCTGTTGTTTTGGCGATAAATATGATGGATATTGTCAAAAAGAACGGGGATCAAATCAACACACAGGAATTGTCAAAAAGACTTGGATGTAAAGTTGTTGTCATTTCTGCTTTAAAAGGCGACGGCGTAATGGAAGCAGCTGAAGAGGCAATAAAAGCAGCCAACAGCGGTAAGACTATCCCAATGCATACGTTTTCAGGACCTGTTGAACATGCACTTGCTCACATTGAAGAAGCAGTTGTTCACAATATGCCTGAAGAGCAGCAGAGATGGTATTCAATAAAAATCTTTGAACGTGATGACAAAGTTCTCGAACAATTGAAAGTTTCTCAAGAAACACTTGCACACATTGAAGAAGATATTAAAAAGGCAGAAGAAGAGCTTGATGATGATGCAGAAAGCATTATCACAAACGAAAGATATATTTATATTGGCGAAGTAATAAAATCCTGTTATAAAAAGAAAAATGCAGGAAGCTTATCAAAATCAGATAAGATAGATAAAGTTGTAACAAACCGCTGGCTTGGACTTCCTATTTTTGCTGTCATTATGTTTTTGGTATATTGGATAGCAATGGTCGGAGTTGGTACTCCAGCTACAGATTTTACAAATGATTGTGTTTTCGGAGATGGTTTTCATCTGTTTGGCATAGATAACGGATATGCAAAAATTGCTGAAGAATACAGTGCTGCAGCCGAAATCGTTGATGGTTATGATGCATATGTAGAAGCATATGGAAAAGAACCTACCGGCGATTTTACATATGTTGTAGAAGATGAAGAAACACTCGAATCAATTGAAAAAACAGTTAGTTTAAAAGATTATGAAAACGCAGTAAAGACATTGGAAAGAATAGGGGATGAACCTGATCCTGCTGAATACGGAGTCTGGATTCCCGGTATCCCTGTTCTTGTTGAAAGAGGACTTGATGCAATAAATGCAGCCGATTGGCTGAAAGGATTGATACTAAATGGTATAGTTGCCGGTGTCGGCGCAGTATTAGGATTTGTTCCTCAGATGCTCGTATTGTTCTTGCTTCTTGCTTTCCTTGAGGCCTGCGGTTATATGGCTCGTATAGCATTCGTATTGGATAGAGTGTTCAGAAAGTTTGGTCTTTCAGGCAAATCATTTATCCCAATGCTTATCGGTGTTGGATGCGGAGTGCCTGGAATTATGGCAAGCAGGACCATTGAAAATGAACGTGACAGACGAATGACCATTATGACTACCACATTTATTCCGTGTGGAGCCAAGATGCCGTTTATCGCCATGATAGCCGGAGCAATCTTCGGAGGATCTCCTTGGATTTCAACTTCAGCTTACTTTGTTGGAATGTTAGCTATAGTTATATCTGGTGTAATGCTCAAAAAGACAAAGATGTTTGCCGGCAATCCTGCACCATTTGTCATGGAATTGCCTGCATATCACTGGCCAACACCAGGTAACGTATTAAGATCAATGTGGGAACGCGGATGGTCATTTATCAAAAAGGCAGGAACAATTATTCTGTTATCAACAATAGTTGTTTGGTTCACAAGTTACTTTGGTTTTGCTAGCGATGGATTCAGAATGCTTACTGAAGATGAACTTGATATGTCTATTTTGGCAAAAATCGGCGGCGTTATCTCTTGGATTTTTGCTCCTCTCGGTTGGGGTACATGGCAAGCAACAGTTGCTTCGATCACAGGCCTTGTTGCCAAAGAAAACATTGTCGGAACAATGGGTATTCTGTACGGCGGCGGAGAATTGACCACATGGCAAGCACTATCTGCTGCGTTCACGGGTGTTTCCGGATACTCATTCTTGGTATTCAACCTGCTCTGCGCTCCATGCTTTGCAGCAATAGGTGCAATCAAGCGTGAAATGAACAGTGCAAAATGGACATTATTTGCAATTGGTTATCAGTGCGGATTTGCTTATCTTGTAGCCTTGATGATTAATCAATTCGGAAATATATTCATAGGAAACGTTAACGTTGTAGGACTTATATTCGCTATACTTGCACTTGGATTGATAGTTTATATGCTTTTCTTCAAAAAGTATAAAGAATCAGAAAAACTTACAAAAATAAAATGAATGGGATGGTGACAAATGGCTTGGATTACTGAAAACATTGGAACAATACTTTTGACATTGGCTTTGGTTGCTGTAGTTGCTTTGATCATTTTTAAAATGATAAAAGACAAAAAAAGTGGAAAAACAAAATGTTCAGGCAATTGCGGTCATTGTAATTGTAGTTGTTGCCATAACAAATAGATAGAAAGAGCCCACCTTTTCGTTTGAAAAGGTGGGCGTATTAATTATATTTTCATTTACATTTTTCTAGTAGTTGGAATTTTATTCTTTTTGCCGCTTGCAATTCTGTTTCTTCTGTTAATCCCCATTCGTTTTCCAGAAGATCAATTATTCTATCATATGTTTCTGCAGCTTTTTTGTAATCACATTTGATTTCATATATATCTGCAATTGCCATTAATTCATCTTGAAATCTGGGGCGTCTTTTTTCTAGCTCAAAAGAACGTTCATATAGCGAAATTGCTTTGTCATAATCGCATTTGCCTGCATAATACTGAGCTGCTTCAAACAGATATACTGAATCCTTGGGATGTTTGTTCCCCAATTTTTCAATAATTGCATCTGCCTGTTTTTCATCAAACCGCGCTAAAGCAATATGTGCTCGGTAAACCTCAACATGAATTGGATTAACATTTGGCAGAGCAGAGTATTTTTCCAATACTATTTCAGCTTCAGATGCACGATGATCAGCAAGAAGATTGTCCAGAAGATACAGATAGGATAACTCTATATCAGGATTTTTTTCAACCAAATCCCGGTAGAATTCTATTCCTTTGTTGTGATTGTTCATGTTCCAATCCCAAACTGCATGACCTTCAGCTTTTTGTAACATCCATTGGCAGCCCTTTTCGGATGGTGAACGTCTAACTGCGTCGCGTGCATAGTGGCTGACTTTGTTTGCGTATGAATTCATCCTATGCCAATACAAATATGCAATTAACTCTGTGGCTCTTTTTTGATGGGTTTTGTCTGAAAGCAGTGGTTTCAAATAGTCTTCATAATCCCTGAATATGTCTTGATCAAGCTCGTTTTCAATGTCCAGACTATTCTCGATACGATTAAGTCTTTGTTCAATTGTCAAATCGAAAAGATCATCAATACTGATTCCAAATACTTCTGCCAAAAGGGGAAGTGTTGAAATATCCGGCATTGCAATGGCATTTTCCCATTTTGAAACAGCTTGTGCACCTATGCCCAACTTTTCTGCCAATTGCTCCTGAGTCAGACCGGCTTTGAATCGTAATTGTCTGATTTTCTTTCCAAGTTCCATATAGTGTTTCCTCCTATAGCTCAAAATCTTTACAAGCATATTTTACGAAGTGAAAAGAGTTAATTCAATAACTCGTATGTCTAGTTGACTATCCGGATGGTTGAAAGGAAATGCCTCCGTTTTAATAAACGAAGGCATTGAGGTTAATTCTCAGTTATAGTTTTCTTTTTTTTGTTCTTTAATACTCCTAATGTAACTAACACACCACCGGCTGCTCCGACAATAAGTCCTCCGCCAATACACAGTGCAATAAGACCGGTTGAGAACGATGATGAAGCGAGAGACGAACCTGTATCAACTCCGTAAAATACATAAATCGGATCCGCTTTGGTAGAGAAGATGCTTCTCAGAAATTCATCTGTAAAACACCATTTGGGGTCACTGAGATTTACAGCATCTGCCTGTCCAAACAGGTGGAGAGCTTTATAACCCAAAACATTATTGTTTTTGCTTACAACAAAATCTGCTGTTATAGGCTTTCCCGCTTCTTTATCTTTTGTGTAATAAAGAGATAACCATACCTTTCCGAGATCGGCATGAATGTCGTTGTCATTTTCAAGTTTAGCCATAATCTTTTCCTGATCTTTCAGGCTGACAGATGGATCGTTATCATAATAATTCTGACGGTTGCATGGAGCAACTTTGTAATATACATAAATGGATTTGTTTGATTCCTCAACTATTTTTTCATCGACTATTTTGTCAGGAATCGGTACATATTCAGTGTCGTAGTATCTGATTAGATCGTAGACTGTCATGATAAGACCTGCAGCGCACAAAATAACTCCGGCAATCGATAATATTCTGGAAGCATCACGGAATTTGTCTGCTATCAAAAATCTTCTGTCAATGCTGAAGTAAGGATATGGTCGTACATATTTTAATGGTACAAATTTCCAAATAGCAGGAATTATTACTTTGTGGATTGCCAACACTGCAACTGCGCATCCTACACTGATTGCAAGAATAATGTTTCTCAGTTTTCTTACGTTAACGCCAAGAACTTTTCCGTTGTAAAAACCGGAATTTTCTTTTGATTCTTTGCGCAGTGCATCGTTTGTAAGAGCTATATCGCCTTCAAATAACGATCTGTCGATGCCGGCATATACGCTGATGGGGTCTGCAGAACCTGTACCCTCACCATAATCTTCGGACACATCATGGGCAATCTCCATTGCGCGCTGATCCGCTTGAATCCATGCCTCTGCATCATTTCCGCCAACACCTATATTGAGTAACTGCGCAAGCGAAACGAAGGAAAGAGTTGATTTTTGTCCTGGAGATAATACAGATGCGATTGAGCACAACTGATAATACTCGTCTTCTTCCAGTTCCTCTTTCGGCATAGTAAACAAATCTAGCATTGTTTCGTCTTCGCCGTAAGGAATATTGTCGAGACTTTCATAAAAGCCGGCAATGAATGCCCATTCTTTTATATCAAGTTCGACATGTTTTTCAAAGTAGTTTTCAATGACTTCTTCTGAATCGTTTGTCGAAAGGTTTATATTCTTGTACATGGTGAACATTTCCTGCAATTCGTCCCACTGTGCAAGCAATATATCCGCTGTGTCACTGTAATCAAGTCTAATTTCCTGCAGGGCTTCTCTAGTTGAAAAACCTTCTGCTTCGTATTTTTCCAGCAGGCCTTCAGGTCCCAGTTTTGACAATCTGTCAAGCCAAGTGTCAGAACTCGTATCAGCTGCCATAGACACGATTTTTTCAATTGAAAAGACAGCTAATGAATTTCCTTGAAGCATGATTGTAGTGAAATCTGCGTGGTTTTTACGCTGCTCGTCAGTAAGCGCTTTATATTCAGCAGGATCAAGTTCTTCCACCAGCGGATTCAGGAGAAGGTCCCCAATCTGCTTGCCTGTATCATCGTCGATGAATTCATTTAGTAGATGATAAGCTGCAATTGCCCTTTTGTTACCTGCGGCATAATTTACTCTGTATTCTTGGAGCGCATTGGAAAAATCTGTGGCAAATTCTGCAATTTCCAGTTTTTTCTTTTCTAACAGTTGTGTGTATGAAGTATAGCTGTAGCCACCTTCCATATTCATGAGAGCTAAGTCGGTAATTGCTTCGTCTGCATTGTATGTAGTTTTATATCCTAAGATTACAACACGCGAATCATCATACATGGATTGGGAATTCTTGTTCAGATCAGCATCTACATATTCCGTAAATCCAGCGCTTCTCAGCCAGATGATTGCTTCATCTTTGGTATTACCATACGCAATCATGACATCACTTACGTATTTGGTTCTCCTTGGAGCAGCATATACTGGTGTTAATAAAATAATAGCTGCTAGTAATATGGAAAGAAACGATTTAAAAAATTTCATATGCGTTCTCCTGCATTTTTATTTTTCAATGAATCCAATAAGCGCATTGGGCATAATTAACCCATTGTTATTGTTTGCCTCAATTATATAAACTCTAGTGCCACAAACGTGCAACAAAATAAAAAAATAAATTTTTAGTGAACTACTCATGTCTTCAGTAATTAGTAGTTCACTAAAAAATAGAAATTTTGCTGCTATTGATTATTCCCACTCGCTTAATTCGAGTGAAAATGGCATGTAAAACACCATTTTTTATATGCATTTTGTCCCAGAAGGCACATTTTTATATATGGTTTTTTTATTATCCTTGAATTTTCGTATCAAATTCGTATCAATAAAGTTGATCCATAAAGGCATTATTGCAATAATAAAGCGCTCCGAGAATGATTTCAATTTCTTTGTCGCTGTATTTAGATCTTTTGAGGACCATAACAAATTGCAAGATTTCAACAAATCTAATACAATCTCTCTCTTCGTCATTGAAAACATATCCCATTTCATTGTGTAAAACTTTTCCGCGGAGGCTTGGAAACGATGAAGCTACTTTATCAATACTTTTTAGCCTTCCCATGAGAAATTCCAAAGAACTGGAGAGAGCGGAGGCGTTTAACTGATATGCGTTAAGAATCTTTGCTTTTAATCCTAACTGTGTTCCTAATTTAGCAATGCTATTCTTTGCCTGTTCTTGAAAAATCCTTGTTTCTGGACTATCATTTGGCAATTTGTCAATAAAGCCAAGAATGCTTTCTTTAGCTTTTGAATATGCGATTTCATTTGTTTGAGGATATATCTTGCTTTTTTTATATTCATATTCAAATGCTGCGCTAATTGCACCAAGTCGTTCAGGCGTGTACTCAAATGAGTGTTCGATTGATTTACCAAGATGGCTTAAAGGAAAAGCTTCTTCTGCTGCAATAATATTGAGGATGTTGCTCAGTTTTTCTTTATACATTAAAAAGGATGCTTCTGCTTTCGATTTCGCTCGATAGTTTTTATCATACAACGAACTAAACATATAGCCTATGTGTGATATTCCTTTTTCAGTTTTGTGAAACAGTTCAAAGCTATTGATATTGTACGTTTTTTTTCGATGTACAAACTGTAGGAATTTGATAATTACAGAAGAAACGTTATATACGAAATTGGTGTCGTGTGTGCTTTCGAAAGTTACAACGAGCTGAGGATGTAGAGTTAAGTCGGTCCTAATGCCTTCTCGT
>JAEEKG010000029.1 GCA_016282315.1 Clostridiales bacterium | reverse complement strand
TGCCTTTGTCCAGTTCACCGAAGTACTGCGATTGTTCCTGTTGCCCCGATGAAGTGTCTGCAACCGCGTCTTTTTCCACATTTGCGCCACAGCCTGCCATAAACAAAATGCCCAACAGCAGAACAACAGCTATCAGTGATTTTTTCATATCAGCTCGCCCCTTTTTACTCTTTCAGGCTTAATATTTCACGTATTATTCTATAAATAAATAACTGAAACCAGAATTAATGGAATTGACCAGAACAATTCATAAAGAGCGGGATACAGGGACCACATGTTTGAAGAAACGCCTGCAAATATGAGAATTCCCATTACAATAGCACCGATTGCTGATGAAACAATCTTTAAGATAAGGTTCGTTCTAGTAATGTTTGTGATCTTATCACACAAAATCAATGCTTTAATCAATCCCTTGACTGAGCCTGTAGTGACTATTCCAGTTCTTGCTGTAGAAACTACATCTTCTTCTGTTCCATCGTTTGAGCCCTTTATGATTCTGATTGCGTAATCATTTGGGTTGAGGTGATTCTTGACAAGAACACCATCATCTATACAAGGATCAGCTGTTTTGATTGCTACGCAAATGCCATCCTGATACAATCTTCTGACCATGTAAACAAAGTCTTTGTTTGTGTTGTACTGGATATAGAACTTTGCCACTACAACTTCATCACAAGCTAAATATAAGATTCTCTTGTTTGTATTGTCGCTGTATCCGTTATCTGTAATTTCAGGATAAATTTCAAAGCACTGATTATCCATGTATTCAGGCTGACCTACAACAACATGTCTTCCGTCAACTGTTGCGTCAACGCCCTTTGAAGAAATCTCTCTGATGTCTACTTCATCGGAAATCTTTGAATCAAGTGTTGCTGAGAAAAATACTTTTGACATAGGTCCGCCGAGTTTTGAGAACAAGCTTGAAGCGTAGTAAATAACGTTCTCAAATTTTGCGTTGTTGTATATCTTTATACTCTTGAGTTTGATCTTGTCTGCCGGAAAAGCATCTGTATCTTTGAATGTAACAACTGCGGCATTTGAATACTTTTCAGGTGTTGTTTCGTTTAATATGGCTGCGCCTGAGTTATATGCTCTCATTGAACTCCTGAATGCGGGATATGAGAATGAAATAAAGAATGAAACAGGCAGGCAGAAAGCATACATCAGATATGCATTGTTAACTGATACAAGGAATGAACTCTTATTGACCAATGAAACCACAAATGCTGCAATTGCGAGTACAAACACAGCAGGAATCATTATCTTGAGTACATTTTTGCTCTTCGGAGCTTCTTTTTTGTTTTCAAAGAAGTTAGCTACATGCTTAACATTCTTTACTTTGTAAACATCTGATGTTTTGTTAAGGTAGTTGGCAAATTGTTTTTCTTCCAAAGCCTTATCCATACCTTCGGCAATAACAAGTGCTTTCTTTGTTTTTGCAGAAGAAATAACTTTGAATGAGTAAATATCTTTGCTGAGCATAAATGAGTTTGACATTAAATTGAACACTGCGCAGACTGCAAATGACAGGTTGTACAATTTGACTGTCTCTTCAACTGAGAATGCAGCAGCAAATGAAGAAACGAGAGTAAACACAAGCATCAATAACAGTGCTGAATGTACGTCCAACTTGAATGCGGCAATCTGTTTTGCGCCTTCAATGATGCAATCCAAAACAAGTATAATGCAAAGGAATGTCAAGCCCCAGTCAATAACTGACATAACAGTAGCATCAGCTATTACAACGCCGAGCAGAGGCAATACGGATTCAACCATTAAAAGTGCAAGAGCAATGAGGATACAAGCATACATCTTAAGCTTTGTAATCTTTGCTTTCTTCTTCAGATCGTTAAAGACCTTCTTACTCTTTTCGGAAGTCGTGAACTCGTACTTCTCTTCCATTTCCCGTTTGGCTTCACTATCTATCTGGGAAGTCTTTGTTGCATCCATCTCAGTAGTTGTGGTCTCTTCACTCAATTGAGAAATGTTGAATTCTTTGCTCTCCTCTTCTTCTGAATTGAGCTTATATTCGTCATAATTCTTATCTGCCGGTTCAGGTTTTTTGTTAGCACTTGTATCATATCCGAAAGCCATCATCATAATAGCAGTGTCGGCAACATCCGGGTCCTCTTCGACAAGAATCGGTTCTGCTTTCTTTTCTTCGACTTCTTCTTCAGATACTGTCTTAACATCTTCATCTTCTTCGACAACGTTTTTAACTACTTCTTCTTCCTGTTTTACAACGTTATCTTTTTCTTCGTTTGTAAAGGCATCCTTCATAAATAACTTGGTGTCCCCCTCTTCCGGAATATCTGTTTCAGGTTCCTCAGTAAAAGTAACCTGTTCATAGTCCTCTTCTGGTTTTTCATTCTTGTGCAGCAATGAAAAAATGTTCTTCTTATCTTTCTTCGGTTTAACTTTGTCCCTTTGTCCTGTTGAATAGTTGTCTATATTCTCTATGACCACATTAGGACTATCGTTTTTCTTTCCTTTATAGTTTTCATCGACATAGTGCTGAGCTTCATCAATAGCTTCGTTTATGTCTCTGTTACCATCTTTAGCTTCACTGACATCAAGTCCTGACCAGAAAGAGTCATCATCTGCCAGTTTTATATCATCTGTCGTGTTGAATTCACGCGGTTCTGAACTGCCTAAGGGCTGTTCTTCCATTGCAGTTTCTTCTTCAACTACAGTTTCTTCTTCAACTTCAACCGGTTCTTCAACTTCAGGCTGCGTGTCCACAACTACAGGTGTTTCTTCAAACACGGGCTCTTGTTCGGGCTCTTCAGGAGCATTAACACTGTCATCAAAGACCGATGTATCCTGCATGCTTATCTGCTCTTCTTTTTTGATTTCTTCCTGTATTCTGAGCGTCTCTGAAGTGTTTACGTAAAGCTCTGCTTCATCAATTATTTCGTTAACGTCTTTTTGCTTTTCTTCTTTGATGTATCCCGAGCTTGTCTGAAGATCTATTATCTTTTTCTGGAGTGCTGAAAAACTTGAGTCCTGCTTTGACTCGCTTTCTTTTTGTTCTCCCAGATACTTGTCGTAGAGTTCTGCATATCTGTCATAACTCTCTTCGTTTTCCGTTTCTTCTATATCTTCGGGAATGTATTTATCGCTATTTGTATCAGCTATATCTATGTTGAACTCCAATTTGTTTGTCTTTTCATCAACTATGACAGAACTGGAGTCTTTTGTTGTCTTCTTTTTTCTCGGAGCTCTTGTCTTTGTTTCCTTGACAGGTTCAGCTTTTGGTTCTTCCGGTATTACCTGCTCTTCAACAACTTCTTGCTCTATGGGCTCTTCTTTCTTTTCTTCAGTTTTATCTTCAACGAATGAGTCATCGGATTTTTCGAGCAATTTAGATAAGTCTTCCAATATCTCATCGTCTTTCTGCTCGGTCTTTTGCTCTTTGGGCTCGGATTTGCTCTGTTGATTCTGTTTGGAATATAATCCGTTAAGTCTGGTCAACAATGTGTCTGCAGACTCGACTTCATATTTCTTCTTCTCGTTTTCAGCACTCATTTCAGATCCTCACAAATTGATTATTTTTGCTTTGATGACATCTCATATAAAATGATTGCCGTTGCCACTGAAACATTGAGAGATTCCACTCCGCCTCTCATCGGAATTGATACCAATTCATCACATTTATCTTTGACAAGTCTGGATATTCCGGATCCTTCGTTTCCGACGACAAGAACACATCCGCAGTCAAAATTGACTTTTTTGTAATCTGTTCCAGTCATGTCGGCAGCAAATATCCAAAGACCTTTTTCTTTTAACTCATCCAGAACGGATGCTATGTTCGAAACCTTTGCTATCTTGATATATGAGACAGCACCGGCTGAAGACTTAACAACTGTTTGAGTTATAGGGGCATTCCTTCTCTTGCCTATTATGACGCCATGAGCTCCCGCGCCGTCGGCAGAACGAATAATTGCTCCAAGGTTATGCGGGTCTTCAATTTCATCACAAACAACTATTAAAGGCTTTTCATTTCTGATTTTTGCCTCTTCCAGAATATCTTCAACCGAACAATACTCAACGGGGCAGGACAATGCGGCAATTCCCTGGTGCGGAATTCCATTGCTCAAATAATCCAGACGCTTTTTGTCGGTTTCTTCGACAACGATTCCCTTGTTTCTGGCCATTGCCACTATCTTAGTGATAGAACCTTCTCTCTCGCCTCTCTGAACATAGATTTTTTCAATCTCTTTTCCGGTTTTTATGAGTTCCATCACCGGATTTCTTCCGATTGTAACATCTGAATTTTCAGGTTGGTTTGCTCTCTTGTCCCTGATCATTTGCTGACCCCTTTGTTTGGTTTCAAAAATTAATACAACTCATTATATCATCAAATTTTAGAAAAGTATATATAAAAGGGTAAATTTCACAACTTGTCGTAAAAATCTCATTTGCTCACACGTTTGTCGGCTTTCTTCTGGATTAAATAGAACACTAAGTAGAAAACCGCCACATAAACTACAAAAAGCAATATAACGGAGATCGGATAAAGGATGGGGTTTCCGCCCAGCATGTTGTAAAACAGCTGGTATGGTGTGCCATCTGGTGTTCTCAAAAACATGTAGTTGTAGTCGAGCAAAGCGTTAGCTGCAAAAGCTGCCGCCATGAAAAATGCAAGTATTCCGTAAACTATTGGAATGTTTTTCTTTTTCATGCTGGCTGAACCCGAAAAACCTATATAGAGCGAAGCAAATCCAGCTATCGAATGAGTAAGTCCGGAAGCTACGTTTTCTATACCGAGTACAGGATATGCGTTGAAGTTCTGAGCGGCACCTATTATGCCCATAAGGCCTCCCAGAATACCGAAGATAAAGACAAAATCCTTTGATGCTTCCTGGACTCTTCCCCTTGTGAATGCTGCCAGAGGAAGCGCTATCAACTGGATGCTGCACAAGAACAAAGGCAGGTTCGTTCTGAGTTCTGAAATACCTTCGCCTCTTGTACAAAAGACAATGAGCTTAATTATCTCAATGACATCGATAAGTATTGCTGCGATTATCAAGACTGTGTTCTTAGTCTTTTCGTCCTTTTTTCTGTTTTTAAGTCCCAAGAAAACAGCCAAAAAGATCATCAAAGCCATGAGCACAAAGACAAATACTAAATGCTGCCAGCTGTATGCTCCTTCCGGAGTTCTTTCGTATCCGCCGATTCCAAAAAATTCTTTCATAAAACTAAAAACAAAAACGCTGCTGATTGAGCCCAGACAACGCCTTTTCTCCTTATTATATTTGTTGGTTTAGTGAAATTCGGGCTATAAAACAAAAAGCACGCCAAGACGTGCTTTCAATGTGGCTGCGGAATAGGGATTTGAACCCCAACAAACAGAGTCAGAGTCTGTCGTGCTGCCGTTACACAATTCCGCATCGTGTGCATAAGTATAACAATCCCACTTTGCTTTGTCAAGAACAAAATGGGTTTTTATCAAAAAATGCATAAGTTCTATGGCAATTAATCGCTGTGTTTGGTTCAAACATGTCGGAGTTTATATACACTTGAGTAACAACTGCAAAAAAAATCAAAAAAATGCATTTTTATTGCAATTTTTTGTGATGAAAAATACACATTGTTTATTGACATTGTGTATCGAATGATTATAAAATATAGAAAAAATTTGGAAAATACAATTTTCATTGCATAATTATAAATTCCAAAATGGTAAAAATGCACTATTGAAAGAAACAGAAAATTGAAGAACTCAAACGAACCAAGGTACAAAATCGATCCTCAGGGTGAGGAAATAACTTTTGAAGAATTAATCTCAAAGTACAATCCTTTGATTAATTCCGCAGCAACAAATTGCAAGAACATCTATAAGCTCCGCGACTGTGATATTGATGATCTGAAACAGGTGGCATACATTGCACTGTTTAATGCAGCAAGACATTACAATTCTGAAAAAAACGTAACATTCGGAGCATATGCAAAAACTTGCATAATTAACACTTTGCAGAATTACTCGAAGAAACAGATAAGGATGTCTGAAGATGTTGTGTCAATTGAAGATGATGACACATTGACAACGAGCACAACGGATTCACCGGAAACCCAGGTGGTTTCGAATGAGTATTCAAAAGACCTGAAAAAACGCATTAACGCTTCACTGTCTGATTACGAACAGCAGATATTGCAGCTGTATATAAAAAAATATTCTTACGAAGAGATGGCAAAAATCACAAACAAGCCCGTCAAGAGCGTAGATAATGCGATTACAAGGATAAAAAGCAAAATAAAGAAATTGTTATAAATTCGACAATCTGCCCGAATAGCTTAACTAAAAGCGTTGTCAATCAAAGATGATGGTTAAAATCCGTCTTGGGGCAAAAACATATAACCATTTATTCTAAGCGAGGTAATTTCATGTACGAGGACAAAACACTGGTTTGTAAGGACTGTGGTAAAGAGTTCGTATTCACAGCAGGTGAACAGGAATTCTATGAAGCCAAAGGATTTTCTGAGCCAATCAGATGCAAGGAATGCCGTGACGCCAGAAAAGCTGGAGCTCAAAAAAAACCCAGAGAACTATTTGATGCAGTTTGCGCAGAATGCGGAGCTGAATGCAAGGTTCCATTCCAGCCAGTTGACGGTAGACCTGTTCTTTGCTCTTCATGTTTTAAGAAGAGAAAAGAAGCTGAAGAAGCAGTTGATTGACATCTGAGCAGAAACAAAACGAGGACGCCTTTTGAGCGTCCTTTCCTTTTGTTGACAGATAATATATTATTTGATATAATTTGCAGGTAATTCGGAGGCGGAAAATGAAGACAAAAATTCTATCATTATTACTTGTTACAGCACTGCTCTGCTGCTTTGTCACATCGTGTAAAAACGGAAATGATGACACTCCTCAGGGTATGAAAAAAATAGGCAGCGAAGCTAACACATATTCTCTTTATGTTCCGACCACATGGGAAGAAAAATCTTCTACGGGCTTTACAAGTGCAGCTTGCCCGGACAAGAGCAACATTTCGCTTCAGGTATTGTCTGTCAGAGGTGTTTTTTCAAACGGCAATGAAGGATATGTCATTATGACAAATACCGGAACTTACGAAGACATAAATAAGTATTTTGAAAAAGAATATTATCCGTATCTTGAATCAACTTTTGCCGAAATAGAACTTGACACAGAAGAAACGAACACAACCACACAAAAATTCGGAGACAGTACTTACACTGCCAAATATGTGTACAATATTAAAGTGGACAATGTTGACTACAGGATAATGCAGATATTATCTGCTCACGACAGTTCAATTTACATTTTCACATACACAGCGACAAAGGAAAATTTCAAGACTCACCAGGCCGAAGTCGAACTGATTGTTAACAATTTCAAATTCTGAATCAATTAAGCAGGCAGGAAGACTGCCTGTTTTTAAGTGAAAGTATTATTATGGAACACTATTTAGACAACAGCGCAACAACTCCTGTTCTTGATTGCGTACTGCAAAAAATGAATGAAGTATATACTTCATATTACGGCAATCCGTCAAGTTTACATGAACTCGGATACAATGCCCAGAAGATAATGGACGAGAGCAGGAAAACAATTCTTAATTCTCTTTTATCTTCCGGTGAAGTATCTTCGCCTAACCAGCTCATATTCACATCAAGCGGAACCGAAGCGAGCAATCTTGCCATAATAGGTTTTGCAAGGAGCAAACAGAGGAATATGGGCAAAAAGTTCATATTCGGAGAAGCTGAACACCACTCTGTTATTAATTGTGCCAACTACCTGAAAACCTGCGGTTACAACGTGGTTTTCATCCCATCTCCGAACGGAAAATGGGACATGGAAAAATATGAGCAGGAACTTGACAAAGACACTGTTTTTGTTTCCGCAATGCTTGTAAACAATGAAACAGGTGCTGTAAATGACATTGAAGAAATTGCAAAAAAGGCAATAAGTGTCAACCCTGACGTAATAATCCACTGTGATATAGTTCAGGGCTACATGAAGATGCCTAAATCCTTGTTCAGAATGGCTGACATGCTGACAATGAGCGCTCACAAAATAGGCGGACCTAAAGGCGTAGGAGCACTGTACATCTCCAAAAAGGTCATAAAGGCAAGAGCCCTGACCCCTGTTATATTCGGAGGCGGTCAGGAAAACGGTTTCAGGTCCGGCACGGAAAATGTTGCGGGAATAGCCGGCTTTGCCCAAGCTGTACGCTATCACACGGACAATTGTGAAAAACACTCTGCCCTTTTTTCCTCTTTATATGACTATGCTTTGAATTCTTTACTGAGTCTGGATCAGTCAAGAGTAGTTGTGAACGTTCCAGAAACTGACATAAAAGCTCATCACATAATGAATGTAACGATAAAAGGAATCAGGAGTGAAACAATGTTGCACTTCTTATCCTCAAAAAACATATATGTTTCAAGCGGAAGTGCGTGTGCATCCAACACAAATTCAAAGAGCCACGTTTTAAAGAGTTTCGGGCTTGACCCAAAGGATATAGATTCTTCAATAAGAATCAGTTTCGGAATACAGAACACAGTAAAAGATATAGATGCGCTCACATCAGCGCTTAAAGAAGGTTTGGATACTCTTTCCAAAAAAAGGAATTGATGATGCAAGAAGAAATAAAGACAATAAACGCTAAGTCCCCTTCAGACACGGAAAAAGCGGGAAAAGATTTTGCTTTAATTCTTAAAGAAGGCGATTTTGTGGCTTTGAAAGGCGACTTGGGCGCAGGAAAAACAACTTTTGTCAGAGGAATAGCTTCATCGCTTTGCCCCAAGGCAAAAGTTCAGAGTCCGACTTACACCATAGTGAATGAATACAAAGGATCAATGCCTTTATTCCACTTTGACATGTACAGAATAACGGATGAAGATTCCCTGTACGGAATCGGATTTTTCGATTACCTTGAGCGTGACGGCGTCTGCGTCTGCGAGTGGAGCGAACAAATAGAAGAATATCTTCCGGAACACAGATATGTAGTCAACATAGAAAAGACCGATGACGAAAGCACAAGAATCATAACAATCAGCAAACTGTAAGGTGAATCATGTATATATTAGCAGTAGACACAACGGCAAAAACAGCAACAGCCGCAATTTGCCTGGACAATGAATGTCTTGGCCTTGTTCAACGGACGGAAGGAATCACGCACAGCGAAATCCTTCTCCCTGAAATTGACAAGCTTCTGAGCGATACCCATTTAAGCATTAAAGATATAGACATTTTCGCAATCTCATCAGGTCCAGGCTCTTTTACAGGAGTAAGAATAGGAGTATCCCTGATAAAAGGATTGAGCTTTGACACAGGCAAACCCGTCATTGGTGTTTCAAGTCTTGATGCACTTGCCGAAAACGGGAAAAACCTAGGCGGTCACTTCATTGCGTGCCCTGTTATGGATGCCAGAAGAAGTCAGCTTTACAATGCTCTTTTTGAGTATAACGATAAAAGCAGGACTAGGTTGTGCGAAGACAGGCTTATAACGTCACAAGCTTTGTCAGAAGAACTCAAAAACTATGATCTTCCTATATACTTTTTCGGAGACGGAATAAAAATAGCCGAGCAAGCTTATCCCGATTCAAAAAAGACGCCCGACGAATTGATTTACCAGAACGCCTTTTCAGTAGCAAGACTTGCACTGAAAACATATACCGAAACAGAAGACAAAACTGTTTTCACAGACACTCTTCTCCGCCCCATATATCTGCGCGATTCACAGGCAGAAAGAGAGTACAAAGAAAAGAACGGAGTTCATAATGATTAAAATAGCGATTGCATCAGACCATGCAGGTTTTGAATTAAAGAGCAAACTGCGTGATTATCTCAAAGATAAAGGATATAGCGTTACAGATCTTGGAACCGATTCAGACAAATCCGTGGATTATCCGGAATACGCAAACAAATTGTGCTCATATTTGCTCAAAGGTGAATGTGAAAAAGGAGTACTCATTTGCGGAACAGGCTTGGGAATGAGCATTGCTGCAAACAGACACAAAGGAATCCGAGCTGCTCTCTGCACTATACCTGAATATGCCAAACTATCCAGAGAACACAACAACGCAAACGTTTTGTGTCTTGGTGCAAGATTCATACCATTTGAACAGGCAACTGTGATTCTGGATACATTTCTCAGTACAGACTTTGAAGGAGATCGTCATCAGAGGAGAGTCGACTTGCTGGATAAGTGATACAAAGAGAAAAAATATACAAAAATATTGGACAATTTTCGTTTTGTTAACACCCTTTGCTTTATTGACATGCAAAGGGTTGTTTGATATAATTCAGTTTGTAATATAATTTTTTATATTAATTACACGAAAATTTTGAGAATTATTGAAAGGAAGATTATTTCAATGAAAAAATTTTTAGCAATTTTCGTATCAGTACTTTTTGTTGTGGGAGCATGCATAAGCGTTAGTGCTAAGCCTTTGACACATGATGAAACAAGTGTTGACGGCAAGTCAATAACATGCGTAGACTTCCTCGACTTCTCAGAAGAAAACAACAAATGGGCTGTTTACGATGAAGAAAACCAAAAATGGGTTGGCAATCCCGATGAAGATGTTTCATATGATGAAAACGGAGACCCAATCGCAGCCGTTTGGTACACAAACAAAGATTACGGCAACCCGAAATATCAGGCTGGCAAACTTGACTGGTCTCTCATTTCTGACGGCGAAGTACTTTCAGTTGAAGCAATAAGCACAAGTTCTGTACCTGGAATCACATTCACTCTTGATGAGTGGGCAGGATCAATTGAAGCCGGAAAAGAAGATGCAGGAAGAACAGAATACATGAAGATCCGTATAAGAAACTATAGTTCTGCTCAGCAGTTCACAATTGGTTTCTTCAACACAAACATCAACGGCGGTCTTTCATTCTACACTGTTACAATTACAGATATCAAAGTTGAATCAAACTCAGGTGAATGGGCTGAATACATCATCAGCGTTCCGACAGAAAACTCCAACACCAACTACAACGACGGTTTGACCAAAAACGCAGATGGCGTTCCACAGTCACGTTGGGGTGCAAACCTGACAAGATTGCTCGTATTCCCGTTCGGATACAACAAGACAGATGGTTCAGGTGCTTACCAGGGCGCTAAGATGGACATTGACTACATCGTTCTTGGTTCTAAAAAATATGTAACAGATTACAAGAGTGCTCTTCAGGAAAAAGAAGACAAAGTTGAATCCATCACTCTCCAGAAACTTCCTGAAAAACTTGCTTATTATGCAGGCGAAACAATTGATTTGACAGGAATGGAACTTCTTGCTAAATATTCAGATGGTTCATCAGAAGTTATTGACAGTTGTGACGTTGATTACAATTTCGAAGAAGCAGGCGCAAAGACTGTTAAACTGAAATATGGTAAAGGAACAGCTGAATTCAATGTTAACGTAACCGGTATTACAGGAATCGAAATCGAAGAACTTCCTGAATCAACTGTTTACACAAAATCTTCAATCATTAAGAATGGCTTTGCTCCATCAGATCTCAAGATTAAAGTTAACTATGCTGACGGCGAAAGCGCTATCGTTCCGATCAACTCAGTAAAACTCGTTTACGACTTTGAAGAAGTTGGCGAAAAGAAAGTTACAGTTAACTACCTCGGTTATACAGCTCAGTTTGATGTAACAATTATTAACGTTGTTGACATAGCTGTAGATGATCTTGAAAAGGTTTATTTCGGCCAGGAACTCACAGAAGCTGATCTTAGCATCAACTGCATCTACTCAGATGAAAACACAATTAAGTCACTTAAAGATGCAGACATAGCTGCTAAAGTTGAACTTGAATATGAAATCAAAGCTCCTGGAACAATTGATGTTGTTGTACATGTAAGCAATGAAACATACGGAATTGACTGTACAAAGACAATCAAAGCTACCGTTCTCACACCTGTTTCACTCGATGTAAACACAAAGAATGCTGCACTCAGCGTAGATGTTGACAGCGAATATGACGGATCAAAACTCATAGTAAACTATGTATATGAAGATGGTCACAAATCTGTTCTCACAGCTGACGACTACAAACTCAGATATGACTTCAGCGAACCAGGAACAGCAGAAGTTACAGTTACTGATAACTATGCAGGCGTATCTGCTAAATTCGACGTAGAAGTCAAAGGTATGGACACAACAACCAAGAAGACTGAAACTGAAACCACAGCTAAAACTGATGTTACAACAAAGTCCGGAACAAATCCACAGCCAAGCAACTCCGGAAGCCCGGTAATTATAATCATTATAATTGTTGCTGTTGTAGTAGTTGCTGCAGTAGTAGTTGTTGTAATCGTTCTCAAAAAGAAAAAGAAATAATCTGAACATCGATTATTAATATTAATGGATCTGCTTCGGCAGATCCATTTTTTTGTTTAATTGTTCCCTTTTTTGTGATATTATAACCATAGCAACCGGAAAGGATTATTATATAAATGAGTGAAGTAAAAATAGTAGATGATCAGCATTCTGAGATTGGCTACTCAACGACAGGAAAAGCAATCCAAAGAAACAAAAACAAAGATGCTCAATGGTTTTTCAATCCGACAATACTTGGTTTGTTTATCCACTATGGCATATCCACAGTCGGAGATGACTGCGATATTTCCTGGAGCATGTGGGAAAATCCTGACAGAAGAAAAAAAGGAAACGGAATAGTTACTCCTAATCAGTACTGGGAATTTGCCAAAGATTTCAACCCCGAATCATTCAATCCTATAGACTGGTTGAGCGCAGCTAAAGAAGCAGGATTTGAGTATGCTGTATTCACAACCAGACATCACGATGGGTTTGCAATGTGGCCATCAGACGCCAGTAATTTTTCAACGAAGAATTATCTGGATGGAAGAGATTTTGTCAAAGAATATATAGATGCATGCAGAAAAGTCGGACTGAAAGTGGGTCTTTACTATTCCCCACCGGATTGGAGAGTAAACCAGAAATACATGAATTTCATGAATGGCGCTCATTCTGAAAAATATCCCGACAGACCGTATTATGACACAAACCATAACGTTGTAGAATCAATTCCTCAAATGCCGCCTGAGCACATAGCTGAATATGAAGCATACGTTAACGCTCAGATCAAAGAATTGTTGACAAGATACGGCAAAATAGATTTGCTGTGGTTTGACGGAACCGTACCTGATTTATCTCAGGTCATGTCTATAGAAGATATTCGTAAAATACAGCCTGGCATAGTATGCAACGACAGATTGTGGGGATTCGGTGACTATTGCACTAAATATGAGTGTCATCTGCCTACAGAAAAACCACCATACGACTATTGGGAAACTTGTCATGTATGGCATGTGGGAGGCGGTTGGTCATATGTCAAGAACGCAGACAAATATGTAACCCTTGAACAGACTATTCATCGATATGAAGTCACAAAGCAATTCGGAGGAAACTTGTTATTGAACATTGCTCCGGATAAACATGGAATTGTTCCCCAAGCGTATTATGACGCAGTAAAAGAATTCGGTGATTGGCTAAAAGGCAAAAGATAAAATAAGCAAAAGGTCTGTTAAGAAATGAATGAACTGATATCTGTCAAGTGGACAGTGAGAATTCAAAAAAATAATTAAACACAAAACCTAAACGGCTTGATTCCGAAATTCAAACGGAGTTAAGCCGTTTAAGTTTTCCTGAAATCTCTTAGAAGTAGGAGAAGGGTGAACTACTCAGCAATTGAATAACTGGAGATTAGGCGTCCTTTGTCCTATAAATGTTTTTGATGTTTTTTCCTGAAAAATCAAAAAACACTTTACTTATACGCTTATTTCTGATAAAATAATAAGCGCAATAGTGAGGTGATGGTGATGAGCAAGACTATTTTTTTGGACAAATTATTAATTAATAACAATGGTTATTTGATTTGTAATAATGTGACAAACCTTGGAATATCAAAAACATATTTAATGGAGTATGTTAGAAAAAACAATTTAATGCGTGTTGCACATGGAGTATATTTGTCAAATGAGTTTTGGAAAGATGATTTATACACTTTAAGTTTAAATAATAAACGAGCTATTTTTTCACATGAAACAGCACTTCAAATTCATGGTCTTACTGAACGCGAGCCTAATTGTATCAATGTATCAGTTCCATATTCATATAATGCTCAACACTTGAGAAAAAATGGCATCAAAGTGCATCAAATCAAAGATGAATTATATACATTGGGCGAGGTTTTGGAAAAAACAAAATTTGGGAATACTGTCAGGGTTTATGATACTGAACGAACGATTTGTGATATTATAAAAAATCGTAACAAAATGGACGAACAAGTATTCATCTATGCAATAAAAGAATATGCTCATTCCAAGAATAAAAAACTAATTGTTCTTATGGAATACGCAAAGAAACTTAAAATAACAAACCAAGTAAAAATGTATATGGAGTTAATTATATGATCATCAAAACTGCAAAACAATTAAAAGATAAAGTTGCCAATCTAGCACATAATGACAGTCAAAAAAGTCAGATTTTAATTCGAAAATATGCAATGGAAGGTTTTTTAAGAAGAATCTCGTTTTCAAAGTACAAAAATAATTTTATTTTAAAAGGTGGAATGTTAGTTTCTGCATTGGTGGGTGAAGATTCTAGAAGTACAATGGATATAGATACTACAATTAGATCTATACCTTTAACAATAGATAGTATAAAAACAGTTGTTTCTACAATCATTTCTTTGAATATAGAAGACCACTTACAATACCAAATTGTGAGCATTGATACAATAATGGAAGAACATGATTATAGTGGACTTCGAATTAAACTGAGTGTTTCCCTGGAAAACTTAAAAGATGTTATAACAATAGATATTTCAACTGGTGATATAATAACACCTTCTGCGGTTGAATATAATTATAATATGATGTTTGACGATGAAACTATAGAAATAATGACTTATAATGTGGAAACATTACTTGCTGAAAAAATTGAAACTATATTATCAAGAACCATTTTGAATACTCGAATGAGAGATTTTTATGATGTTTATATTTTGACAAATGATAATAGTGTTGAAATAGATGACACATTGGTGAGAGATGCATTAGAAGAAACGTCTCAAAAAAGAGGCACTTCATATATTTTTGACAATTATGACCAAGTATTGGACGATATCCAAAATGATGAGAGCTTTGCCAATTTGTGGAATAGATATCAAACAAATAACGATTATGTCGGTGATTTGAGTTGGGATAAGGTTATGAAATCAGTTATGGAGTATATTGAATATGAAATGAACATGGATCAAAGTTTTGACATAACACCATTTTAATTATTTTTCGAATATAAATGTAATGGGGCTGCTTAATTAACAGCCCCGATATTGTTGCATATTTATTTGTTTCAGAATTATTACTCCATTGTCGTATATTTAATTGGTACGTTCTCGTCTATCCCGTTCAATTTTTTGTACCACCACTCGTGATAACTTGATTCATACGGCATAGTCCACTTGTATTCACCGTTTCTGAGATAATGCTGTTCCAGATAATCTGTGTCTTTGTTTTCCTTGTACGACTCTACGAGTTTTTGATTTTCAACTATCACTGCGTGGTTTTCTGCATATCCGTGTAAAACGATAAGTTGGTTTCTTAAAATAATAATTGCTGAAACTATTGCTAAAACCATAATGGTTTGCTTGTCAATCTTGTTTCTGAACAGAGCCAGTATTACGATGCTCGCCACAGCGACAAGAGCTATATACCACTTGTTCATTGAAACAGCAGCTATCAATATGACAATGGCCACAGCAGAACTGCTGAATTCGGTATCAGAAAGCATTTTAACTATTATAACTATTAAGAATAAACCGCTTACAAGTGTAGTTCTTCCTCCGAAAATAGGAGACAACAGCATTGCTCCCTGCATCAATATTGACAATGACAATATAACAGGGGCAGCAATTTCTTTTTCGCTTTTTATCCAGTAAACAATCATGTAAGCGCTTACGCTGACAAAGCAAACAAATGAAACTATAATCAATGCCTGGCTCAGCTGTACATACATGCTTATAAACAAACATACTGCACCCGTAAGTGAAACTAATGATGCAATCAGCTTAATAATGTTTCTGTTTTTTCCGAGCAAACAGCAAATACATGCAACGAAATAGACTATTAAGATATTTCCGATTCCTGATTGACTGAATAACAAGTTGACCAATTTAAGGAAATTACCGAATATTCTGTCAAATATTCCCATTTTATAGAATTCTTCGTAGTATCCCTCCCTTACGGCATTTCCTGGTGCCAAAAACAGCGCCAAGACGGCAAGTATTGACAATAGCACAAGAACTGTGTCCTTGACATTCAATTTCCTGTTTTTGAGGATATTTGCCACAAAATACACAATTACAAAAACAACTGACGCAAATGCGCTTTGCTCAGTTGAGCT
>JAEEKG010000005.1 GCA_016282315.1 Clostridiales bacterium | reverse complement strand
TTATGAAAAACAAAAGTTCAAATAGTAACGGAAAAAGAATAGTTGCATTGTTACTTGCGATTCTGTTTGCATTGAGCGCATTGGGAACAGTGATATATTACCTTGTAAAATGACCAAATAGACATACAATGAAAAACCCTTCTCGAGCGGAGAAGGGTTTTTGTATATCTTTAGGTATTATCAATAATTGTCATCTACTGCGTTGAGTTTTGTAATGAGCTCATCAAGTTCTGATTCAAGAGAACCAACCATTCTTTGAACATATTTTGTGTATTGGTTCTTCTTGTTTGAAATCATTGTGGAAATATAGCCTACAAATCCACTGACTGATGGCACTTCATCAAGATAACCGACATCGTACACACGGCTGTCAAGAATAATATCAAGCATTTCAGCTGATTCTTCATCGCTTGTATATGTGTATTTGTATGTGTTGATGAATGCTGGACGAACAATCATAGATGAGTGATATGCAAACAATGTCAAAAAGTCTGAAACTACAGAAATATTTGAATATGATGTAGGAACAGCTAACGGTGATACAGCGTGACGGTTTACATAGCAGTGATATTCTTCCTGATTTTCATCCATCAAAGGAAGCGGCAAGATACCAATTCTTAATTCTTCAGCTGTAGACATTCTTCTAAGAACGTCAAGTACTTCGCCTCCGAATAAAGTGGTTCCGTTTTGAAGAGCTGTTTGAACGGATGTATATCCTGTCATGAGATAAGATTCAACATTCAAGAAATGGATCAATTTGTCAAGAACATCAGAACCTTTTTCAGTAGGAATTACCGGAATCAATGAGTTTTTGTCTGAAGAAACTCCGATTGTTCTTTCGCCTGAAGCAAAATAGAAACCTTGAGCGTTCTGGTCAGTGGAGATGAAACCTAAAATGTCTGCATCGGATCCCTCAGAGAAAGTATACTCTTGGTCACCATTGACATCGTTTTTAATTGTTTCCATCATGTCTTCCATCTTGTCCCATGTCCATTGTTTATCTCTAACCAACTGATAAATATCTGTGTCCGCAAATTTAGTTTCGTAAACATTTTTGTTATAGAAAACAATCCATGCGCCCTTGAAAGTACAGATTGACCAGTCTCCGACAATGTTGAACAATTTACCATTGATAGAAAAACTATCTATATAGTTCTGATCCCAATAACTCTGAGAAAAATCTATGTCAAGTTTAAGAAGATTGTAATAAGTGCCACTTAAATAGCTCTTGAGAGGTCCATACAATTTTGATGCTGCAATGTATTTTCCGCCACCAGAAGCGACATCTGCATTGTATCCATTGTCTTTGCCGCCAGAGTCTACTTGGATATCGCAATTGTACAATTTCTTCATTACATCATTTCTTTCCCAAATTGCATCATTAACTGCGTCATTATTAACTGATTCTACCCAAAAGTCTTTGCCGTCTTCCCAAGAATCGTCTGAATCACAGTTTGATGAAATGAGGAAAGTTAGTCCGCCGAAGTCAACATCTTCCTTGCCAGGCATTACTTCGCGTCCTGTTATGACAAGTTCTGTTGTTACTTCTTCGGTTGTTGTCTGTTCTTCTGTTTTATCATCTGCAGTTGTAGTGGTAGTTTCATCACTATTATCCGTTGTTTCGGTTCTTGCATTGTTTGTTGTCGTTTCTTTTGAATCGTCTTTAGAACATGAAACGGCAAATAAAACAACTGAGACTACCATAATGATTGAAAGCAATATGGTTAAACCCCTTTTATTCATGATTATCTCCTCCATTATTTCGAGTTAACAATTATCGGAAATCGTCCTTTATCCATTATAATAATTTTTTGTTAATATGACAATACCGAAAATCACAGTAGTTCTTCTAGCTCATTTTCCGAAAATACTTTCATTCCGTTCTTTTTCAGGTATTCGGCTGTTATCCCGCTTCCGTCAATCAGTGTTTTGCTGAAAGATCCATCGTATATGTGATATTTTCCGCAAGAAGGGCTCTTTTCCTTTAATAACACTTTTTTACAGTTTTTGAGATTTAAAATCTCCAAAGATTTTTGAGCGCCTGTGATATAAGAATCGGTTACATCAGTGCCATCTTGCATTATTACTTTGTTGCCTCTTATCTCAGATGGAATTCTCGGAGTCGGCAGACCGCCCAATTGCTCAGGACAAATAGGAACAAGATTGTATTTGATTCGCAAAATCAGTTGTTCTGTTTCAGACAGTCCTTTGCTTTGTCCATCATACCTACATGGCGTTCCCAGTAAACAATCACTTATTCCTAAGTATTCTTTTTCCTCTGTATCGCTTTTTTCAATCAGGAAAAAGAATGGTGATTTGGGTGAGTTCACGATTTTCAGTTTTGAGCAACACAAAACCTTTCTGTCACAGTAAGATAACAGGTTTTCAATAAGATTTCCCTCTATTGTTCCTTCCTCGTGACCTGGATATACAGCAATAAGCAGAGCTCCTCCGAAATCGAGCAATTCAGTAGCGGAAACTATAGCCCTTAGAGTGGTTTCGTGTCGAGTGGTTATAGATTTGTCTCCTCCGGGCAAATAACCCAAGTTGAACATTCCTGCACATATATTTTCTTTTACATAATTCTTGACGTTGGAATGAGAGTCTAAGATAAGCTTGGCATTGCCTATGTTGTTGTCGTTCAGCAATTGTTTTGTGCTGTCGATTGCAGCTTGCTGAATGTCAAAAGAATAAACTTTGCCATTTAATCCAACTTTTTGAGAAAGCCACAATGTGTCATGACCATTTCCCATAGTAAAATCTACAGCAGTGCCGCCTTCTTTTATATGCGGAGAGAGAAGTGTTTTTTCCAGATCCAATAAATCAATCATGAAACATTCCTTTCTCAAAGTACTCAGCTATCTTTTCTTTTGATGCTTTGAGTTTGCCGCTTATCATGGTTTCAGAACCGCCGCATTTTCCGTCCAATTCAATCGATATTTTTTTGGATAAATCTCTTAGGTTGATTGTCTTTGATTCACAAACAAAAAGATAACCATCTTCAGTTTCGGATATTGCGACACACAATTCATTAGTTTTTTCAATTAAAGAATTGCACATTTTTCTCAAATCATCCATTTTAAACAAAGGCATGTCGATGCAAATGTTGTTTTCCGTATTGCTTGTTTTATCTGAAACAATATCAATCATCTCGTTCTTGAGTTTGGAGATTTCCGCTTCTTTTTGATCAAGTGAAGAAAGTTTTTCCTTTAGGGCAGGGATTAAATCGTTTTGTGGAGCGGATAGTATATTTGACAGTAACTCATCTTGTTCAAAGCGCAGTCTATAGTCATCAAGTGCATAAGCGCCGCTTTTCATAGTGATTCTTATTCCGCTCTTGTATTTTATTGAACCGACTATTTTTATAATTCCGATTTGGCCCGTTTGTTTAACGTGAGGAGCACAGCACGCACAATAATCCACGCCTTCTATTTCGACTATTCTAACTTTGCCTTCCAATTCGCCTTTGCTGCGATAAACAAGGCTATTCAAAGTTTCTTCATCGGGATAGTAGGCTCTTACAGGTACGTTTAAAAATACAACTTTGTTTGCCAACAATTCAATTTCTGACAATTGTTCTTTAGTCAACATTCCATTGAAGTCACAAGTGACAAAATCCTTTGACAAATGAAAACCAACATTAATGAAACCATATTTTTTGTTGATGAAAGAAGACACAATGTGTTCAGCTGTGTGGTTTTGCATTTTTTTGAATCTGTCATCAAAGTCCAATTTACATGTGACTGAATCTGTTAAGTTGTCAGCAGAAAGGCAGAGATGGACGATTTCGCCATTTTTGTAATAAGTGTCAACAACTTCGTTTTCTGCTATTGTTCCTCTGTCTCCGTATTGACCGCCGCTTTCCGGAAAAAACGCAGTTTGGTCAAGTACTATTTCATATCCTTTTTCAGTTTTGGTGCAAGAAACAACACTTGCTTGAAATTCTGATAAAAATGAATCTTGATCGTATAGTTTGATTGACATGATTGTTGACCTTCTTGTTGAAAAAATTATTGTGTTTTGCTAATATATATTTGATTTGGAGGCAAGAATGAGATTGTTTGTTGCGTTGGATTTTTCACCAAACGAAAAATCAATGATACTCAAAAATGCTGAGATTTGTAAAAAATCAGGTGTGGTAGGGAACTATTCCAGAGTTGAGAATTTACACATTACACTGGCTTTTTTGGGAGAAGTTGAAAAAAGTAAACTCGGAATTGTCAAGAACGCACTTAATTCAGTAGTCAATTCTCCGGTTGAAATACAACTTGGTAATTTTGAATGCTTCGGTGATATCCTTGTGATTCGCGTGGAGAACAGTGACAATTTGATTTCCCTTGCTGACGGTGTCAGGAACGAGCTTAAGAAAAACGGAATTGCATTTGATTCAAAACCATTCAGGGCACATATTACTCTTGCAAGAGAAGTAAAGTTTCCGAATGGAAAGAAGAACGATTTGTTGTCTCAAAAGGTTAGTCCGCTCCGTTCGGTAAAGAATGAAATTGTTCTTTTTGAAAGCACTAGAATCGATGGAAAACTCATTTACAGGAAACTTCATGCGAAGAAGTTGAATTAATTGTAGTTTCTCATTCCATTTTAATTTAGATGCCATTATTTTTCAAGATGACTATAACTCTAGAGAGGTTTTATGAAGAATAGATTTTTATTTTTAATGATAGCAATCATAGTGATTTGTTTAGTTATCTGTTCATGTTCAAACCAAGTGAATAATAACCCAAGTGAATCAAAATCCACCATAAATTCTGTCGATAATGTCGATGGCACCACAAATATAATTGAAACAGAAATTGATAATACGGTTCAAAGTGATGTTTTCAGTGAATCGGAAACTGATCAAATTGAAACAAGCGTCACAGAAGTGGGTACTGGTGGACAAATAGAAATACAATTATTTGAAATTACAATAACTTATGTGTTCAGTGATGGTACAAAAGCAGCCCCTTCAAGAAAAGCTGTTTATGAAGCGGGCACAGTTTTAGATGTTGAATCTCCTGAAATAGAAGGTTATGAGCCTAATTTGAAAAGAATCTATTGGAGTTCTATATCAAGCGAGAAAACTTTTAGGGTAGTATATTCACCTATAGATGGTGAAGAAACAAAAGGATAATGTATTAATAATGGGGTCTGGATAATCAGGCCCCTGTTTTCATATTATCTGAAAAGTGAAAAATTTGAGATAGTCGGTTTCCGGAACATTCAACAATGTCGGATGATCGGGCGACTGTCTTCTTTGCTCAATCAGCTTTAATTCCACATTTGCGTCAAATGCTGCGGATTTCAGCATTTTTATGAATCTTTGGGTATCCATAAAATGGGAACATGAACAAGTCGCTAAGAATCCGCCACGAGGCAATATTTTCATAGCTCTGTAATTGATTTCCTTATAACCTCTTTCTGCATCGTTTATGGTTTTTCTGCTCTTGGTAAATGCAGGTGGATCTAGAATAATGAAGTCATATTTTTCATTGTCGTTTAAAATGTGAGGAAGAGTGTCAAAAACATTTTCGCACCTGAAGTTGATTTTATCTGACAAATTGTTTATTTTTGCATTTTCTACAGCATTATCTATTGCCTCTTGAGAGACATCTATTGCAGTCACATGACTTGCTCCGCCTTTTGCTGCATTCAAAGCAAATGAACCCGTGTGAGTGAAGCAATCTAAAACTGTTTTTCCCAACGCAAGTTTTGATACGGCCAATCTGTTATATTTTTGATCCAGGAAGAAGCCTGTTTTCTGACCATGTTCAATATCCACATTGTAAAAAATGCCATTTTCGCAGATTCTTACAATTCCTGTAGTGTTGGGCACTTTGGTATACCAACCGTCAAGAGCATCCAATCCTTCAAGTTTTCTTATGCTTGATTCGCTTCTTTCATAAATGCCTTTTATTTCAACTCCTAGTTCTTTCAAGACATTAGTCAGGGAAGAGTATAATATGTCTTTTCTTTTTTCCATCCCATAAGACAGGATCTGACTAACTAAGAGATCTTCATATTTATCTACTGTTACCCCGGGCAAACCATCAGCTTCGCCGAATATGAGTCTGCAGGAAGAGAAATCATCTGCCATAACAGCTTTTCTGTAATCCACAGCATATTTAACCCTGCGTGCAAAGAATTCCGGACCAAATGTTTCATTGGCATTTTGTGATAATACTCTTATTCTTATCTTGCTTGATTCACTTAAAAGTCCAGTTCCAAGATAAGTTCCTTTTTCTGACAAAACATCAACTATGGCACCGTTTTCAACCATGTCTGGTTTGCTTATTATTTCATCCTCAAATACCCAAGGGTGTCCTGATTTTAGTGATTCGGATGCTTTTTTTGTTACTATGAAAGCGGGAAATGATCTTTGATTTTTCATAATGCTCCTCAATGTCGAAACTATTATTATTTTGACTATGCAAGGTGATATTGTCAAGTTTTTTCTTTTTGCATTAATCATTCTGAACACAAAAAATGGAAGGCCAAAGTGACCTTCCAAATTTCATATGTTTTTCGTGAAACAATGCATATTTAAGCTTCTTCACCTTTTGCTTCTGCGCTTTTGCGAGCAGCTTTGTCGGCAAATTTTTGATGAATCATAAGGCCAACTGTTGCTTCAAGAATTAGTCTGGTCAGACTTCCTACGATACTGAACACAGCTTCCGAAGGCTCGAAAATGACGACTGCCAAACATACTTCTACAGTGATAATAACAGTGAATATTATCCAAGTTCTTTGTGCTCCAAGGTTTGGAACGAGGGCCAATACAAGTAAGCCAGCTACAATAGCAATCATGAAGCAGGCAGGTGCTCCGAATCCTGGGAATAATATAGAGCCTATCATACGAAGAGTTACACCAATAGCTATTTGGAAAATGAATGCTTTGTACCATATAGCAACATTTTTACCACCGCCTTTAATCAAGTATAAAAGGCCACAGCACAAAGCCAGTGCATTTATCACATGAGCTATTCCGTCTAGAATCAAAGTGGTTTTTCCTGCATCGCCATTTACCGCAAATCCGCCTGGTGTGTTACCAGTAAGTACTATTATGGCACTTGCAATATTGACAAGGCATAATATGCACATCATTACAAGATGACAAATCACAGGAACACTGAGTTTTTTATTATCCATTGACTGTTTTTCCTCCATGACAAAATTAGATCACCCTCCTCATGTTTGAAAGTAGAGAATGGGCCTTGTGGAGATATTCCACAGATGATAGTATACTTGGTTATTACACATTTTTCAATCACAAAAAAACATCTTTTTATAAAAAAGTTGCGCTAAAAGGTACCGATCAAAAGGAAGAATAGCGAAAAGGTACAAGCTTTTACTACTACCTTGCGTTTTGCCTCTGCATACCGGAATTTGTCAATGCTTCAGTTCCATAAATTGCAGGGGTTTTATCGTTGAGTCCGGTGTTCAGACAAGAATATACCCTCTGAATCCGCGCACAGAATAGTAGGAATCCGCGCCGTTGTGAAAAGTGAACACGGTATCATAGCGCCGTTCACAAAACAGCGCCCCGCCTTTGCTGCGGATATCCTCTGGCGTAGCGATCCAGCTTGACGTTTTCAAATCAAATGAACCGAGACTTTGCAGTCGACG
>JAEEKG010000028.1 GCA_016282315.1 Clostridiales bacterium | reverse complement strand
CAACATAGTTGTAACAGAGATACCATACATGGTAAACAAGAGTTCTCTTGTTGAAAGTATAGCTAATTTGGCCAAAGACAAACGTGTCGAAGGTATTACCGCACTCAGAGATGAATCTGGTAAAGCCGGAATGAGAATAGTTATCGAATACAGACACGATGCCAATGGCGAAGTTATCTTAAATCAGCTGTACAAATATACTGAACTCCAAAGTACATGCGGCGTCAACATGATAGCTCTTGTTAACGGCGAGCCAAAACTCCTTGGACTTAAAGATATACTCAATCACTATATTGATTTCCAGGAAGAAGTAATCAAGAGAAGAACACAATTTGATCTTGACAAGACACTTAACAGAGTTCATATCCTTGAAGGCCAGAAGATAGCTTTGGACAATATCGAAGAAGTTATCAAAACAATAAGAGCATCTTCATCTATTACTGACGCTAGAGACGCTTTGGTAGCCAGATTCGGACTTACAGAAGTTCAAGCTCAAGCTATAGTAGAGATGACTTTGGGCAAACTTGCCGGTCTTGAAAGAATCAAAATTGAGACAGAATTAAAAGAAAAGAATGAATACATAGCATATCTCAGAGAGCTTCTTTCTGACGATGGAAAAGTCAAAGAAGTAATCAAGAAAGAAATGCTTGAAATAAAAGAAAAGTACTCTGATGACAGAAGAACTGAAATTGTCGGCGCTATAGATAACATAGTTGATGAAGACCTGATTGACAGACACGAATGTGTTTTGACTCTTACCGAAGGCGGATATATCAAAAATATCCCTGCTAGCGAGTATGTTGCTCAACACAGAGGCGGTCAGGGAAGTATCGGCATTAAGACAAAAGAAGAAGACAGCGTTAAGGACATGATAATTGCACACTCACATGCATTCCTGCTCTTATTTACAAATCTTGGCAGAGTGTATATGAAGAAGACATATCAGATACCTGAGTCTTCCCGTACAGCTAAAGGCACAAACCTTGTAAATCTTATTGAATTGAACGAGGGTGAAACAGTTACTTCAATTATTGCTATACCTAATTTTGATGATGAAGATTACTTTGTAATGGTAACAAAACGTGGTGTTATCAAGCGTGCCAATATAAAGGATTATGAGTATCAGAGAAAAGGCGGTAAGATTGCAATTAATCTTGATGAAGGCGATGAATTGCTGTTTGTTAAACACACAACAGGTAACAATGATTTGCTCATAGCATCAAGAAACGGAAAGGCTGTTAGATTCAACGAGAACGAGGCAAGAGTCCTCGGAAGAACAGCAAGAGGCGTGAGAGCGATTAAACTTAAAGGCGATGATGTTGTTGTAGGAACTACAATAGTAGACGACGATAAGAAGTTGTTTACTCTGACAGAACTCGGATATGGTAAACGTAACGAGTTTAAGGATTTCACAGCTCACTCACGTGGAACTTGCGGTGTAAATTGTCACAGCATTACAGCTAAAACAGGAAAACTCGCAGGTATTGCGACAGTATCAGAAGATGATGATGCCCTCATCATAAGCAATCAAGGTATCGTTATTCGTATGCACATTGCTGATGTTCCTGTATATTCAGGAAAAACAACCAGCGGTGTTAGAGTAATGAAAGTAAAAGAGGGAGAAAACATCGTAAACTTTACAATTGCTAAATCAGAAGAAGCAGAAGAAAAAGAAATCAGAGAAGCTGAGGAAAAAGATGAAATGAAAGTTGCTCCGTCAGAATCTACTGAAAATATTTCTTCAAAGCCTTTTGATGAAGAAGAATGATAGAAAGGAAAAAGTCATATGGCAACAGCAAAAAAGAAAACAGAAGCAGCTCCTGTAAGCATGGATGAAAAAAAGAAAGCTTTAGCTACAGCCCTTGCACAAATTGAAAAGAATTTCGGCAAAGGCACCATAATGAAACTCGGCGAAAACACTCATATGAATGTAGAAGCTATTCCTACAGGTTCAGTTACTTTGGATATGGCTTTGGGAATCGGAGGTGTACCGCGCGGAAGAATAATTGAAATATTCGGACCTGAATCATCAGGTAAGACAACAGTTGCTCTTCACATTGCCGCTGAAGTACAAAAAATAGGCGGAAATGCAGCATTTATTGACGCTGAACACGCTTTGGATCCTGTATATGCAAAAGCATTGGGCGTAGATATAGATAACCTTTTGGTTTCACAACCAGACTCAGGCGAACAGGCACTTGAAATCACAGAAGAACTCGTAAGATCCGGTGCAGTTGATGCAGTAGTTGTTGACTCAGTTGCAGCTCTTGTTCCGCAACAGGAAATTGATGGTGTAATGGGTGCTTCACACGTTGGTCTTCAGGCAAGACTAATGTCACAGGCATTGAGAAAACTCTCCGGTATTATCGGAAAGACAAATTGTGTTGTTATATTTATCAACCAGCTCCGTGAAAAAGTTGGAGTTATGTACGGAAATCCTGAAACAACTCCAGGCGGAAGAGCATTGAAATTCTATTCTTCTGTAAGAATTGACATAAGAAAGACAGACAACCTCAAAAAAGGTTCAGATGTATATGGAAGCCATGTAAAGGCTAAAGTAGTAAAGAACAAAGTAGCTCCTCCGTTCAAAGTAGCAGAATTCGATATCATCTACGGCAAGGGCATTTCAAAAACAAGCGAAATACTTGAGCTCGGTGTTGAACTCGGAGTTATTAAGAAGAGCGGTTCATTCTTCTTCTACAACGACAAAAAACTCGGTCAGGGAAAAGAAAACGCTATTAACTATATTTCTCAGGACAGTGCTCTTTGCGAAGAACTTGAAAAACTCATTAAGTCCAAGAGCGATGATTTGGATTTGACAGTCAATCAGAATTTTTCAATAGATGAAGAACTTGAAGAAGATGATGAACTCTTGAGCGAAGATGAAAGTCTTGATTTAAGAGTTATAGACATTTCTGAC
This sequence comes from Clostridiales bacterium, assembly GCA_016282315.1. Taxonomy (GTDB): domain Bacteria; phylum Bacillota; class Clostridia; order Oscillospirales; family CAG-272; genus CAG-841. The sequence continues at coordinate 17,296 of JAEEKG010000028.1, read as the reverse complement.
GACAAATGATAACAGATTCGTATTTAATTCACATCTCACCATCAATGAATGGTGAGATTGTGATTTGTACAATAAAGTATTGTGAAGATGGAGAATTAAAGCAGAATAAGTTACCAATCGCTTCTTCTTTTTTCGAAGAATTGGGATATCCTTATGAAATAGACAGTCCTTTTTTGCTCAGCAGTGAGGAAATGGATAATATAATCTATCTGTCTCAGCTCACTTCAGCAATAAATAAAGGTCTGGATTTGCTGTATTATTCTCAAAGTTCTGAAAAAGGCTTAAAAGACAAGCTAGTGCGAAAAGGTTTTTCCAGAGAAATATCTGAAAAAGCGGCATCGTACATTGAAGAAAATGGTTTTATTGATGAACTGTCCCAAGCAGAATTGTTTGCAAAGGATCTGGCTGAGATAAAACTGTATGGCAAAAACAGAATTAAGAACGAACTCTTTAAAAAAGGATACAAACAGACAGTTATAAATGAAGTTTTGGACACTCTTGATGTAGATTTTGTAGAAATCTGCAAAAAAAGAATAACTGCGACAATGAAAAGTGATTCTTTTTCAAGTAAGGAAAGAGCTTCTAAAAATGTTAATGCATTGATAAGATACGGCTTTTCTTTTTCCGAAATAAAAAGTGCATTGAATAGACTTTAAAAAAGGTGCGGGATATGTTTAAAAACAAATTTAAGGTAATAATGTCAATATTATTTGCAATAACATTATGTGCATGTGTTCTTATTCCAACTAAGACTTTTGCTGCTACGGGCACACAACCGGTTTATGTTGCCTTAGGAGACTCAATTCCAGCCGGATATGGCCTTTCAAGTCAAAACGAAGCATATCCGACACTTTTGGGCAATGATATAAATTACAAGGTGCTAAATCTGGCCAAATCAGGTGATACAACTTCAGATTTGTTATCTAAACTTAAAACATCAAGTTTTAAAAGCAAATTAGCTTCAGCTTCCCTTGTTACAATATCCATTGGCGGAAATGATTTGATGCACAGTGCAGAAAACATCATGACACTGCTATATGGTTCAGAAGAAGCAATCAATGAAGTGTTCAAAAACTCGATGGCTAACCTTGAAACAATAGTATCTACAGTGTTATCTCTCGTACCTTCGAATTGTATAGTTTTGTTTGAAAACATATATAATCCTTATTTGTCATTCGGATATATGGGTCAACTCGTGGGTCAAAGAATAGAAAGAGAAAATGGGCAAATAAAAAGTGTCTGCGACAAGAGCAGAATCATTTATGTTGATGTAACTTCTATGAACGGACATGAAGAATACTTCAATACAGGAAAGGGAACGACTTTTATTGAATTGTTTGATTGTCATCCTACAAAAGAAGGACATAATGTATTATTCAATCTTTTGAGAGATGCTTTTTATTCAAATGGCGGAAAAAAATATGAACCTGTTTCAACATCAATAATCAGCACAACCGAATCAACAAGCAAAATCACTTATGTTACTGTTATTGAATCAACTTCATATATTGAGTCAATCAGCTATTCAGAATTGATTACATCATATACTGAAACAACAGATGCTGTAACAGAATCCGTTAGTATTGAGACAACCAATGAAATAACCACAACAGAAACTACCACAGAAACAACTTCTGAAATAAAAACAGAAACAGAAGTAAAAGAAAGTACATATCCTGTTGAAACAACTCAATTGATTCCTATTTCAACCGAAAAACAATCCACTTTTGAGACTACTCAATTACCTGAAAGTACAATAGAAACAACTGCCGGAAAAACAGATGTTGTTACATCAAAAGAACAAGTAGAAACAACTACATCAATTGAAACAAGTTCGAATTCTTCAGAAGGCAAAGTAAATGTATGGCTGGTTATTCTCTGCCTTTTGGGCGGTGCAGCTGTTTTGGTAGGCGCATACTTTTTAATGTACCATTTCTTTAAATATATCCTTATGAAGAGAAAAGATTAGTGGGGCAAATCCATGGAAACAGAGATTAAAACCGAATCATACTACAAAGAGCTGGTTAATTTTTCACTGCTTGCGGGCGTAATTATGATGGGATCACGCGCCGAGACAAGCAGAGTAGAAGACATGGTTGCGAGAATTCTTAAAACATCCGGTCTTCCGGTAACTGAAGCTTTTGTGCTTCCGACAGGAATTACTGTCACATTATCTGATGATAAAGATATGACCATTTGCGTGAACAAGAGAACATTTTCAGGTGATGTAAACATAAGCAAAATATATAAAGTCAATCAAGTATCTAGAGACTTTTGTTCCGGTATTGTAAGTCTTGATGATGCCTACAAGAAATTGAAGGAAATTGATGAAGAAAAGAGTTTTCCTGTATGGGTTAAACTCATAGGAACATCACTTGCTTCCGGCGGATTCAGCATCTTCTTTGGCGGCTCAATACTGGATGGCATTGCAGCATTACTAATAGGTTTGCTATTGGGAGTATGTTTGATCTATTTCAAAAAACTCTTGCAAAAAGACTTTTTGACAATTGCTCTCTGCAGCTTTATTCTTGCTTTCTTTGGTGTATTATTCCCATTTTTAGCAATTAAGATTAACATAAGCATCTCACCGCAATACATAATCGCCGGTTGTTTGATGCCATTAGTTCCGGGAGTTGCAATTACTAACGCTGTAAGAGATGTTTTGTCAGGCGATTATCTGTCTGCTTGTTCAAGAACAGTAGAAGCAGCAATGGTTGCAGTTGCCATAGCAATAGGCGTTTCCGGAGGTCTTTTCGTTTCAAACACAATAGGTATTTCCAACGAAGAACTCGGATTTGTATTGGATATGACAAGAGGAGATGTACTTGTCGATGTCATATATGGTGCAATTTCAGTAATAATTGCAATTATCGGATTTGTTTTCCTCATGGATATTCCTATAAAATTTATCATCCACAGCTGTGCTACAGGTTGTGTTGCCTGGGTTATATTCATTCTGCTCAGCTATGCAAATGTTGATATTTTCTGGAATACTTTTATTGCCACATTAATAGTTGAATTTATTTCATACATGTTTGCAAGAATTTTCAAAGCTCCTGTAATAACATTTTTGATAGCAGGCATTATTCCGCTCGTTCCAGGAATATACATTTACAGGGCAGCATACTATTTTGTTATAAAATCAAATTTGGCGTCTTCTGCCATAACAGATACAATCTCACTTGCAGCTATTATTGCTCTTGGAATTTTAGTAATGGGAACAATTCAACAGGTTATTTCCAGGGTCATCAAAAAAATAAATAAAAAATCATAGTTAATTGTTGATATTGCTCATTTCTTGTAGTATATTTTCTTTGTATTTTTTGATTTGGGGGAATGTATGTTCAAAATCGGGTTTGATAACGAAAAGTATTTAAAAATGCAATCGGAAAAGATTCTGGAAAGAATCGATGCATTCGGTGGAAAACTATACCTTGAATTCGGCGGAAAACTGTTTGATGATTACCATGCATCAAGAGTTCTGCCCGGTTTTCATCCCGATTCAAAAATCAACATGCTCCTTAAACTCAAGGATAAAGCCGAAATCGTCATTGTTATATCTGCAAATGATATAGAGAAGAACAAAGTTAGAGGCGATTTAGGCATAACATATGACCAGGATACTTTGAGACTTATAGATGCTTTCAGAGATATTGGTCTTTATGTAGGTTCAGTTGTCATAACTCATTTTGCCGAACAGCCTGCTGCAATCAAGTTCCAGAAGAGACTTGAAGGATTGGATATGAGAGTGTACAGACACTACATTATTCCTGACTATCCTTCAAATACAGGCCTAATAGTCAGCGAAAACGGATATGGAAAAAATGAGTATATTGAAACATCAAGAGAACTCGTAGTTGTAACGGCTCCGGGCCCCGGAAGCGGTAAAATGGCGACATGTCTTTCTCAGCTTTACCAGGAAAACCAGAGAGGAATCAAGGCCGGATATGCTAAGTTTGAAACATTTCCTATTTGGAATCTTCCTCTTCATCACCCGGTTAATCTTGCATATGAAGCAGCAACAGTGGACCTTGATGACGTCAATATGATAGATCCTTTCCATCTTGAAGCTTATGGAAAATCAGCTGTTAACTATAACAGAGATATTGAAATATTCCCAGTATTAAATGCAATATTTCAGCTAATATATGGAAAATCTCCATACAAGAGCCCAACTGATATGGGTGTTAATATGGCCGGCAATTGCATCGTAGACGATGAAGCAGTTAAAGAAGCTGCAACTCAGGAAATAGTAAGAAGATATTTTGCAACATTGTGTTCGGTAAGACAGGGATTGGGAGCAAAAGAAGAAGTCAGCCGAATTGAAATCATAATGGGCAAGTTGGGTATCGGAACTGAGATACGACCAGTTATAAGTGCTGCCTTGGACAAAGCCGAAATGACAAATGCTCCTGCTGTTGCGATTGAACTTCCAAACGGAAAGATAGTGACGGGAAAAACATCTCCATTGCTCGGAGCTTCATCAGCGGCTTTGCTTAATGCACTTAAAGAGTTGGCTCACATAAGGGATGAAGTATCGCTTATTTCTCCTAAGGTTATCGAACCAATTCAAAAGCTTAAAATTGATTATTTGGGCAACTATAACCCAAGATTACACACAGATGAAATATTAATTGCTTTATCCATATGTGCATTGACAGATGACAATGCGGAAAAGGCAGTAAATCAGCTGAGTAAACTTAAAAATTGCGAGGCCCACTCGACAGTAATTCTGTCCAGAGTTGATGAGACAACATTCAAAAAACTAGGCATGAATTTAACTTGTGAACCTAATTATCAAAGCAAAAGGCTTTACCACAAAAAGTAATAGAAATGTAAAAATGGCACAGATTTTCGATCTGTGCCATTTTGAATAATCAGTTATTATTCGTTAATCTGATGCGTTTTTATCCAATCAAGAACGCTCTCTGAAATCTTCTTAATGCCGTCCGGCTCGTAAGGAAGATACAAATCTGCATCTTTTACTACCTGTTCAAAAGATTTTGTTCCAGCAGCATCAACGAAATTGAGATATCTGCTCCAAGCATCTTTTTTGTCTTTCATTGACAGTAGCCAGAACTCAAATGCAATTGTCTGAGCCATGCAGTAGTCAATATAATAGAATGGACTTTCATAGATATGAAGCTGTCTTTGCCAGCCTGCGCCTCTTCCGTAGAATGGAAGATCTGAAAGGTCAAGGTAAGGACGGTATTTCTTTTCTAGTCCTTCCCATACCTCATTTCTCTGATCAGGAGTCATGTCAGGGTTTTCATAAACAACATGCTGGAATTCGTCAACCATACATCCGTAAGGAATGAAACAGAAAGAGTCTTCTGCATGAGAGAGCTCATATTTCTTGGTATCGTCGCCAAAGAACAGATTATGGTAATCAGATGTCAAGAATTCCATGCTCATAGAATGGCATTCACATGTTTCCATAGTTGCATTGTGTTCCATCATGAGTCTGTCTTTCAGAATAAGTGAAGATCTGTATGCTTCAAAAGCATGGCCTGCTTCATGAGTCAGAACGTCAACGTCACCTGATGTTCCGTTAAAGTTTGAGAAAATGAATGGGTAGTTGTATTCATCTATAAATGTACAATATCCGCCGGGTGCTTTTCCATCTTTTGAAAGAACATCAAATAGCTCGTTGTCGTACATAAGATCTATGAAATCTGATGTTTCTGATGAGAGTTTGTGATACATTTCTCGTCCGGCAGCTAGGATTTCTTCTGGCGTTCCGTGAGGTTTAACATTTCCTGTTTTGAATGTGTAACCATTATCGTAGAGGTGAATTTTGTCAACTCCGATTCTCTTTCTCTGAAGTTCTCTGACTTCATTTACAGCGGGAACAGCATATTTTGCTATGTTGTCTCTGAAATTTTTAACTTCTTCAGGACCATAGCAGTTTCTTCCCATGCGGTCGTATGCCATTTGAGTGAAGCTGTCATAACCGAGTTTTTTTGCCATTTTTGTGCGTACTTTTACAAGTGCATCATATATTTCATCGAACTTCTGTCTATTAGAATCAAAGAAGTTGGCATCTGCTTCAAAAGCAGCTTTTCTTACGGCTCTGTCAGGGCTTTCCTTGTATACTCCGAGCATCGGAAGGGGCATTTTCTTTCCGTCAAACTCAATTACTGCTGAACCATAGAGTTTTTGATACTCTGATGTAAGTTTATTCTCTTCCTGAAGATCCTCAATTATTTCAGGAGAGAAGCATCTCTTGTTTATTTCCAGACTCTTAAAAAGAAGTTTTCCGAGTCTTTTTTCTAGTTCAGGTCTGAATTTTGACTCAAGAATTGCATTTTCAAACTGCTGAGTTTTTTCTGAAAAATACGGCATTTTCTCATCATAGAAATCTTGCTCTTTTGAATAAAACTCATCTTTTGTGTTAATGGAGTATCTTATTGATGCTACTGTGTACATTGCAGCTGAATGCTTTGTAACATTGTCAAATTCTTTCAGTATTGCATATTGTTCATCAGCACTTGCCGCACTTGAAAATCTACTTGTAAGTTCATCAATGTTGTCCATGACCTGTTTCATATCAGGTCTTTCATATGGTATTTCTGAAAATTTCATAAATCTTTCCTTTCAAATAATTATTCTTTGTTAGTGCTTTCCTTACCGGAATTTAAAATTATGTTTGCAACGCCATCGCTTCCCACATATGTTTCCGGATATTTTCCGTCCCATTGCTGAATGAGATAATATCTCAACAATTCTTCAGTTAATTCTGCAGAAATGGCTTTGTTTTTAGCAGCTTCTTTTTCACCTGCATACTCAGTTGCGTCAGCCTGTAATTTTGCAACTTCAAGGTTTGCCTGAGCTTGAATCTTTGCTACTTCTGCTTCAGCTTCAGCTTTAATTTGAGCAACCTGAGCTGATGCTTCAGCTTCAATCTTAGCTCTTGCTGCCTGTTGTTGAGCTTCCATTGTCTTTTGTTCCTGTTCGGTAGTTGCTTTAAGTTTGTTTTGTACTGCAACTTGTTTTGCTTCTACAGCATTTGTGAATTCATCAGTGAAATCCATATCTTCAATAGCTGTTGAAACAACTTCAATATTGTATTTTTCAAGCTGTTGTCCAAGCAATTCTTCAATTTCCAGCGCTAATGAATCACGATTTCCGACTAGGTTTTCGGCTGTGTAATGAGCCATAATCGTTTTAACTGATTCTGCCACATTCGGTGTAATAACTGTGTCGTAATAATCAATTCCGACTGTCTTATATATTTCCTGAGCATTTGCTTTGTTAATCTGATAGTTCATAGTGTATCTGCACGATACTTCCTGAATGTCAGAAGAGAAGCATTCAAGGTTGATTGTAGCTTTTTGAACTCTGTTGTCCATTTGAATGACTGTTTGCCATGGAGCTTTAACATGAATACCTGCGTCAAGAGTATTGTTTTCAACTTTACCAAATACTGTTACGACACCTGTATGACCTGTTTCTATTGATGTGTAGCAAGAAGATACTGTTGCTATTGCGAAAACGAGTATGGATGCTACCAGAGGAATCCATGCAAATTTTGCATATGGTTTGGATTCGGATTCAGTATATGTTCCTGAATTGTTCTTTGCAAAAGAAACTTTTTTCATTTTTCTTAAACTGAGTGATACGATAATACCGATTGCAAGAACGATAATACCTATGATGAATGTTGACATTTTTATGTCCTCCTTGTGTCAAATATTCTCTGGTAATATTGTAATATTTTAACAAAATGTAGTCAATAAAAATCGGTTTGTAACAAGCTTTTTTCGGCTTTCGGGCGCCTTGCAATATATTGAATTTACTACTCATCTATGATAATATAAATATTACGCGAAATATTGCGCGCGATTAGAAAGGTTTTCAGTACCACTACACGTGGCTGACTTATTATATGACAAATTTTAAATGTTTAGTTCTCGATCACGATGATACATCGGTCAAGAGCACTCCTGAAATACATTATCCTTCATTTGTCAACACTCTCAAAGTTATACGTCCTGGTGTAAAGATAGATTTGGATGAGTTTATTCAATACAACTTTTCAAATGGTTTTTTTGATACATGTAAGGTCATTTACCACATGACAGACGAAGAGATGGAGTTTGAAAAGACGACTTGGAACGATTTTGTATTGCACCACGTTCCGGAGTTCTATGACGGTGTTCCAGAGATAATAAAAAAGCAAAAGAGCGAAGGCGGAATTGAATGTGTGGTTTCCCACTCTTTTGATAACATAATACTAAGAGATTATGATGCATGGAATGTCCTTCATCCCGATGTGATATATGGTTGGAATTCTGATCAGAGCAAAGTTAAACCAAGTCCATTTCCAATATTGGACATTATTGAAAAAAATGGATTTAAAAAGGAAGATATTATAGTTGTTGATGATTTAAAACCAGGTCTTGATATGGCAAGAGCAGCAGGAGTCAAATTCGGGTATTCCGGTTGGTCATCGCTCAGATTGCCCGAGATTGAAAAATACATGAGAGATAATGCAGATTATTTTTTCGAAACACCAGACGATTTGTATAATCTTCTTTTTACAAACAATAATCGGTGAAAAAAATGAACAACAAACTTCTTTTGATAATTAACCCTAATTCGGGCGATGGAGAAGCAAAAAACTGGATGTATGACATAATATCCACTTTGAGCACCAAGTACAAATACATAACCACATATCTTTCAAAAAGCAGAGAGGATATCATAAACACTCTGTCTGAATGTGGTAAAGAATATGATGCGGTTGTATGCAGTGGCGGAGACGGAACATTGCACGAAGTACTCAATGGTCTTGTCAAAAGCGGAGCAGATATTCCGATTGGATATATCCCTACTGGAACAATTAATGACTTTGCTTTCTCACACAATATTCCTTTTAACGCTGTTCAGTGTTTGGATATTATAGAAAATGGCATCCCGGTCAGATATGACTATGGAATGATAGAAGGTATGGCATTTACTTATGTTGCCGCATTCGGATCATTTATGGATGTTTGCTATAAGACTTCACAGGAAGCTAAGGCAATGTTCGGAGTAGTAGCGTATGTGACGGAAGCTTTAAAGAAACTCACATCGCTTAAATCGTATAGAGTCAAAGTAGTGACTGAAAACGAGACAATTGAAGAAAATCTTGTTTGCGGTTTAGCCAGCAATTCAAAATCCATTGCAAGTTTAAAGGTTTTTAAGAATAATAATCCGGACATGCTTACAGATGGACTATTGGATATAACACTTATAAAGTTTCCAAAAAACATTGCTGAATTTACAGAAGCAATAACTGCTTTTATGACTTCATCCGAAAGCAGTCTCATATATAGAACCAAAGCCAAAAATGTCACTTTCTATTTTGAAGGAGATTATCCGGAGTGGACTGCAGATGGTGAGTTCGGAGGCTCTGGACAGGCTATGAGTATTAATATAGTGCCAAAAGGCATGCAAATAATAGAAAAAAATCCTGATTCTTTGGAGGATAAAAAATGATCAAAGTTACTAACTTGACAAAAAAGTATGGTGACAGATACGCAATTGACAACATCAGTTTTGAAGTAAACGATGGCGAAGTTGTTGGATTTCTTGGACCTAATGGTGCCGGTAAGACAACAACAATGAATATAATAACAGGGTATATTTCAAGCACATCGGGAACGGCTGAAATTGATGGGTTCGATATCTTGGAAAATCCAACCGAAGCAAAAAAACAAATCGGATACCTTCCGGAGTTTCCGCCTTTGTACCTTGAAATGACAGTCAATGAGTATCTGGGATTTATATATGACCTTAAGAAATGTACTCTGAAAAAGAAAGAACATATTGATGAGATTTGCAGGGTAGTAAAAATTACAGACGCTCAAAAAAGACTCATTAAAAATCTTTCAAAAGGATACAGACAGAGAGTCGGAATAGCAGGAGCGCTTGTAGGCAATCCTAAAGTGGTCATTTTTGATGAACCCACAAACGGACTTGATCCAAGACAGATAATCGATATACGAAACCTCATAAAGAAACTCGGTGAAGATCACACTGTTATTCTCAGCACTCACATTTTGTCTGAAGTTAAGACAATTTGTGACAGAATCCTGATTATAAATGAAGGAAAACTTGTTGCTGATACAAAGACAGACAATCTTGAATCCGAAATCAAGGGCAAGAGAAAGCTGGATATAAAAGTTGATGGTCCGGAATCGCAAGTTCTGTCAACACTCAAAAAGATTCCAGGTGTTTCATTTGTTGCAGTTGAAAACTCATTCGGAGACGGAGTTTCAAGCTATCTGATAGAGAGCCAGGATGACGTCGATGTAAGAAAACCTGTTTTCTATGCTATGGCAAAAGCCGGTTGGCCTATTGTATCAATGGACTATTTGAGCGGTAATATCGAAGATATCTTCATTTCAGTTGTCGATGAAGATGATGAAAAGAAGGCAGCTGAAGCAGTTGAAAAATCAACAAAGAGTGACAAAAAATAAGGAGAAAAAAATATGTGGGCAGTATATAAGCGTGAAATGCGTTCATATTTCACATCACTTGTCGGATATGTCTATTATGCTATTTTCTTCCTTGTAAGTGCTTTTTTGTTTATGCAGTACACTGTACAAGCAGGAGATAAAGCAAACGTAGCCAATTATTTCACAATAATACTTTACTTGTTTATAGTAACGATTCCGTTGATTACCATGAAACTGGTATCAGAAGAATTGAAATTAAAAACAGATCAGCTCTTGATTACATCAGCTCCGAGCATTTTGGGAGTTATTTTAGGAAAATTCCTGGCAGCTTTTACATTGTTCGGTTCAAGCTTTATAGTATCAAGTATCATTTACTACATTCCTTTGACAATGTACGGAACACCGAATACAGCTAAGTATTTTGCTTCTGTATTTGCTGTGCTTCTTTGCGGAATGGCATTCATTTCAATAGGAATATTTATTTCATCACTTACAGAAAACCAATTTATTGCCGCACTCGGAACAATAGTTGTAATTGTAATTTTGCTCCTGATAGGCAATTTGGGAACATATATCAACAGTGAGTTTATAAGAACTATTTTGTCAAATATCTCATTCTCAGCAAGATACGGAAACTTTGCAAACGGAATAATGGATTACGGTTCATTGTTCTACTTCCTGTCAATTTCCGCATTGTTCTTATTCCTCTCAACAAAAGTCTTTGAAAGACGCAGATGGATGTGAGGAGGTGAAGATATATGGATAAAAATGTGCAGAATAAAAACAATAAAAAGCTTAAATACGGTGCAACATCTACTATCGTAATTGCTCTCGTAGTTGCAGTTTTCATAATTGTTAACATCATAGTTACTTCTCTCAGCGTAACATTCAATATCTACACAGACCTTACTACATCAAACTTGTATGAGTTGACAGATGAGTTCAAGAAAGAACTTAAGAATCTTGTAGAACCTGAAGGCAAGGATAAAGTGTATCTCAACATTATTTTGATGATGGACAAGGATGCTTTTGAAGCATACAGTTCATACACCATGATGGTTTACAAAGTTATCCAGCAAATTGTGGAAAAGTATGACACAATCAAACTCGTCACACTGGATATAACAAAGAATCCTGCTGATGCAAGACCTTTCCAGATTAACTCAACGGATGCAGTTTTCACAACCGATGTTGTTATTGAATTGACAGATGAAAACCATACTGTTGTTGACCCAAACTCTAAAAAAGAGTTCAACAATGCATTCGGAACGTATAAAAAATATGCTATAACAAGTTTCTATTCATTTACAAATTCAGGCTCACAGACTAACGTTTACGGCATCAATGCCGAAGTGGCAATTTTGTCTGCTGTTGCAAGACTTGTAAATTATTATGAAAAACCGATTGCATATTTGCTTCAGGGACATGGCGAACCTGTTTTCGATGAAAATGGTGCGCTTGAAACATTGCTATATAATGCTGGTTATGAAGTTAAAGAAATAAACCTGGCCTTAGAAGACTTCCCATACGAAGAAAATGAGTATGCAAATTCAGATCTTTTGATTATCAATTCACCAATATATAATCTTGTTGTTCCTACTTCAGAAGATGAATCGGGCATGGTTTCCGAAGTAAAGAAGATCAGAAAATTCTTATCTGGAAACTACGGAAATCTTGTAGTGATGGAAAATTCTTCTACCCCGAATTACTTATATGAACTAGAAGAATTGCTTTCAGAATGGGGATTGGGATTTGGTTACACAGTAACAGACGATGCTCACTCAGTAGCAGGATCAGGAAGTGTTAAAGTATTGGCTGATTTAGATGCGGTCAAAAACAACAATGACAGCAAATACAATTTTGCCAACTCGTTCATGAGCAGAATTCTTACAAGCAACAGTACACCTATTTCAGTTATTAACAATCCTAAATCAGTAATAATAAAACCGGATAACACCATTGTTCATCCTATCACATCAACTAAGTTTACTTCTCAAACACTTATTCCGTCTTACGACACAGCAGAGTATGTTGACGAATTCGGAACAAGAAACACTACAAGAGTAGCACTTGCAGGAGCAGCTGCAATAGAGTGGAATGTAAATGATACAAACAATACGACAAGTTATGTGTTCTGTTTTGGATCGAATGACTTCTATACCAGTGACTACGAGATTAACCAGAGCATTTTCTATGCAATGTTGTCTCTTATAAACAGCAATCAGTATGTAAGTTTTGAAGGCATTTCATTTAAGTTGTTTGATAAAGATGCACTGACTGTAAGTACAAGTGATGCTACAACATGGACAGTGCTTACAATGACAATTATTCCTGTAATTATGATAGGATTAGGTGTTTATGTTTGGATAAGGAGGCGCCATTCGTGAGCAACAACACATCCAAAAAGAAAAACACTCTGGTAAGAAATCTGATTATAGCAGGAGTTGGAATTGTTGTTCTGGCAGTTGGCCTCATATTGTATTTTTCTCTTGTTAAACCGGCTGAAACAGTTGTTGAATCGCCTGATGTAGTATATGAAGGTGAGTATTATGACACATCTTCAAAAACATTAATGCTTTATCAGCCGATAACAAGGGAAGATGTCAAGACAATAGAAATCAAAAACAAATCCGATCACTACTATTTGGATGCATTTGTTGATCCGAACTATGTTAAATTTCCTTTCAATGGCGGGAATATATATCTTGAAAAGAATTCTTTAATGGATATACAAAACGACACGTCATTGACTTTGAAGAATACAAGTGCTTCGATTTCTTATCTAGTTAATAAAGAATGTTCAGAGTTTTATCTGGAATCTTATGGATTGGATAAAGACAACAGAATAGAGATAAAGTACATAGATTCAGAAGAAACATATGTTTTTTATCTCGGTTCATATACAACTTATGACAACGGCTACCAATTCTACATAATGCCAGACAGGCAGAATGAAGATGGCACATATGCTGTTTATGCAATAATGGCAATTTCTGCTTCAACAACTTTTGAAATCAGAAATCACACAGATATTCAAATTGATGCTCAGTATATATCTACAGTTGTAGTTGGTTCAACGTCAATATCCACAATAAGACCTAATGGAACAAGCTGGAGAGTAACTGACACATGTACTGAAGAAGAATTGTCAAAATACGGCCTTGATTCTGAATCAAATCCATCATATGTCAATGTAACTCTGAACGATGGAAGTTCTTATAGATATTATATTGGAACTGTCATTCCATCAAAAGGCGGATACTACATCATGGCTGATGGAAGAAGAAATGTAGTGGATGGAAAAGAATATTACATTATATATATTCTCAACACATCAACATCAGAAGTAATGTTATCCGAATCCGCTGTAATATGCAGCACGGATATTGTCAAATATCTTGGAAACAGTGCAGCTGACATTTCTGATTTCAGATTGTACAGAAAGAGCCTCGGAGATGACAAGAATTCGCTTATAGTGAGAGCAGGAATAGCTGATGAGACAACAAAAACAGCAGCTACAGCTTCTTACATTATGATATATCCTTCAGCATATATTCTAAATGAGGATTCATATCAGACAAACGTCATAGATAATCTAGCTTATTTAACTGCAGATTCTATTTTGGGCTATGACGAAAGAGCAATAGAAAAGTGTGAAAAGTACGGAATATACACAAATGAAGATGATGTGGAAAAGAACTACGCAGTTATCATGTACACAACAAGTGACTTGGATGATGAAAACGTAGAAGAAACATATACATCTTTGTACCTCAGTGCACCCGCCGTAATAAACGAAAAGACATATTATTATTGTTATTGTCCAAACACAAAGATGATAGGAATAATATCTCAGGAAGTAATTCCTTTTGTTGAATACACGGTTGCAGATTTCACAAACGGAAAATTGTTCTTTGATTATATTAACAGCACTGATAGTTTTGCACTCATAGATTATTCCAACACATATAAGAACATTAAATATTCAATTTCAGGAGATGAAAGATCATATGTTTGTGTTTTGAGTGATCCTTTAAATCCTGACAGAAAAGTTACCAGAATTGACTATGAAACAGGAAAAGAAGTAGACGGAATAGTTGAATACAAATTCAAGAAAGTTACTTCAGGAACCTATACATATACTCAGAATTACGGTGACTTTGAAAAATTCAGAGATTTGTACTATGTTCTCATAACAAGAAGTATAACAACAGATTATGCTTCAACATATGAGATTGCGTCTAATCCAACTAAGAGAATAACCGCGGCTTCCACTCCGAATGACCAATCAAATACTTATTACAAGTATGACAAAAAAGGAAATATTGAAAAGGGAAGTGACGGAAAATCTGTTCAAGTAAGATATGCCGGAGGAAACATTGTTTGCTCTAATGTAGATGTTAAAGTCAGCGGAAGCGACATTACACTGCATTATGACAAGGCATATTACAGTGAAAAAGCAGGAAGATTCTTTGTAAAAATAGTAGACTCATTTGACGGAAACGAAAAGCCTGCAAACTATGCATATGACCAAGATAATACATTGGTTGTAACAACATATTTGCCAGCCGGAACAACAGGCGAATTTGTAACAACAGACTACCAATATGACTTCTTTGACATATACAATACCATCACAAGAGATGGAAAGACTGTAAAACAGCTAAATCAGACATATTACGCAATGTATGTAACAAGAACAACAACAACATACAGAATAGAATCCGATGGTTCAATCAATCAGATTTCTCAAGATGTAACAACATCTGAAGAACCTGTACTTGTAAGAATATCTATAATAGAGAAATTGTATTCTGATTCAGATAAATTCTTGTCAGGAAAAGAATTCGACAGAGATATTTCAAACTAATTTGAAAAATCTACTATAAAAACACAATAAAAGAACGCACTACAATCAAGATCATGGTCTAAAATGTAGTGCGTTTTTTATTACAAATATTTAAATCTGTTTTTTCGCAAATCTGCTTCTGTTATGAGCATCGCCTTTTCCTTCTTCAATTTCACCTGCTTTTTCAAGAGACATCTTTGTGAGAAGCGGACCGACGAGTTCATAGATGAGGACGCTGAAAAGAATAATGTTTCTGATCATTGAACCCATTTCTTCTCCAAGTCCCTGAGAAGAAACTACCATCCCAAGTGCTACACCTGCCTGTGGGAACAAAGTAATTCCCAGATATTTCTTTACTTTGGGTTCACTCTTCATCAGAGAACAACCTACGGCTGCGCCGCAATATTTTCCTACACAACGGAACAGGATATATACAACCCCTATGAGCAGTATTGCCGGATAAGCAAATACGCTGAGCTCAAGTTGAGCACCTGAGAT
Organism: Clostridiales bacterium; assembly: GCA_016282315.1. Classification (GTDB taxonomy): domain Bacteria; phylum Bacillota; class Clostridia; order Oscillospirales; family CAG-272; genus CAG-841. Next base: position 1,504 of record JAEEKG010000028.1, on the reverse strand, counting down.
TACAAAGAACACTGCATACAACGGAGCAGTCCACTTTGTGGATCTCTTCATAATGTCTTCCGAATACTCGCTGAAATTGCAAAATACGGTTCCGAGCATCATACAGACAAGAAGTGTGGAGAAAGAAATCTTTACTCCGCCTCCTAAAGGTATTTCGATTCCTGTCAGTGCTATTGTCATCAGAACGAAAGCAATTGTCAGAGATAGACGGTTTGAGTTTGAGAAGAACAGTTTTTCAAGCAAAGTCAATAGACCGCCCATCAAAGAACCGAGTATCAAAGAGAGTACTATCTCAAGCAGTGGGTTGACAGCTACGGAAATAACATTCAGTTCTCCACCATTCATAGCTTGCGCTATTCCGTAAGACACAGCAAATATTATAAGGCCGACTGCATCATCAAGTGCAACTATAGGGAGAAGCAAATCAGTCAAAGGTCCTTTTGCTTTATACTGACGGACGACCATCAATGTAGCAGCGGGCGCTGTAGCTGACGCAATTGCTCCGAGAACTATTGCTACCGGAAGAGGAAGAACATCTGGACCTAGTATGAAATGGAGTGCCACAAGCACTATATCCACTATCACAGCAGCAGCAACAGACTGTATTATTCCTATAACAACCGCACTTTTTCCTGTATGTTTGAGTTGCGAAAGCCTGAATTCGTTTCCTATATCAAAAGCAATGAAACCGAGGGCTGCGCTTGAAAGTATGCCTACTTGAGACAATTCTTCCATTGAATTAAAACCAAGACCGGGTACTCCGATTTTCCCTATCACAAATGGACCAACAAGCACGCCGGCAATTAAAAACGCTGTTACGTCAGGCAGTTTTAAATGCATGACTTTGAACAGACGTGTCATCATAAGCCCCGCAAACAGTGCAAATGCGGTGGCGAGTAAAACACTCATATATTTGCCTTTCATTAATACATATATATTTCGAAACGTCCACAATAATACCACTTAAAAATAGCAAATTCAATATGAAAGAACAAATACTTCACCATTGTTTGTTATGGAAAAAAAGTGATTAATCAGTATATTTGTTGTTTAGAAGAAAATCTTCAATACCTACATAGATTATTCCTTTTTCATCTTTTCTTGATATTATTTTATCTTTTAGTACAACTATTTTTTTAATCATCATGCTCTTAAGATTATCTTGATGATGCAGTGTTAAGATTTTGAATCTGAAAAAAGGGCGGTTTATTCACCTCGATTGATTTTAAACCGCCCAAAAAATCTATGGTATTATTTCTTATTCAATTCGGGGTAGCATAAGTTGAACAATTCGTTCAGCCGTTCATTTTTTCTAGCCATATAGAGCCATCCGAAAACAGCTTCAAATCCCGTCGCTCTATGGTATTCTTGAGCTGTTGAACTCTTTGGATGTGACTCGTTTTTTGCATTTCTTGCTCTTTTGTATACCGCTTCTTCTTCCTCATCAAGCACAGACAAAAGATTTTCAACTCTGTTGCTCTGAGCTCCCGCTCTTACAAATCCT
>JAEEKG010000027.1 GCA_016282315.1 Clostridiales bacterium | reverse complement strand
CATTAGTTCTCTTGCGCCTGTGTTGTCGGCGACATTCATAAGTGACTGCTGTTGTATCACTGTGATTTCCTCCTTAAATTCTACATCTCACGGGATTTATACATCATATATATAATGTACACTGCACCCTGCACTGTAGATATTATTTTGCCTTTTCGATTATGGATACGAGACGCCATCTTTTTTCTTTTGAAAGAGGTCTTGTTTCCATAACGCTGACTTTATCGCCGACGGTGCACTCGTTGTTTTCATCATGCACCTTAATTTTTACTGTTCTTTTCATGACTTTGCCGTATTTAGGATGCTTAACATTGTCTTCGATAGCGACAACAATTGTCTTATCCATCTTATCACTTACGACTCTGCCTACTCTCGTTTTTCTGAGAGATCTTTCTTGTACTTCACTCATGTTGTTAACTCCTCTCTACAGATCATTGCTCATCGTTCTTAGAACGAAGAACAGTCATTACTCTTGCAATGTCTCTTTTTGTATCTGTGATTTTATGAGGATTATCAAGCTGATTAGTAGCAAGTTGGAAGCGAAGGTTGAATAATTCAGTTTTTAACTCTTTGAGCTTTTTGTTCAACTCTTCTGTGGTCATTGACCTAAGTTCTGTTGCTTTCACTGTCTTAACCCTCCTCTTCCTCTTTCTTCATAAATTTACATTTGATTGGGAGTTTGTAACTAGCGAGACGCATAGCTTCCTTAGCATCTTCTTCAGAAACGCCGCCCATTTCAAACATAACTCTACCTGGCTTAACAACTGCAACCCAGTATTCTGGTGTACCTTTACCGGAACCCATACGAGTTTCAGCAGGTTTTTCTGTAATTGGCTTGTCAGGGAAAATTTTGATCCAAACTTGGCCACCACGTTTGATGTATCTTGTCATAGCAATACGGGCTGCCTCAATCTGGTTACTTGTAATCCAAGCAGGTTCAGTAGCTACCAATCCATACTCACCGTATGTGATTGTGTTGCCTCTGTATGCCTTACCTGTCATACGTCCACGTTGTGTACGTCTGTACTTAACTCTCTTAGGCATTAACATTTTCAGCACCTGCCTCTCTTGGCTTTCTAGGACCACGGTTTACATTATTCTTTCTGTGGTCGCCGTTGTTGTTTTTGCGATCAGCGTTGTTGAAATTCTTTCCACCTGCGTGGTTAGGATTTCTGCGTTCGCCGTTCTTACCATTTCTTCTGTTATTGTTACGTTCACCAGGAACATAACCTTTAGCCATCTTTTCAGCAAGAATTTCGCCCTTGTAGATCCAGCACTTAATACCGATTCTACCATATGTTGTCTTAGCTTCTGCAAATCCGTAATCGATGTCTGCACGAATTGTCTGAAGCGGGATTGTACCTTCATGATATGTTTCGCTTCTTGCAATTTCAGCACCGTTCAAACGGCCGCCTGCTGTGAGTTTGATACCCTTAGCGCCAAGTCTTCTTGTTCTTGTGATAGCCTGTTTCATTGCACGACGGAAAGCAATTCTCTTTTCAATCTGAGCTGCAATGCTTTCAGCAACCAACTGTGCATCAAGATCAGGTGATTTGATTTCTCTTACATCAACAGATGCGTGTTTGCCTACGATCTTTTCGATTTCAGAACGAAGTTTGTCAATTTCTGATCCTGCACGTCCGATAACCATGCCCGGTTTTGCACAATGAATAATAACTTTTACGTTCTGAGCTGTACGTTCAATTTCAATCTTCGGTACGCCAGCATCGTAAAGTTTCTCTTTTAAATAAGTTCTAAGTTTATAATCTGAGACGAGGGTGTCTCCGAATGTCTTATCATTCTCGAACCATCTGGAATCCCAGTCACTTATAACACCGACTCTAAGTCCGTGTGGATTAACTTTCTGACCCATATGTCATCCTCCCTCTCAGTTTCTTTCCTTGAGAACCAAAGTAACATTACTTGTTCTCTTGAGTATTCTGTCTGCGCTTCCCTTAGCTCTTGGAAGCATTCTCTTCATAGTTGGGCCCGGGCAAACATAGCATTCAGAAACATACAATTTTGATGTATCCATTCCGAAATTGTTTTCAGCGTTTGCCATTGCGCTCTTTAAGAGTTTTACCAAATATTCGCATGCGCTCTTTGGTGTGTTTTTGAGAATTCCCATTGCCAACTCAGCATCTTTTCCTCTGATGAGGTCAAGTACGATCTGAACTTTGCGTGGGGAAATTCTGGCATTATTAAGATAAGCTCTTGCTTCTTCCATGATTAATTCTCCTTACAAAGTACTGGATTATGAACCAGTGTTAGATGTTTTTGTTCCTGAGTGGCCGCGGAATGTTCTTGTTGGAGAGAATTCTCCGAGTCTGTGACCAACCATGTCTTCTGTTACGTATACCGGTACGTGTTGTCTTCCGTTGTGAACTGCGATTGTGTGTCCAACGAATTCTGGATAAATTACGGAAGCACGTGACCATGTTTTAATAACCTTTTTTTCGCCTGCTTCATTCATAGCAACTACCTTTGAATAAAGCTTCTGATCGACAAAAGGTCCTTTTTTAAAGCTTCTGCTCATATTATGCCTCCTAATTATTTACCATTTCTGTGTTTTACGATAAGCTTTTCTGTTCTAGCCTTCTTATTTCTTGTCTTATAGCCAAGAGCCGGTTTACCCCAAGGAGTAACTGGGCCAGGAAGACCGATAGGTGACTTACCTTCACCACCGCCGTGCGGGTGGTCGCATGGGTTCATAACAGAACCACGTACTGTTGGACGGATGCCTCTGTGACGAGTTTTTCCGGCTTTACCAATCTTTACATTTTCATGATCGAGATTTGATACCTGACCGATTGATGCTCTGCAGTCGAGTCTTACAAGACGAACTTCACCTGAAGGAAGTCTAATCTGTGCCATGCCGTTCTCTTTAGCCATCAATTGAGCTGCTGAGCCAGCACTACGAGCGAGCTGTCCGCCTTTTCCCGGGTTGATTTCTACATTATATACTAATGTACCAACTGGGATGTTAGCCAATGGAAGTGTGTTTCCTGGCTTAATGTCTGAATTGGTTCCTGAATAAACCAAATCTCCATCTGTCAAACCAACAGGAGAAATGATATATTTCTTTTCGCCATTTTCATACTGAATAAGTGCTATATAAGCTGTACGGTTAGGATCGTATTCAACGCCGATAACCTTAGCTGCACCTTCATAGTAGTCTCTCTTGAAGTCTACTATTCTGTACTTTTGTCTGTTGCCGCCGCCCTGATGACGAACGGTAATCTTACCATAACTGTTTCTGCCTGAGTGTTTCTTCTTAACAGTAAGAAGGCTCTTCTCTGGTGAGAACTTTGTGACTTCCGCAAAATCCGGAACTGTCATTCCACGTCTACCAGGAGTAGTGGCTTTATATTTAATTGTTGCCATATTCTCTATTCCTCCTCATCAAATCATGCCATCGAAGAACTCAATGCTCTTTGAATCAGCTGTGAGTGTAACAACTGCTTTTTTCCAAGTTCTTGTGTAACCCGGAGCTCTGTTACCAACTCTTCTCGGTTTTCCTTTAACTCTTGAAGTGTTTACTGCAGCAACTTTAACGCCTTCAAAAACTGTTTCAACAGCCTTTGCAATTTCCGGTTTTGTAGCTGAAGGAAGAACTTCGAATGTATACTTCTTGTTCTTAACACCATCAAGGCTGGATTCTGAAATAATCGGTCTGATTATAATATCTTCGGCGAATTTCATTTTGCATAAACCTCCGTGATCTGGTCTACAGCGCCCTTAGCAGCAACAAGTTTGTTGCAATTGAGAACGTCGTAAACGTTGATTGTGTTGGCATACGCTGTCTTAACACCTTCAATATTTGAAAGGCTGCGAACGACTTTATCATTCTTTTCAGCAAGAACAACAAGAGTTTTTCCTGTAGCACCAACAGCATTAAGCATTGTTGCCATTGTCTTTGTCTTGTATTCTTCTGATGTGATAGCGTCGATAACGACAAATTCGTCACCAGCAACTTTTGAAGAAAGCGCTCCTTTAAGAGCAAGTTTTCTTGTCTTCTTGTTCATATCTGTGTGATATGATCTTGGCTTTGGACCAAGTGCAACACCACCGTGTGTCCACTGAGGAGCACGTGTGCTACCCTGTCTAGCTCTACCTGTACCTTTTTGTCTCCAAGGTTTCTTACCGCCTCCACTGACTTCAGTTCTTGTCAATGTTGACTGTGTTCCCTGTCTCTGATTGAGAAGGTAAGCTCTAACAGCGGAGTGAATAACAGCTTCTTTGACTTCAACAGCAAATACTGCATCGTCAAGCTGAACTGTACCGACTTCTGCGCCGGACATGTTATATAATTTAACTTCAGCCATTGTTATTACCTCCATTAACCTTTAACCGTGTTGCGAATGAACACGATTCCGCCTTTAGCACCTGGAATAGCGCCTTTAACTGCGATCAAATTCTTTTCAGCATCAACCTTAACTACGTCAAGATTCTGAACTGTAATTTTTACATTACCGAATTGACCTGGCATATGTTTGTTCTTGTAAATTCTTGATGGGTCTGAGTTAGCGCCCATAGAACCTGGTTCACGGTGAACAGGACCGACACCATGTGTCATTCTGAGTCTGTGCTGATTCCATCTCTTGATAACACCACTGAATCCGTGGCCTTTTGATATACCAGTTACATCAACTCTGTCGCCAGCTGCAAATACATCTGCAGAAACAACGTCGCCGACATTCATGTCTTTAGCGGTATCAAGTCTGAATTCTTTGAGATATTTCTTTGTAGAAACACCTGATTTTTTAAACTGACCAGCAACAGGCTTTGTCAATTTCTTTTCTACTACGTCCTCAAAACCGAGCTGCACACTATCGTATCCATCGGTTTCAACTGTCTTCTTCTGAACGACAGCACAAGGACCGGCTTCAATAACTGTAACAGGGATTACTACACCTGTTTCATCGAAGATCTGTGTCATACCGATCTTCTTGCCGATAATTCCTTTTTTCATTTTTTCCTCCTAAATTTTGGTTATTGGTTGACCATCATTTGAAACGAGCGGGTCAACATGACCGGGGCATATATATTTTAAGGAAGAGTATTCGATTAAAATCTGTATGCCATGTCGTCGAATATTAGAGTTTAATCTCTATTTCAACGCCGGCTGGAAGTTCGAGACTTGTAAGTGCATCGATTGTAGCCTTTGTTGGCTTAATAACATCGATAAGTCTCTTGTGAGTTCTGTACTCAAACTGTTCACGGCTATCTTTATATTTGTGAACTGCTCTGAGGATTGTTACGATTTCCTTGTCTGTCGGAAGCGGAACAGGTCCTGATACAGTTGCACCATTTCTCTTAGCTGTTTCAACAATCTTTGTTGCCGCAGCATCAATCAATGTGTGATCATAGCTTTTAAGTTTGATTCTTACTTTTTCGCTGACTGCCACTTTATTATTCCTCCTGTCAAGATTTTGAGTTGGCGTTTGTCCGTTTATATAATAGAAACGTGATTGTTACGCCCGTGCGGAACACTCATCCGGGAGTTTCCATTCTCCCCAATTTAAAACCGGACAATTAATCCGGCAATTTCAATGTTTTTTCATGGATTAACACTGCACGCAATGCAATATCCAAATCATTAAAACTGTGTTCTCTTTCGGGCTTTTCGCCCGGCTCAATGTCGGACATACTCCGATATAGTTACCTGCAAAATGCAGCAATCTATACCATCCACGCTAAATCAAGCCCGACTATTTTACAACATAGTTTCCCAAATTGCAAGTACTTTTTTTATTTTTTTCAGTTTATTTTTGTTTTTTTTCGTGATATAATCCAACTTGCGACAAATATATGTGAAAAGGAACGGAAATATGGTTAAAAGCATTGATTATAAAACACACGGAACATGTTCCAGAATGATACATGTGGAAGTTGAAGACGGAATTATAAAAAACTGCAGTTTTGTAAACGGCTGTCCCGGAAATACCCTTGGCATTTCAAAAATAGTTGTAGGTATGAAAGCTGAAGATGTAATCAACACCTTCAAAGGTCTGAAATGCGGTTCAAAAGAAACATCGTGCCCAGATCAGCTCGCTTGTGCGCTCGCTTCCCTTTCCGAACAGTAAAACAAGAAAAAAGTACCCGTAGTGTAATTGGATAACATAGTGACCTCCGACGTCACCGATTCCGGGTTCGATTCCCGGCGGGTATACCATTAAGAAACAACTGTGTTGATACGAGATTTCCATCTCAAATCAGCACTTTTTCTTTATTTTATGGCATTTTTGCTAGGGTTCAATTCCCGCTATTAGCGAAGATGCCCATTTTT
>JAEEKG010000004.1 GCA_016282315.1 Clostridiales bacterium | reverse complement strand
CACGTAGACCATGGTAAGACAACTCTTACAGCTGCAATCACAAAGGTACTCTCAATCCAGAATGGTAACAACGAATTCCTTCGTTACGACCAGATTGATAACGCACCTGAAGAGAAGGCAAGAGGAATTACAATCAACACAAGACACGTTGAATATGAAACAGCTAAACGTCACTATGCACACGTTGACTGTCCTGGACACGCTGACTACATCAAGAACATGATTACTGGTGCTGCTCAGATGGACGGCGCTATCCTCGTTGTTGCTGCTTCTGATGGTCCGCTTCAGCAGACACGTGAACACGTATTGCTCGCTCGTCAGGTTGGCGTTCCTGCAATCGTTGTTTACCTCAATAAAACAGACCTCGTTGATGATGACGAACTTCTCGAACTCGTTGAAATGGACATTCGTGACCTTCTCAACGAATACGAATTCCCAGGCGATGATACTCCTATCATTCGTGGTTCAGCTAGAGATGCACTTGAATCAACAAGCACAGACATCAATGCTCCTGAATATAAGAGCATTATCGAACTCATGGATACAGTAGATAGCTACATCCCAACACCTGAAAGAAAATCAGACCTCGCTTTCCTTATGCCAGTTGAAGACGTATTCTCAATCTCAGGCCGTGGCACAGTTGCTACAGGTAGAGTTGAAAGAGGTACAGTAAAGATTGGTGACGAAGTTGAAATCGTTGGTATCAGCGAAGAAAAACGTAAAACAGTTGTTACAGGCGTAGAAATGTTCAAGAAGACTCTTGACACAGCTATGGCTGGTGATAACGTTGGTCTTCTCCTCCGTGGTATCGATAAGAAAGAAATCGAAAGAGGACAGGTTATCAGCAAACCAGGTACAATCCATCCACATACAAAATTTGTTGGACAGGTTTATGTACTTACAGAAAAAGAAGGCGGTCGTAAAAAACCATTCTTCCCAGGCTATCGTCCACAGTTCTACTTCAGAACAACAGACGTTACTGGTACAATCAGTCTTCCTGATGGCGTTGAAATGTGCCGTCCTGGCGATAACGTAAATATGACAGTTGAACTCATTACTCCTATCGCTATTGAAAAGGGACTCCGTTTCGCTATTCGTGAAGGCGGTAAGACAGTTGGTTCCGGCGTTGTCGGCGACATTCTTGAATAATTAACTTATTATTCGAAAAATAGTTTTCGGGGCGGATTAATTCCGCCCCGAAATACCATTGAATCTTTGGGGAATAGGTGAAATTCCATATCGGCAGTGAATCACTATTGTGAAAGTCTGAGAGCATCTATGATGTTGATTGGGTGTAATTCCCAAACCGACGGTATAGTCCGGATGAAAAAAGATCATTATGGTCATATCTTGTATACAAGATTTTCCCCTTTTTTTAAGAAAGGGTTTTTTTTATGTCAGAAAGTAAGAATTTAAAACACATCAAAACTATAGTAGTGCTTGCTATGTTTGCAGCACTTGCTTTTGTTATTCAACTCGTATTTCGTATAACAGTTGCCGGATTTTTGACTTTTGATGCTAAAGATGCTGTAATTACCATTGGGTCATTGTTTTACGGACCGATTTCGGGTATAATAGTCTCACTCATTATAGCATTTATTGAAATGGTGACGATAAGCTCAACTGGTTTTTGGGGCTTTTTGATGAATTTTATCTCTACAGCAACTTATGCCGGTGTAGCTAGTTTGATTTACAAGAATAAAAGAACTTTGAATGGCGCGTTAATTGGCCTTGCATCAGGTTCTGCTGGAATGGTAATTGTGATGCTTATAATGAATTTGATTATCACTCCAATTTATACGGGCATGTCAACCGAAGCCGTAGCAAATATGATTTTGCCCATATTGTTGCCATTTAATGTTGCTAAGGCGGTTTTGAATGCAGCATTTGTCTTGTTGCTCTATAAGCCTGTTTTCATAGGGTTAAAGGCTGCTCATTTAGTTGAAGGTGAAAAAGATTTTCGCTTTGACAAAAAGTCAGTATTTGCTATAATTTTGGGTGTAGTTTTGTTAATTTCCGCTCTCATAGTATTCTTCGTCGTTTTGGGAGCAAAAATCTAATAAGGAATATTTATGATAGAATCGATTCAGAATTTTTTTCTAGAAACAGTCGGAAGAGAATGGTGTGTATTCTTTTGTTCTATGATTCCCATTATAGAACTTAGAGGAGCCATACCACTTGGCGCCGCTTTGGGACTTAATATGTTTGCATGTTTTGCTATTAGTGTAGCAGGAAACATGTTGCCGGTTCCATTCATATTGCTATTTATTAATGCAATTATTCAAGCCATGAAAAAGACAAAGCATTTATCCAGATTTGCAAACTGGCTTGAAGCAAAGGCAGAGAAGAATAAAAAGAAAATTACAAGTTTTGGCTTTTTCGGACTTGTTCTGTTTGTCGGAATACCTATTCCAGGTACAGGAGCATGGACAGGATCTTTAGCAGGATCAGTTATTAGAATGCCCTTCTGGAGAGCGCTGCTTGCAACATTCTTAGGTGTTTTGATGGCAGGAGTTATAATGACTATTATTTCTTATACAACGGCATCTATCATAAATAGTGTGGCGTAAAAAAAGAGACCATTGAGATTAATCTTAATGGTCTTTTCAATTGCCTACTAAAACACCTAATATTTCTTCTCGCCTGACAGCGCCAAATGTCCTGGAATCAACACTTGTTTCTCTGTTGTCTCCAATCACAAAATACTCATTGGAACCTAAAACAAAACAATCTCCATTAGAACCGGGATAAGTGTACACATCAATCACATCTTCGATTTGTTCGCCATTTATATATATGACACCTTCTTTGATTTTTACAACTTCGAAAGGAAGCCCTATTATCCTTTTAACAATTGTTTCTTCAGTGGTTTTGTTTTTGATTGCTACAATATTCATTCGCTCGATATCTGTTTCTTTGACATACACAAAAACAGAACCCTTTTTTAATGTAGGTGCCATGGAATTTCCATTTACTATACCGATTCCGTAGCTGATTGCAAAGAACACGTAGATAGCAAATACAAAAACAAGAAGGGAAATGACTATAAAGAATTTTGAAAAATATACAGGCGATTCTTTTTGCAAAACTATTACCCTCCTTTTTGATTCATGTTTGAATTATATCAAAAAGATATTAGAAAGAGAAGATTAATTATAAAAATAATGGAAAAAATTAAACTAAAGATGCATTTGTATGATATAATTAATTGACAAAAAAATGCACGAGGGTTCAATGAATCAAGATAGTTTTGAAAACAATGAAATTCAGGTAAACGGAACGATTGAAAAGATAGTTTACCAAAACGAAGATAACGGATATACCGTCTGCAGAGTGGTTACAGAAGATTTAAACGATTTGACTGCAGTCGGCATAATGCCATACCTTTGTGCAGGCGAGATGGTTACTCTGTATGGAAAAATGGTGTTCAATTCAAAATATGGTGAACAATTAAGTGTCGAAACATATGAAAAAACATTGCCGTCAACTGAAACAGCCATTCTTACATATTTGTCTTCCGGAAGCGTAAAAGGAATAGGGAAATTGCTCGCATCAAGAATTGTAAAGAAATATGGTCTTGATACATTTGATGTCATTGAAAATAATCCATTATGGCTTTGTGAAATCAAGGGAATGACCAGAAAAAAAGCACTTGATATAAGCGAACAGTTTAAAATGCAAAACGGAATCAGAAGTGTTGTTGCTTTTTGCAGAGATTTCTTTTCCCCGAATGTTTCAATGCAAATATATTCTAAATATGGAACCGAATCACTTGATTTGATTAAACAAAACCCTTATGTGTTGTGCCAGGAAGTAAGTGGAGTTTCTTTTGAAAAGGCAGAAGAGATAGCAAGGTCTGTAGGCATAAAGAAAAAGGATCCGAACAGAATTAATGCGGGTGTTCTTTATGTGTTGGCATATAACAGAGAACAAAACGGTCATGTTTATATACCATATGATAAATTATTGACCGCTACTGCATCTTTATTGGAATGCGAAGAGAGTCTTATAGCATCAAGTCTTGAAACCTTAAGCGATATTGGCAAGGTTGTAATAACTGAAGTCAATAATGAAAGAGCTGTTTACGAAACTAACATGTATGAAGATGAAAAGTATGTGGTAGACAAGCTTGACTTGATCAGTAAATATGGCATCAGAATTGATGAAAAGGATTGTGAGCCGCTCATAAAAATGGTACAGGCATCCAGTGCGATCAAGTATTCTCCTGAACAAAACAGAGCAATAACTGAAGCATTGGAAAATGGTGTTTTCATCCTTACGGGAGGTCCCGGAACAGGTAAGACTACAATTACAAAAGCCATGATTTCAATTCTCGAATCATTTGGAGCCAATGTTGCACTTTGTGCGCCTACAGGCAGAGCTGCTAAAAGAATGGAAGAAGCAACAGGCTATGAAACCAAAACAATTCACAGGCTACTTGAAGCTCAGAGAGACGAATTAAACGGCGAGACAGTTTTTTTGAAAAATCAGGATTATCCAATAGAAGAAGATGTTCTTATAGTAGATGAATCTTCAATGATTGATCTTCCTTTAATGGCTGCGCTTTTAAGGGCAGTCAATAAGACCATTAAACTTATTTTTATAGGCGATGCAAATCAGCTGCCGCCTGTTGGACCCGGTTATGTTTTCCAGGACATTGTAAAATCTGACAGATATAATACTGTTGAATTGACAAATATCTTCAGACAGTCACAGGAAAGTATGATTGTTGTCAATGCACACTCAATTAATGATGGTGAGCATTTGGATATAAAGCCTGTTCACGGAAATGATTTCTTTATTGTATCACGTCCCGATGATGAATCTACGATGAATGCAATCATATCTTTGTGTGAAAAAGGATTGAAAGAAAAATACAAGATGTCAGTATTTGACGGAATACAGGTCATATCTCCTTCAAGAAAAGGAAATTGCGGAACTGAAGCAATCTGTGCTCGTCTTCAAGAAAAATTAAATCCATATTCCGAGGAAAAGAGAGAGAAGAAGTTCTTAAATACTACATTCCGAGTCGGAGATAAAGTTATGCAGAATAAAAACAATTATTCTTTGGCTTGGAAAAAAGAAGGCGAAGCAGACGGAGAAGGCGTTTTCAATGGCGATATCGGCGTTATAACGGCGATTTCGCTAAAAGAAGAAACAATCACAGTTGATTATGATGGAAGGCTTGCTGAATATGATTTCACTATGCTTGATGAACTTGAACTGGCTTATGCAATAACAGTTCATAAAAGTCAGGGAAGTGAGTACCCTATCATAGTTATTCCGTTGTATAGGACATCACCTAGATTGCTTACAAGAAACTTATTGTATACTGCTGTAACAAGAGCAAAGAATATAGTTGTTCTGGTTGGTAATCCGGATTTAATCAATAAGATGATAGACAATAACAAACAAAGTAAGAGATACACAGGTTTACAATACAGACTTGAACATTTTGAATGACAAAATATGAGGAGAAGTTTACGCTTCTCCTTATTTTATGCCTTTTTTTCAAATAATCGTTTTTGTTTGTTGACTTTGACGTGTCATAGTGATAATATGCCTATCATGATAAACAATCTATCTTTGTAGATGGAAAGAAGGATATAATGCGCAACATTGAAAAAGATGAAATTGAGATGGCTGCCCGCAGAGAGGAAATGATTTCTGCAGGTTTTCGCATTTTTTCCGAAAGAGGAATTGAATCGACGGGAATGCAGGAGATTGCCAACGCCTGCCATGTTGGAATTGCTACATTGTACAGATATTACAAAACAAAACTTGATTTGGTTTTGGACATAGGAACAATCAAATGGAAAGAATTCGGAGACTACACAAAAAAGAAAGGATCTGACTGTCATGTGAAAAAAATGACTGCAGCCGAAGAACTAGAATTCTATCTTGATTTGTTCATAGATCTTTACAAAAACAAAAAGGATTTGCTGCGCTTTAACCAGAATTTCAATATTTACGTAATTCATGAAAAAGCAACAAAAGAACAATTATTACCATATTTGAAAGAAATTTCCATTATGGCAACGGCCTTTCATGAGTTATATGAAAAGGGCAGGCTAGACGGAACAATAAAGACTGAAATGACTGAAGAAAAAATGTTTGCTTCAACAGTTCACATCATGCTAGCGGTTGGTGTGCGTTACTCTGAAGGTTTGCTGTATTCTTCTGATGATTCAGATCAAATAGAAGAATACAAGTTTTTGAAGAATATGATGTTAAAAGAATTTGTTGTTCAAAAAGGTGTAAGGGAAAAGGAGTCAGCTTTATGAAAAAAATAAAAGAAATATGGAAGTTGCTCGGTCAATCGATTTACACAGGTGAAAGATTGAAAGCAAACCTTGTCGCATTAACAAGTGTAAGCATTTTTACCGCCATACTGGGTGTTGTTCTGTTAGTGTTTGATCTAGTAAGACAAGAATACTTAATGATGATACCTTCTGCTTTGACCTTTATAGGCGGGGTTGGATGCGGCATTTATGCAGGCATATTGAAAAAGAGAGAAATTGCAATTCTATTTCCAATAGGCTTTTGTGCAGTAATGTTTACCTTGTATGCATTTACTGGCATGGCAAATGGCACGGCAATCATATGGTCTCTCTTGCTTCCAATGGGTTTATGTTATTTTGTCAGTGTAAAACACGGTATACTTCTATCCGTATACTACACCATTTTGTACATAGTCCTTTTTGATACTCCTTTGAAGGATGTACTAAACATATCACAGTATTATGAAGAAAGTTTCATCGTGAGATTTCCCATTCTGTTTGCATCAGTTTCAATTTTCACTGCGATAGCCATGATTCAATACCACAGGATGGTTCTACGTGATCTTGATTACACAAAAAGGCTGAACGAGGAAGTTGATAGACAAACTGCCGTTGCTCGAGATAGAGCTGATAAACTCGAACTCATGAACGAAGAAGTAGTTAATATGCTTGCTATGACGATAGACGCAAAAGACCGTTATACAAATGGTCATTCATTTAGAGTATCGATTTATTCTGAAGCTTTGGCTAGACACCTGAAATGGGATGAAGAAGAAATAAAGGCTTTAAAGCGCGAAGCACTGCTTCATGATATAGGCAAAATAGGAATTCCGGATGAAGTTCTCAACAAGCCGGTGAGACTTACAGATTCAGAATTTGACATTATTAAATCTCATGCAAAAATAGGAGGAGACATATTGGCTAGATCAAGCAGTATGTCTGAAGCAGCAAAGGTTGCACAATTCCACCATGAAAGGTATGATGGAAAGGGTTATCCAACAGGATGCAGAGGCAGAAGTATTCCTTTGCACGCACGCATAGTTTCTATTGCCGATGCTTATGACGCTATGAGTTCAGACCGAATTTACAGAAAGGGTCTTGATAAACAAACTATAAGATCAGAATTGCTCAGAGGGATTGGAACACAGTTCGACCCGGATTTGCTGCTTTCTTTTTTGGAACTCTTTGACGAAGGAAAACTTGAAGAACTTGTGAAATAAATCGGCTATTATATAGTCCAAGATATAGAAAAACCAGATCTAACCATTTTGCGATTAGACCTGGTTTTTGATTTTACCTAAAAACTTTGTTTTTTACATCACTGTTTTGATGTGCACAAATATTAAGTATTAATAGTTGTCATCTATAGCAGCAATCTTTTCTCTGTAAGCTGCGATTGCATCAGCAGCTGCTGCAGAATATCTTGTTGCTGCACTTGTGAAGTTTCCTATCTTGTTTTCCATTACCATTGTAGCTATATAACCATCAAATTGGGTTGCGAACTGTCCGAGATAACCTGGATCGTAACTCATAGATCTTGTTATAAGGTCAACCATTTCACCGGATTCTTCATCACTTGCATATGTGTATTTATATGTGTTGAGGAATGCAGGGTAAACAAGTTTGTATGAGTGATAAGCAAACAATGTTAAGAATTGAGCAATTACTTCCATGTTTTCATATGAAGTAGGAATGCTTAAGAATGTAGAATGGTTATCTGGCAAATGATAATAAGCATGCTGAGAAGCATCTGCCATAGGCATTGGAAGAATACCGATTCTCAAATCTTCTGCTGCTTCATATACTTCAAGTTGTCCCATAACGTTTGAAACAAACAATGTAGTTCCATTCATTATAGCTCTATCGCAGTTACCGTAACCTTCCTGGAGATAACCTTCGGTTGTTGCAAGTTTTGCAGCAGCAGCAAGTGTATCCATACCTTTTGAGTCATTCAATGCAGGAACAAAGTAACCATCGTAAGTACTTTCGTTCTTTACAACATATCTACGTCCACCAGCAAAGTACAAATATCTCGGGTTGTGAGCTGTTGACATATATCCGATTATATCAGCATCTGAGCCATTTGCAAATGTATATGTTGAGTCACCATTTGCGTCGTATTTAATCTTATCAATGAATTCAATCATTGCATCAAATGTCCATTCGTAATCACGAACCATCTGATAAATATCTATGTCAGCAAATTTAGATTCATAAACGTCTTTGTTGTAGTAGGTTACCCAAACTGCTTTCTTTGCGCAGAGTGAAAAAGCACCGCACAATGCAAACAATTTACCATCACATGACAAATCGTTGAAGAAGTTTTGGTCCCACCATTCTTGTGAATAGTCAACGTCAAATTTCAGTACATTGTAATATCTGTCAGAAGCAATTGAGAAAATTGCATATGCAGCAGTTGTTCCAATGTATTTTTGTTCGCCGGAAGCAATGCTTGCCTGATAAGCTGAACCGCCTGATGCGTCAACTGCGATGTTGCAATTGTAGAGTTTATTCATGACTTCATTTCTGTCGAATACTGCATCGTCAAGAGCATTTCCTGTTACTGTTTCAACCCAGAAGTTCTTGTCGTCATGCCAACCTTCTGCAGGGTCAGATACTGTAGCATTGATTAAGAATGTGATTCCACCAAAATCTACATCTTCAAAACCATCAAGTTTTTCACGACCATTTGGTTCTCCTGTTTCTTTAGTTTCATCAGCTGTGGTTGTTACATCTGAAGAAGCCGTTGTAACAGTAGTTTTTTCAGTTGTTTCAGTTTTTTTGTCTGTCGTTGTTTCCGTGCCTGAACTGGAATTACAAGACACAGCAAAAATGACTACAGACAACAACATGGCAATTGATAATAAAACTGTCAACAATCTTTTTGCCATTTTTTATTCCTCCTAATATATTGCATATATTTGTTAATATAGACAAATTATATAATATAGTATTTTAGCATTCACATAGTTTAAAATCAATACAGCCGCATAAAAAAGCCACACAAAAAATGTGTGGCTTGAGTTATATCTATAAAATGGAATCAATAGTTATCATCAATTTTACTTATTTTTTCTCTGTATTTTTCTATTTCTGCATCAACAGTTTTTGTAAATTTAACAGCAGCGCTTGTGAAGTTATTCACTTTGTTTTCCATAACCATTGTAGCAACGTATCCATCAAATTGAGTTGCCATTCCGCCTAAATAACCTGGATCATATCTTACAGAGTTTGTGATGATGTCTACCATTTCTCCGGATTCCTCATCACTTGCATATGTGTATTTGTATGTGTTAATGAAAGCTGGATAAACTATCTTGTATGAGTGATAAGCGAACAATGTTAAGAATTGTGCTATAACTTCCATATTTTCATATGCAACAGGAATACTTAAAAATGTACTGTGATTATCCGGAAGATGATAATAAGCGTGTTGATTTGCTGTAACCATTGGCATAGGAAGAATGCCTATTCTCAAGTTTTCGGCATGATCGTAAGTCTCAAGTTGTCCGATAACGTTTGAAACAAACAGGGTAGTGCCATTTTGAATTGCTTTGTCGCAATTTGTATATCCCTCTTGCAGATATCCTTCGGTTTTTACAAGTCTTACAGCAGCCTGTAGAGTATCAAGTCCCTTTGGATCATTAAGAGTGGTTACAAAATGGCCATCGTATGTGTACTCATTTTTCCCCGCATATTGATGTCCGCCTGCATAATACAAATATCTTGGATTGTGAGCGGTTGACATGTAACCCAAAATGTCAGCATCAGAACCATCAGTAAATGTATATTCAGAATCTCCGTTTGCATCGTATTTAATTTGCTCTATAAAGCTTATCATTGTATCAAATGTCCATTCATAGTCTCTAACCATTTGATAGATGTCAATTCCCGAAAACTTGCTTTCATATACATCTTTGTTGTAATAAGTTATCCATACAGCTTTTTTTGGCACAAGGGTAAACGCTCCGCACAAAGCGAACAGTTTGCCATCGCATGATAAATCATTGAAGAAATTCTGATCCCACCATGGTTGAGAATAATCTATATCAAACTTAAGCACATTGTAATACTTGTCGCTTGCAACAGATAATATAGACCAAGCAGCAAACGTTGACCCTATATATCTTTGATCCCCGGAAGCGATGCTGGCTGAATAAGCGGATCCACCTGAAGCATCAACCTGAATCTCACAATTATAGAGCTTGCCCATTACTGCATTTCTTTCATATACTGCATCATCAACAGCATTACCAGTAACTGTTTCAACCCATATTGTATAATCGTCTCTCCAAGGTTTGAAGATATCTGTGGCTGTAGCATTTATTAGAAATACTTTTCCGCCAAAGTCAACATCTTCAAATCCCTCAAGTTTCTCATGACCATTTGGGTCATTTGAAGTCACAGATTCAGTTTCTTTGTTAGTAGTTTCTGTTATGTCTGCAGTGGTTGTGTCAGTTTTTGTCTCGCCTTGTTTTGTGGTTGTTTCATTTTCGGTTGTTTCATTTGTTGTTGCTTTTGTAGTATTTTCTTCTGTCTTAGAGCTACAAGACAATGCGAAGAACAATACAGATAAAAGCATAAGCATTGAAACAATAACAGTGAATACTCTTTTTACCATAAATTCAGCCAAATCCTTTCTTAAAACATTAAACATGACTATTACAAGCCCATTTTACCATCATATAACGATAAAAGCAAGAAACGAAAAAGATATCGCCATGCGTTTCGCATGGCGATATGGTTAAGTTATTTAATCAACGATTGACAATAATATTAATAGTTGTCGTCGATTGCAGCTATCTTTTCTCTATAAGCCTCGAGGTTAGCTGTGTCAGATTTTGCATAGCTTGTTGAAGCTTTAACATAGTTATTCTTCTTGTCTGTAATCATTGTTCCGATGTAACCATCCATCTTGATAGCAAAGCTGCCCAAGTAACCTGGATCGAATACACGGCTGTCGATAATGATATCAATCATTTCGCCTGATTCTTCATCGTTAGCGTATGTGTACTTAAATGTATTGATGTAAGCAGGACGTACGAGTTTTGATGAATGATAAGCAAACAATGTGAAGAAGTCAGCTATTACTTCCATGTCAGAGAATGAAGTTGGGATGCAGAGGAATGCGGCACGGTTATTTACATAGCAGTGATATTCTTTCTGTCCTTCATCATAAAGTGGCTGAGGAAGTACACCAACTCTGAGGTTTTCAGCGCCGGCCATTCTTCTAAGAACGTCCATAACTTCGCCAGCAAATAAAGTTGTACCATTCTGAATGCCCTTTTGAACATCACTATAACCGCCAGAAATGTAGCCTTCAGTGTTACATACAGTAATCAGCTTGTCGATAACGTCAGCGCCGTTTGGCTGGTTAGTAAGAGCTGTAATGAATGAACCGTCAGTTGTCTGTTCTGTCTTTGTAACAAGTCTAAGACCTGAAGCAAAATACAAACCTCTGTAGTTGTGAGCTGTTGTCATAAGACCGAGAGTATCAGCATCTGCGCCTTCAGTGAATGTGTAGCTAGAGTCACCGTTAGCATCATTCTTGATCTTGTCGATCATGTCAGCCATGACATCAAGTGTCCATTTTTTATCTCTTACGAGTTGATAAATATCTGTGTCAGCGAATTTGGATTCATATACGTCTTTGTTGAAGAACATGATCCAAGTAGCGCTCATGGCATGAAGTGAAAAGTCACCGATAATGCCGAACAATTTTCCATCACAGCTTGCGTCCATGATGAAGTTTTGATCCCACCAATCCTGAGTAAGATCCATACCGAGCTTCAAAACGTTGTAATACTTTCCGCTGGCATATCCGCCAAAGAGAGCATATTCTGAAGAAGCAGCGATGTATCTGTCATCACCTGAAGCAACTGCAGCGTTAAATCCGTTGTCCCAACCGCCGTTATCAACTTCGATTGAGCAGTTGTAAAGTTTGCTCATGACATCGTTTCTTTCCCATACAGCATCGTTGATTGCATCGTTAGTAATGCCTTCAACCCAGAAGTCTGCTGCATCAGCCCAGTCGCCGTCTTCATCAGCATTTGAAGCTATCAAGAAAGTTCTGCCACCAAAGTTAACGTCTTCATAACCAGGAAGAACTTCTTTGCCTGTAGGTTCAGCAGATTCTGTTACTTCTTCTGTTTCTGTTACTGTTTCGGTAGTAGTCTGAGAACCAGAGTCAGCTGTAGTTACATCACCTTTAGCAGTGGTCTCTACTTCGGTCTTTTGGGTGGTAGTTCCACCTTTATCACCGCTACATGCAACAGCAAAGACAAGAACAGATACCAACATAGCGACAGCTAATATGATAGTTGCAATTCTTTTCATTGTGTTTTTTCTCCTTTTGTGATTAATGAAAATACACTTATTCAAGTGTTTCCCGTTATTAATAATTCTCACGGGCAATCCCCCATCGTTCTATTGAATCAAGGATTTGAAAATCACTTTGTTAAGACGACAAAACATCGACCCGTACTAAAATAGATTATTATAACTATTTTATATGATTATGGTAACATAACAATAACAAAAAATCAATAGATAATCTACTGCAATCATGAAGAAAAGCACATGAACATTTGTTCTTTCATGTGCTTTGAATGCTTTATTATTCGAGCATTGAAGACAATTTTACACTGTCAAAATACTCATTGATGATTCTATCTGCTTCCTGCCAAACTTTCATGCTGTTGCAGTTGTCAACTTTTTCACATTGACCGCTTTCAGTCATACAAGAAACAGGAGAAAGTGAACCTTCGGTCAATCTTAATATCCTTCCGAGAGTGTATTCTTCCGGTGATTTGGTAAGCTTGTATCCTCCGCCTTTTCCACGTTGACCTTCAAGAAGATTATCAGCAACAAGAGATCTTATTATATTCTCCAGATATTTCTCGGATATTTCTTGTCTGTCGGCTATGTCTTGCAGGGAAATATATCCTTGTCCGTAGTGTTCGGCCAAGTCTGTCATCACTTTTATAGCGTATCTTCCTTTAGTTGAAACGAGCATTGATTGTTTCTCCTTAATGTTTGAAAATCTTTTTTCATCTGCTAGATAATTGTTGTTGCAAATGAAAAATAGTTATGATATAATCTCAACGCTGGCCCATTAGTCAAGCGGCTAAGACGTCGCCCTCTCACGGCGAAGGCATGGGTTCGATTCCCGTATGGGTCACCACCAAAATCCGGACATTTAGTTCGGATTTTTTGTTTTTCTTCAGATTTTGCTCTCTTTTTTGTCGATTGATGCCTTTACAAATCCTTTGAACAGAGGATGAGGCTTATTAGGTCTTGATTTGAATTCCGGATGGAATTGAACTCCGACATAGAAAGGTCTATCTGTAATTTCTATTGTTTCAACGAGTTTGCCGTCGGGCGATATACCTCCGATGGTTAGACCATTATTAACAAACTCATCTTTGTAATCGTTATTGAATTCATAGCGATGGCGGTGTCTTTCAGATATTTCGGTCTTGTTATAGCAGCGCGCCATAGTTGTGTCAGGTTTAATTATACAAGGATATGCACCAAGTCTCAGTGTACCGCCTTTATCTATTTCATCGCTTTGACCAGGCATGAAATCTATGACTTTATGTGCTGAATCTTCGTCAAATTCTCCAGAGTTTGCATCTTTGTATCCCAAAATGTTTCTGGCGTATTCTATAACAGCTATTTGCATTCCCAAACAGATTCCAAAGAACGGAATGTTGTTTTCTCTTGCATATTTTACAGATGTAATCATGCCTTCAATACCCCTGACTCCAAAGCCTCCGGGTACGATGATTCCATCTGCGTCTTTCAGGATTGAGGAAACATTATTTTTGGTAATTGTCTCCGAATCAACCCAATCTATATTAATTTTTGTGCCGTATTCATATCCTGCATGACTTAGAGCCTCTGCAACGGATAAATAGGCATCATGAAGTTTTACATATTTACCAACTAGAGCAATATTAACTGTTTTAGAACGATTTTTGATTTTTTCTACCATTTCCTCCCAATTTTTCATGTCAGGTTCTTTTGTCTGCAATCCCAACTGTCTGCAAACAACAGTAGAGAGGTTTTGTTTTTCTAACATGAGAGGAGCTTCATACAGAATAGGCAGAGTAGTGTTTTCAATTACACAATCTTGGGTAACGTTACAGAAAAGAGATATTTTTTCGAATATTTCCTCTTCTAGTGGTTCATCAGCTCTCAGCACTATCACGTCGGGTTTAATTCCCATTCCCTGTAATTCTTTGACTGAGTGCTGAGTGGGTTTTGATTTGTGCTCGTCAGAGCCTTTTATGAAAGGAACAAGCGTGACATGAATGAACAGGCAATTGTTTCTGCCTACTTCAAGAGATATTTGTCTTGCTGCTTCCAAAAATGGTTGAGACTCAATGTCACCTATTGTGCCACCAATTTCAGTAATAACTACATCTGCATCGGTGTGATGGCCAACTGAATAAACGAACTCTTTAATTTCATTCGTTATGTGAGGAATTACCTGAATGGTGTGTCCGAGGTAGTCTCCTTTCCGTTCCTTATTGAGAACAGACCAATAAACTTTTCCTGTAGTCAAATTAGAAAATCTGTTAAGATCTTCATCAATGAAACGTTCGTAATGGCCCAAATCAAGATCAGTTTCTGCGCCATCTTCAGTTACATATACTTCTCCGTGCTGATATGGACTCATTGTTCCAGGATCCACGTTTATGTACGGATCTAATTTTTGTGCGGCTACTTTAAGCCCGCGAGATTTCAAAAGTCTTCCGAGTGATGCTGCTGTTATTCCTTTGCCCAGTCCTGAAACAACGCCACCGGTAACAAATATAAATTTAGCCATAGATCAACTCCTTTTCTTTTTGAAAATTGCTGGAGACCAGCATTTTTTTCATTTTATAAATTCCAAGACGTCGTTTACATATTTTTCCATTACTTCGTCTGTAGAATAATATATTTCATGTTTTGCTTCAGGATATGTCATCAATTTGCAAGAAGGAACTCTTTCCGAAAATTTAATTTGATCCGGAATTGAAACAACAGTGTCTTTTCCAGCAGACATGAGCATAACCTCTGTTTGTATCTTTTCAGGCTCGCCTTTTTTAAGTAATTTTTTACAAACCTTTAAAGATTCTAAAGTCCATTTGTAAGAGGGAGAATAGTTTTGATATTCCTCGTGAGTGTGTTTAAAGTATTCATAATGGGAAAAACGAACTTCAGATGTGTCACATGAATCTTCGAATTTCTCGATTCCCGGATATTCGCTTGACAAGAAAATTCTTTTTTTCTTGCCGCCGAACAATATCATTACTCGACATATAAGTCTTCCTACAAATGGGGGAAAACCGCCTGTTGAAGGAGCTATCATCGGGGAAGAGAGAATAGCCTTTTTAAATACGTTTGGATGTTTTTCCAAGAAGAATGATGCAACAGCACCACCCATGGAATGAGCAAACAAATAAAGAGGGAAGTCCTTTGAGACTACCTTGTCTAAGAAGCATTCCAAGTCACTAACATATTCAGAGAAATTGTCGACATGTGTTATTGTCTTGTCTTCAACTTTTCTGCCGCTTTTCCCATGCCCCCTTTGATCATAGATATAAACATTGAAATTATTGTTCAAAAAATACCATATCATCTCTTTGTACTTTTCACTAGACTCAGTAAAACCATGAAGCATAACAAGGGTTTTATCAGGTTTGTCTGCTTTGTATACGTGATAAAACAATTTGGTTCCGTCAAAACTATCTAAATAACCATCTGTTCTGACTGACTCCAAATATGGAACAATTTTTTTCTCTAAAGTTTTTTTGTAATCTAATTCTTTTACTACGTTCATAATTTTTCCTTTGCCGAGATAAAATACTGATTAATATTAACCCATTTTCTTTTTATAGTCAACAAAAAAATCGGTCACAAAACGTGACCGATTTGTCAAAAAACTCATTCAATTTAATAAATTGCAGCAAAGAATAATTTATCGTCCTGTTCGCTGAGAATTTTGGCTGATTTGTGCATTTCAGTAACACTGATTGGAGATGTCAATATTCCGTGACCAAGAGGTATTTGTCTGTGGTCGGTTATCCAATCGCAAATAATTGATGTTCTGACATAATATTGATGAACAACCCTTGCGTTTGTGAC
Organism: Clostridiales bacterium; assembly: GCA_016282315.1. Classification (GTDB taxonomy): domain Bacteria; phylum Bacillota; class Clostridia; order Oscillospirales; family CAG-272; genus CAG-841. The sequence goes on along the minus strand of JAEEKG010000004.1, from coordinate 8,878 downwards.
TTTTCTTGAGTCAGTTAAAACAATTTCATTGGATTTCAGCCCATTTGCTGCATCTATAATATCATTTATGATGGCGGTTGCAACTGCTGTTTTTCCGTTGCCTTGACCATAGAAGCTGTATTTTCCGCATATATTTCCTTCAAATGAGAAAAGGTTGTAGTTTGAGTTAACGCAAGCTTCAAGTGTCTTTGGTCCAAACAGTGTCGGTTCAACAAAAGCTGTCATCTGAGTGTCTGAAACAACAGAGGCAGAAGAGAATAATTTACATGTCAGACCCAATCTTGCAAATACTGCAAAATCATCTTGAGTTACTGTTTCAATTCCGTAAGCATCAACATCATCTTCAGATAACTTTGAGCCGAATGCGATTCCGCTTGCTACGATGAGTTTTCTCTTTGCATTTACACCGTTTACATCATCATCTTTGGTTTCGTTGATATAACCGAGTTTATCTGCTTCAGAATAAACATCTTCAAATGAGCTCTTAGATGCTTGCATGTTGCTCAGAATATAGTTTGATGTTGCATCCATTATGCCTGAGACTTTTTTGATTTTGTCTATTCTTGTGGCAGCATCCAAGTTGGATATCCATTGAACACCACCCAATGCTGCTGTGTATTTGAATGAAACGTTATTGTCTGATGCAATTTCACTGAGTTCCTGAAGGTAAGTACTTGCAAGTTCAGTGTTATTAGTGACAACATTTTTGCCATTGTTCATTGCTTGAACAATCAAATCATATGCAAGGCCGTTTCCGCCGATTATTTCTACAATTGTATCAATGCTGAAATCGCTCAACAAAGCGTCAGCTGAATCAAGACCCTTTCCATCCGGGACTTTTTCAGGTTCCATGCAGTATACGCCTGCTACCTCTATGTTAGGTAGAACAGAGCAGCGTTCGTAAATTGATTCTCCTATTGGACCATATCCTAAAATACCTATTTTCATGAAAACCTCCGATTAGTTGATTATCTGATTGTTGAAATCAATGACATTATTCATTTCTTTCAGCATCTGTTTTGTTTCTTCTTTATCTACTACTTTTAGCGGTTTGACGCAATTGCCGACATCAAATCCCATCCAATTTAAGATTGCCTTAGTTGCTGGAATAACATTGTGATTTATAAGGACATTTATAACTACATCTATTTTGTGTTGAATAAATCTCGCTTCTTCTACATTTCCTGACTGGAATTTGTTGAACAAATCAACAAACAATTTGGGCATCAAGTTATATGTAGTTCCTATTCCGGCGTCTGCTCCCATTGCAAGTCCGCATATTAGCATCTCATCCGGGCCATTGATGACGTTGATGTTGCCACCATTTATCTGTTTGATTCTTCCAAGAGTGAAGTAGTCTGGATAAGTCCACTTTAAACCAACGGCAAGAGGAGAGCAGTTCATTACTCTTTCAACTAATGAGAATGAGAGTTTGGTGCCCGCGCTTCCTATTCCGTACATAAGCATAGGTACTGTTGAATTATCGCAAATAGCTTTGTAATAGTTTACAATATCATCTTCTCCGTAATTGAAATAAATGGGAGGAATTGAGGATACTGCGGCAGCTCCTGCTTTTGATGCATGTTTAGTCAATTCAATCGTGGTGGCAAGATCAATTGCACCTATGTGAGATATGACTGGTATTTTTCCATCTACGGCATCAAGAACAGTTTCAAGCAGTTCCATACGTGTTTCTTTTTTTAAAGCCAAACCTTCGCCGGTGGATCCGCATATATACAATCCATTGATTCCGAACTGCATTAGCCATTTTACAAGTTTTACGGTTGATTCTCTTTTTAATGAACCATCATCGTTTACAGGGGAAACAAGAGCAGGCATTATGCCTTTGAAAATAACGTTGTTTTCCATAAAAATCTCACTTTGTGTCGAATAGATTTTTTGCATTCTGTACTTCTAATTCGCAAAATTCATTATAATCCATTTTCAGCAACTCTGCAACTTTAGATGCCGTGTACTTCATATAACCGCTGTGGTTGAGTTTCCCTCTAAAAGGAACAGGAGTGAGGTAAGGGCAGTCAGTTTCAACTACAATTCTTTCTTTTGGAACTGTGAGAACTGCTTCGGGTAATTTAGCTGCATTTTTAAAAGTTATTGTTCCCGGAAAAGATATATAGAATCCCATATTAGCATACTGCCTTGCGGATTCTGCACTTCCACTGTAACCATGCATGACGCCTCTCACTTTCTTATGTGACCTAATAATGTCGAACACATCTCCGTGAGCATCTCTGTCGTGGATTATCACAGGCATGTCAAGTTCTTCAGCAAGACTCAATTGTGCATCAAAAAAGTCTTGCTGTTTCTTTTTCGGAATTTCCCAGTAGTAGTCCAGCCCAATTTCTCCGATTGCTTTGACTTTATCTTCAGAGCAGAGAAGTTTAATCTCATCGATTGATGAATTCATATCTTCTATATCGACGCAGTTTTCGGGATGGATGCCGGCTGAACAATACATGTTTTTGAACTCGTTTGCCAGATGAATACTATCTTTGGACGATTGAATATCCCATCCACAGCACATTACTCCGCAAACATCTGACTCAAAAAGAGATTTTAGCAGTGTTATAGGGTCTTCAAATTTGCTGTCTGTGTAATGGGCGTGAGTGTCAAACAATAGTGAACTCATATATTGCTGTTTTCTTTTTCTAGTTCTTCAAGCATTTTTGCTTCATCAAGTCGAGCAAACAATACAAATGATTCTCCGACTTTGTTTCCCGGAACAAGTTTGCCAAATTCGGATGCTGAAGATATATCTTTGTCACATACACCTATAGCTTCAAGAAGTTTGTCACATGAATCCGGAATAGCAGGTCTTAATATAACGCCTAGAATTCTCAATGATTCAAGCAGGTTATATATGACTGAGCCCAATCTTGCTTTTTGTGATTCATCTTTTGCCAAAACCCATGGTGTTGTTTCATCGATGTACTTGTTAGCTCTTCTCGCTATATCCATAGCAGCATCAAGAGCATCGGACAATTTGAACTCTTCCATGTTTTTGCAATATTTCTCATATGAAGCTTTAGCTTCTGAAATCAATTGAGCATCAAGTTCTGTAATTTCACCTTGATCTGGGATTACGCTGTCAAAATACTTCTTGGTCATAGAAAGGGTTCTTGCCAACAAATTGCCCAGTGTGTTAGCCAAATCGGTGTTAAATCTCAATATTACGTTTTCATAAGATATTGTTCCGTCATTTGCATACGGCATTTCTGAAAGAACATAATATCTTACACCATCACGGCCAAAGTGATTTACCAAGTCATCTGCATAAATCGTGTTGCCTTTTGACTTGCTCATCTTTCCTGATGCAGTGTTCAGCCATGGATGACCGAATACCTGCTTAGGAAGGGGCAAATCAAGTGCCATAAGGATAATAGGCCAATAAATAGTGTGGAATCTCAGAATGTCTTTTCCTATGATGTGAACATCTGCTGGCCAATATTTCTGGTACAGTTCTCCCTGTTTGTCAACAGAGTATCCAAGACCTGTAATGTAGTTGGACAGAGCATCTATCCAAACGTATATGACATGTTCAGGATCGAAGGGAACTTGAACACCCCATTTGAAAGAGGATCTTGTTACGCACAAATCCTGAAGACCTGGTTTTAAAAAGTTATTGACCATTTCGTTCTTTCTTGAAACGGGTACAATGAAATCCGGGTGTTCGTCAATATACTTCATGAGTCTGTCAGCATATTTTTTCATGTTAAAGAAATATGCATCTTCATGAGCTCTCTTCAGAGGACGGCCGCAATCCGGGCAAACTCCGTCTTTAGCTTGTGTGTCTGTGTAGAATGATTCGTCTGGCACACAATACCATCCCTCATAAGAACTTTTGTATATGTCACCCTGGTCATACAGTTTTTGGAAAATGCCTTTAACTGCTGCTTCGTGATAGTCATCGGTTGTTTTTATGAAGTGATCATATTCGACACCGAGCAAATCCCAAAGTCTTTTTATTTCATTTGATACACCATTAGCATATTCTTTAGGTGATACACCTGCTTCTCTGGCACAATCTTCAATTTTCTGACCGTGCTCATCTGTGCCTGTCATAAAGAATACATCATAGCCTTGCGCTTTCTTGTATCTGGCAATGGCGTCAGTGAGAATAGCTTCATATGTATTTCCTATATGCGGTTTTCTTGATGCATATGGTATAGCTGTTGTAATGTAAAATGTTTTCTTTTCCATTATTTGTCTCCATCTATTTTAAGTCTTTAAATTATATTACAAGAATAGTTAATTATCAATCGTTCAACATTGCAGAATATATTTCACTTTTTCCAACACCGCGATCTTTTGCAACTTTTTTCATTGCAGACATTTTGTCTTCGCCCATGTCCATGTAAAACTGAACATGTTCTTTAATTGTCATTTTCGACCAGTCGTTTTGGGTCTCTTTCTTTCCTTCAACGATTAATACGTATTCGCCTACAGGCTCACTTCCAGAGTATATTTCAATAGCCTGTGAAAGAGTGGTTCTTATTACTTCTTCGTTCAATTTTGTCAACTCTCGGCAAATGGCAATTTTTCTGTCACCGAAAACATCGATTATGTCTTGAAGAGTCTTTTTTAGCCTGTGAGGCGCTTCATAAAATATTATTGAACCCTTTTCACTAGAATCCATCTCAAGAGTTTCCTTGCGCTCCTTAGCCTTTACGGGGAGAAATCCTTCAAACACGAATCTGCTGGTATCAAGACCGGAGATTGAAACCGCGGTCACAGCAGCGCATGCTCCCGGAATACACGTTACAGGTACGCTGTGTGTCTCGCACAACCTTACTAAATCAGAGCCGGGATCGCTGATTCCTGGCGTGCCGGCATCTGTAATCAAAGCGCAGGAAAAACCGGATTTCAATTTTTCTATTATCTTAGGACCTGCCTCGCTTTTGTTTTGTTCGTAATAACTTACCAGTTGTTTTTTGATGCCTAGTCTGGATAACAAAAGCCCGGAATTTCTGGTGTCTTCAGCAGCAACAAAATCTACATTTTCAAGCACTTTAAGTGCCCTTAAAGTAATGTCTGACATGTTGCCTATAGGGGTTGCCACCAAATACAGCATTCCTTTAACTATGACATTCTTTTCATCAGGGTTTTGTGTAGTAATCATTAAACTCTCCATTATCGTATATATATTTCATATCGTCTGTATAGTCACTTTGTGAAGATGTGCCGCTTTTTTTGTATATAATGAGTGGTTTTGTGACAAATATACCTTCATTTCCGCCTTTTTTTGATTCGCACAGGACCAGGCAGGGGGAGTGTTCGATAGAAGGGTATACCAAAGTCATTCTTTTAGGCTCTAAACCATATTTTTTCTGAACATGTATCAATTGTGCCAGTCTGTCGGGTCTATAAACCGTGTAAAATGCCCCACCGAACTTCAAGGCATTGCTTGCAGCCAATGAAAAAGATTCTATTGATCCCAGAACTTCGCGGCAGCAAATGCGGTCTGATTCGTCAATGTTTTCCTTGCCGGAACCAGTTTTTAAATATGGCGGATTGGAAAAAACAACATCATAATGTTGATCAAAATGTTCTTTTGTGACATCTTTGTTGAGCACATCAATTAATCCTGACAATTCGTTTTCAGTCACATTTGTCTTTGACAATTCGCTGAGCTCATTCTGGATTTCAAAGCAATCGATATGTCCAAGTTTTTTTCTTGAGGCCAAAAGTAGGGAAATAATTCCGTTTCCGGATCCAAATTCAGCAGCCTGAGCCTTTGGATTCTTCTTGACGTAGCAACTCAACAGGTATGCATCTGTTCCAAAATCTAAAGAGCCTTTTTTGGACCTCAATGACAGATTGTCATTAACCATTTGTTTATATGACATGGTTGCTCCTATTTTGTCTGTGAATTTCAAACGAAAGAATTGTAGCAGCAGAAGCAGCAGACAAAGCAGCTCTGTAATTTCTTCCGTAGTCAATCATTATTGTGCTGTCACAATTTGAAAGAACACTTTGTGACAGTCCTCGTCTTTCTCCGCCTATTGCAAGAAAAACAGGGAAGGAGAGGTCTGCATCATAAAAAGACACTGCAGTTTTGGACTTGTCCGAAGCAAAACACTTGTAGTTTTTATCCTTGAACATCTTAATGGCCACATCAGGTTCAGATACGAATACATTTATCAATTCTGAAGCACCGGCTGAGGATCTGCAAACTACTCCTGAAGCATTCATCCAGTTTCTTGGACTCAGTATAATTCCATCAGCTCCTGACGCATATATACTACGAATGCAATAGCCGAAATTATACGGGTCTTCGATTCCTTCAAGATAAACATAAAAACCACAGTCTTTTATATCGGATTCTTTAAGAGTCGGGATTGTTCTATCGCTGCACTCGGCAATTATGCCTCCGTGAGACGTTGACAATGTTTTTTCATCAAGAAATGTTTTGTCTTTTTCTATTATTTCAAATCCCAATTCCTTGCTTTTCTTGTCCAGAAAGGCTAGTTCTTTATACCTTGCTTTTTTACGCTCTTTATCGACGTAAACCGTGATGATTCTTCTGTTGTTATCGCACGTATTTTTTCCATCAATTACAGCTTTAACGGATATGAAGCCTTCCATGATTGAAGAAGTGACAAATTTTTCATCCTCTCTTTTCACTATTGCTTTCCTCCGTTTCTGCTGGATCAACAGATTTCTCATTCAAATAACTGGAAATTTCCTTGCACTCTTTTCGTTCAAACAACAATTGTGATTTGAATCCTTTGATATATTCAATGCCTTCCAGCATCCTGTAAACACCCTCATCCTCGTATACTGTGTCTGCGTCCGAACGGCTGATAATAACTATTCCGTGAATCATATCTTCCTTTATTTCGGACTTTTCCAGTAAGTGTTTTACAACGGCAACTGCGTGTTTAGTTTCAACAACAGGGCTCGGAAATGTTTTTTCTATTATTCCATGTCTTGTTTTTGCGGATCTTCTCCAAATCAAGTCATCTTCATTATCCAACTTGCCTCTGTAAGGACAAATGTTGACAACAAATATGCCGTTTTTCCTTACAATGATTGTATCTGCATGGGCTGTTTTTCTAACTCCGTCAACATAGATGACATAGTTGAAATCATCAACAAACTTGGATTTTTCTATTTGTGCAAGCATCAATGCCATGGCAGCATCTTTTGTTCTTACACCTGATTTAAGGATTCTCTTTGAGGCTAATTTGTTGCTCAATTTCAAGGAAAGTCTCAACAATACATATGCAACAACACCAAATGCAATAACTATCAATAATGGCGCAAAAAATTTCAAATTGGGACCTCCTTTCCATTTTTTCAAATGATGCAATCTAACCAAATTATTATATCATATAATATTATTTTTGTAAAACAAAATGAATGACTATTTTTGTCTTGAAAACTGTGAAAAAATGAGTTAAAATCGAGGAAATTATTATTTTAGGAGAGTCGCCATGAAAGAGTCATTTTTGCCCAAAGATTACAAATCTGTTCTCAATCTGTATGAAACGCAGACCGCTATTGGTATGATTCACACAGTATTTGAAAAAGAATTGTCTGAAGAATTGAATCTGAAAAGAGTTTCAGCACCATTGATAGTTGATCCGAATACAGGCTTGAATGATGATCTGAATGGAGTAGAGCGTCCTGTAAAATTTGACATAAAGTTTTCCGGAGGCGAAGCGGTTGTTGTTCATTCACTTGCCAAGTGGAAAAGAATGGCTTTGGACAGATACGGATTCAAACCAGGTGAAGGATTGTTTACTGATATGAATGCTATCAGAAGAGATGAAGATCTTGACAACCTTCATTCTGTATATGTGGACCAATGGGACTGGGAAAAGGTAATTACAAAAGAACAGAGAAACAAGGACTTTCTCAAAGAAACCGTAAAAAGAATTGTCAGAGCTATTTACGATACACAAAATGAACTTGTCAAAGCATTCCCTTCTTTGACACCTTCAGTGAAGAGTTTAGATGTTAGTTTTATCACTTCTCAGGAACTTGAAGACATGTTTCCTTCATTGACCCCAAAGCAAAGAGAAGATGCATATATAAAAGATCATCCGACCACCTTCATAATGCAAATCGGCGACAAATTAAAGTCCGGAGAAAGACATGATGGTCGTGCACCGGACTATGATGATTGGAGTCTTAACGGAGACATCCTTTTCTATGATGAAGTTCTGGATATGGCAATTGAAATCTCATCAATGGGAATCAGGGTTGACTCAAAATCACTTGATTATCAATTGAATGAAGCAAATGCCAACGACAGAAGAAAGTATCCTTTCCACAAAGCACTTTTAAACAATGAATTGCCATTGACAATAGGCGGAGGAATAGGACAATCGAGATTGAGTATGTTCTTACTTGGCAAAGCTCATATAGGAGAAGTACAGTCTTCTATTTGGGATCAGAAGACAAAAGACGTCTTTTCTGAAGCTGGAATTGTTTTATTGTAAAAAAATGAAAACAAAAACGCTGTTAGATTAACTCGAGAAAACGAGATAACTGACAGCGCTTTTTTTGAACTTATTTAACAAGCACTCAGCAAGAATTCTCCCTCCTCTATAGGAGGCGAGATGAATTGTGAGAAAGAGTGCGAAAAGGATTACGAAACACACAAGAAATACAACTCAAAATATTGAGATTAAAAATACGAAGTTGTATAATTACAGGTAGTAATGAAGCAAGTTTTTTGGAGAAAGCTATGAAATTGTACAACAATAATCATTCAGTGTTCGCACTACATTATCATCTTATACTGGTAGTAAAATATCGAAGGAGAGTAATAAATGACACAATTTCAAAACGACTACGAGAAATGTTTGAAAACATAGGTAGAGAATACAAAATCACGATTGAGGAATGGAAT
>JAEEKG010000026.1 GCA_016282315.1 Clostridiales bacterium | reverse complement strand
AACTATAGTCATTCTGTTTCTGAAAGAAGCTGATACTTCAGCCCACAGCCTAATATTCAATTCTTTAGGCTTTATGATTATTTGTTCTCGTATCTGTTCAATCTTTTCAATATTTGCCCTGCATGCTATTGATCTGACAAGTGCTATATTGAGCAAATTCTCAACTGAAACCGGTATGTCACCATATCTGTCAAGCAGTTCGCTTGCTATATCATCCACATCTTCTTCACTCATTACTGAAGATATTTTTTTGTATATATCGATTCGTTGATTGTCGCTTTCTATGTATGTTGTCGGAATGAAGGCATCTTTGCTGAAAGATATGACACAATCAGTTTTTTCTGGAATTTTAACACCTTGTTCTTCCAAGACGGCTTCGTTCAGGATTTTGACATACATGTCGTAGCCTATGCTCTGCATGTGACCGTGCTGATGAGCTCCTAGTACTTCTCCTGCGCCCCTGATTTCAAGGTCTCTCAAAGCAACTTTGAATCCGGAACCGAATTCTGTAAAATCCCTTATCGCTTGCAGTCTTTTTGTAGCTATTTCAGACAGCACTTTGCCCTTTCTGTATGTGAAATAAGCATATGCTCTTCTCGAGCTTCTTCCAACACGCCCTCTTATCTGGTGCAATTGGGACAAACCCATCCGGTCTGCATTTTCGATTATCAACGTGTTTGCATTAGGTATATCAACACCGGTTTCAATAATCGTTGTGCACACTAAAATGTCTATATCACCATTTACCAGGTCCTGCCATATTTCAGCCAGTCTGTCCTTGTCCATCTGACCATGGGCAAATTCCACATTTTTATCTGGGAAAGAAGCTCTCAGCCTTGAAACAACTCTTGGCATTGTCTCAATGTCATTGTATAGATAAAATACCTGACCGCTTCTTCTGAGTTCACGCCTGATTGCTTCATCTATGATTATGTCATCGTGCTCCAGAACATATGTCTGAACAGGAACTCTGTCACTCGGAGCCTCGTCCAGTACTGACATGTCTCTTATGGAGTTCATTGCCATGTTCAATGTTCTTGGAATAGGAGTTGCCGTCATTGTCAGAACATCGACATTTTTAGCCATTTGTTTCAGCTTTTCCTTGTGTGCAACTCCGAACCTTTGCTCCTCATCGACAATGATAAGGCCCAAATCTTTGAATTCAACGTCATTTGATAATAATCTGTGAGTTCCCACAACAATGTCAATAGAACCTCTTTTGATGGCTCTTAAAGATATTTCCAATTCTTTGTTTGTCTTAAATCTTGACAACAAAGCTACCTGAACAGGGAATGAGCGCATTCTTGAGACTATGGTCTGATAGTGCTGATTTGCAAGTATTGTTGTCGGAGCCAGCAGTGCAACCTGTTTTCCTGCAGTAACAGCTTTAAATGCAGCTCTCAACGCTACTTCTGTTTTTCCGAAACCAACATCACCGCACAATAACCTGTCCATCGGTACGGGTCGCTCCATGTCACGCTTTATCTCTTCAGACGCTATGAGCTGTGCATCAGTCTCATCATATTCGAAAGTTGATTCAAATTCTTCTTGAATTGCATCATCTTTGGGGTATTTTATACCCGGTCTGCGCATTCTTTCAGCATAGAGGGCAATGAGCTCTTTTGCCATGTCTTTAAGCTCATTTTTGACTCTGGATTTTGTTCTGTCCCATTCCCTAGTATTAAAACTTGATAGTTTTAACGAATCGGTGTCAGCGCCTGCTCCAATGTATTTTGATATCATGTTAACTTGTTCACATGGTACGAATAATACAGCAGTTCCGGCATATTGGATCTTTATGTGATCTTTTCTTGTACCGTCTATTGTTTTTATATTTTCTATTCCCAAATATTTACCGATTCCATGGGTTTCATGGACGACATAATCTCCGACTTCAAGGTCAGCATAAGAAAGAATTTTTTCTTTTGCTGAATCACGAGTTTTCGACGCGGTTTTTCTGTGGGAGATTTTTTTCTTTAATTGAATTTCATCATTCAGAGATATACAAGCAAATTTTGTTTTTGGCAGTTCAAATCCATTGAAATTCAAACTCGTAATTGATACGAATCCTTTTGGTATTTCTGTCAGATCTTTGTAATTCTTTGTTACGTTGCATTTGATATCGGAATTTGACAGTAACTCAGATAAGTTAGTAGCTTCAACATCATTTTCGCAGAGAATAAGGACTGCATCTCCGGCCCTTAGATATGACTTTACATCATCACAGACCATTAAATAGTTGCCTGAAAATGATCCGGTCTTTCTTGATTCAATATTAAATAATCCTGACAGCTTGAAATCTGTTTTGTTCAAAAAAGAGTCGATGAAAACTGTTGGGTTTCTGTATATGAAAGAATCAAAATCATCTGATTGTTGTGAAAAGCCTGAATACTTAGATAGCATTGCGCCTTCCAGGATAAGTTCTTTTGTCGTTTCAATTAAGTGAGTTTCAGCTGCTTTTAACCTGTCAAGACAAGCTTTGTGTTCTATCACTGTGACAATTGTATCATCAACAAACCAGTCAAGAAGAGAGCATTGCTCCGGATAAATATATGTAATGTATTTGTCCAAAAACTGAGGTTCAAGTCCTGACTCAAGAACAGCGATTTCGTGTTTTAAATTATCTTCAACAGCTTCAGAACAACCCTTCTTTATGTGCTTTTTCAAAAGAGCCGCTAGATCTATTCTTGTTTGTTTATCTATGAGTATTTCTCTGGATACAGTTATGCTCGCTTTGTCAGTTTTTTCTTTACGTCTTTGCGAGATGATATCAAAGTAAAAAATCGAATCGATTTCATCTCCAAAATACTCAATTCTTATTGGTGAATCAAATTGAGGAGGGAAGACGTCAACTATTCCGCCCCTGATTGAAAACTGACCTTTTCCATCAACAAGAGAACACCTGATATATCCTGATGAATCAAGGATTTTTGCCAATTTATCAACGGCAAATTCCTGACCCGTTTTTATTGTTATGTTGTTGCTTAACAGCTTTGTCATAGGAATTGTATACTGCAAAGCTGCATCAGGAGTTGTTACGACGCAATCAAGTTCATTTTCAAGCAAAGAATTCAATGTGGAGATTCTCTCGTACTCGATATCGTGAGATGAGACAATGTCATAAAAAACAGGGTCTCTTACCGGGTATATTTTTGACCTCAATCCGATTGAGTTGAGAGAAGAATTAATCCTGTTAGATACTTTTTCATCAGGACTTATTATAAGCATGGGAGATTTTGTGATTTTCTCGGACGCCAAAGTGGCGAGAAAAGCCGTGCGGCCCCCCTCGCACAGTCCTGTCAATATACTTGGAAATCTTCTTTGTGAGAAAATGCATTCTCTGATATTTGACAGTATTTTTCCGTATTCACTTTCTTCTCTGAATTTCTTTTCGATTATTCCCATCAGATTTCTTCTTTAGTTGTATAAATTCATCGCTTTTTCTTCATTTCCCGAGACAATCAATTCAATTGAGGAGAGTATTTTTTCATAGCAATCGCCTATCAGCTTTTTATCGCTTTCGGTCAATTGACCCAAAACCCAGTCAGCTAAATCATTGTCTTTATCAGCTCTGTCGCCAACTCCTATTTTTATCCTGTGATAATTTTCACTTCCAAGCATTCCCTGGATGCTCTTAAGACCATTGTGACCGCCTGAACTGCCTTTGGATTTTATTCTTATGACACCCGGTTGCAATGAAATGTCATCACAAATTACTATGATGTTTTCAGGCGCGATTTTGAAATATGAAGAAGCTTCTTCAACTGCTATTCCCGAAGCATTCATGAATGTTTGAGGCAGCATGAACATCACTTTTTCATTCTCAAGTTCACATGTTGCGGTCAATGCCTGAAACTTTGAACGATTGATCTTGATTTTTAATTGATCGGCAATGTATTGGACGGAAGAAAAACCGACATTGTGTCTGGTATTCTCATATTTTTTACCGGGATTGCCCAATCCGACAATAAGCCATTTTACACCGGTTATCTTTCTTCCGAACATAGGAATTGCCACCTCTCTCAAGTCTTTGTGGCAATATTATACAACTTGGCAAATATAAATTCAAATGAGTGAGCAACAAAAATGGAAAAAAAGAGTAGATATTAATTTATTAATATGCTATAATCAATCGTTGCAAGCGCTGAGGCGCAAAAAACAAAAACGATTCAAACATTAATTGGAGGAAAAGTAATGTCAACAAAATACGTTTATAAGTTTTCTGAAGGCAATGCAAATATGCGTGAATTGCTTGGAGGAAAAGGTGCAAACCTTGCTGAGATGACAACAATTGGTCTTCCCGTTCCACAGGGATTCACAATCACAACAGAAGCATGCACTAAGTACTATGAAGACGGTAGAAAAATAAATTCCGAAATCATGGCAGAAATCAAAGAAAACATCACTTGGATGGAAAAAATCAACGGCAAAAAGTTCGGCGATAAAGAGAATCCTCTTCTCGTATCCGTTCGTTCAGGCGCTCGTGCTTCCATGCCGGGTATGATGGACACAATTCTTAACCTTGGTCTTAATGACGATGTTGTTGAAGTATTGGCTAAAAAATCAGGAAATCCTCGTTGGGCATGGGACTGCTACAGAAGATTCATCCAGATGTTCTCAGATGTTGTAATGGAAGTTGGCAAAAAATATTTTGAACAACTCATCGACAAGATGAAAGAAGAAAAGGGAATCAAATACGACGTTGAATTAAACGCTGAAGATCTGAAGACTCTTGCAGGCCAGTTCAAAGCTGAATACAAGGCTAAATTGGGAACAGACTTCCCAAGCGATCCTTATGTACAGCTTGATGAAGCTATAAAAGCAGTTTTCCGCAGCTGGGACAACCCACGTGCTAACGTTTATCGTCGTGATAACGATATCCCATATAGCTGGGGTACAGCAGTTAACGTAATGCCAATGGTATTCGGTAACCTCGGTGATACATCCGGTACAGGCGTTGCATTTACACGTGACCCTGCAACTGGTGAAAAGAAACTCATGGGCGAATTCCTTATGAACGCACAAGGTGAAGACGTTGTTGCCGGAATCCGTACTCCTATGAAGATAGAAAAGATGGGCGAAATCATGCCTGAAGTTTTCGAACAGTTCAAGAATGTTTGCAAAACTCTCGAGACACACTATCGCGACATGCAGGACATGGAATTCACCATCGAAGACAAGAAGCTCTATATGCTTCAGACAAGAAATGGTAAGAGAACTGCACAGGCAGCTCTTAAGATAGCTTGTGACTTGGTTGATGAAGGAATGAGAACACCTGAAGAAGCTGTTCTTATGATTGATCCAAGAAACCTTGACACACTCCTCCACCCGACATTCGATACAGCAGCTCTTAAAGCAGCTACTCCTATCGGCAAGGGTTTGGGCGCATCTCCTGGCGCAGCTTCAGGTCAGATCGTATTCTCAGCTGAAGATGCAAAGGCTTGGAAAGCAAACGGAAAGAAAGTTGTTCTTGTAAGACTTGAAACATCTCCTGAAGACATCGAAGGTATGAAAGCAGCTCAGGGCATACTCACAGTTCGTGGTGGTATGACAAGCCATGCAGCAGTTGTTGCTCGTGGTATGGGTTCTTGCTGTGTATCCGGATGCGGAGACATCAAGATGGATGAAGAAAACAAGAAGTTCGAACTTGCTGGCAAGACATTCAGAGAGGGCGATGTAATTTCTATTGATGGTACAACAGGTAACATCTATGACGGCGCTATCCCGACAGTTGATGCTAAGATCGCAGGCGAATTCGGCAGAATCATGGCTTGGGCTGATGAATTCAGAACACTCAAGGTAAGAACAAATGCTGATACACCTAGAGACGCTAAGAAAGCTCGTGAACTCGGAGCTCAGGGAATCGGTCTTTGCCGTACAGAACACATGTTCTTTGAAGCAGACAGAATTGAACCATTCCGTGAGATGATTTGTTCAGATACAGTTGAAGAAAGAGAAAAAGCTCTTGACAGAATTCTTCCAATGCAGCAGAGCGACTTCGAAAAGATTTACGAAGCTCTTGAAGGAACACCTGTTACAATCAGATTCCTTGACCCACCGCTCCATGAGTTCGTTCCAAACGATGAAGCAGATATCGTTGAACTCGCTAAGAAGATGGGCAAATCTGTAGAAGCAATCAAGAACATTATTTCCGGTTTACATGAAGTTAACCCGATGATGGGACACCGTGGTTGTCGTCTTACAGTTACATATCCTGAAATTGCAGTTATGCAGACAAAGGCTGTAATTCGTGCAGCAATCAACGTTCAGAGAAAACATCCTGAATGGAAGATGGTTCCAGAAATCATGATTCCTCTTACAAGTGAAGTTAAGGAATTCAAATATGTTAAAGATATCGTAGTTGCTACAGCGGATGCTGAAATCGCAGCTTCTGATGTTAAGGTTGAATATGAAGTTGGTACAATGATCGAAATCCCGAGAGCTGCTCTTACAGCTGACGAAATCGCTAAAGAAGCTGACTTCTTCTGCTTCGGTACAAACGACCTTACACAGATGACATTCGGATTCTCAAGAGATGACGCTGGTAAGTTCCTCGGTGCTTACTATGACAAGAAGATATTCGAAAATGATCCATTTGCTAAACTTGACCAGAAAGGCGTTGGTAAGCTTATGGAAATGTCAATCAAACTCGGTAAACCTGTTAACCCCAAATTACACGTTGGTATTTGCGGAGAACATGGTGGTGACCCAACATCTGTTGAATTCTGTCATAAGATTGGTCTTGATTATGTTTCATGCTCACCATTCAGAGTACCGATAGCAAGACTTGCTGCAGCTCAGGCAGCTATTAAGAGCAAATAATCTGACTTCAGATTTTGTGAACGTTCAAAAGTCAATATCCTAAAACGGACACAATAGAATATTCTACACACAGCTCTATCAGCTAACTGGTAGGGCTGTTTTTTTATGCTCAAAAATCTCTTTGTCCTATCACTGAGATAGGGTCGCTCGGCCAAATCCTTCCTGAATCCACTAGGCCTCGCTCCGTGCCCGCAGGCACATATATTGTATTTCAACCGAATTTTTGTATATTTATGTTGTTTTTTCAACCGAATTTTTGCATAACATTCTTGAAGAAGGTGATATCATGATTTTTCGAAGAAAAATATATAATCAGTTGGTTGAATGGAAAAATTCACCGCTAAAATATAAGTACAAGAATAACACAATCAATTTAATGGTTGTGAGTACAAAAACCTATAATCCAACTGAGAATGAACTTAATATTCCAATATACATGTTTCCTTTCGTTTAACAGCCCCTCTCCATCTTCATTTGGATTGTATTTTGTGATATAATTATATATGACAAAGAATGCTGAAAACAGAAGTGAGGATGACACATGTTATTAAAGCTTAAACCGGTAAAAAAACATATTATTTGGGGAGGAGAAAAACTCTCAAAAGAGTATGGTATCGGAGACAAAGGAGAAAAAGTCGCTGAAGCTTGGCAATTGACATGCAGAAGTGATGGGGATAATGAGATAGAAAATGGTAAATACAAAGGAAAGTGCTTTTCTGAATATATAAAAGATCACCCCGAATCAATTGGAACAAATAATACTTTTGACAGATTTCCTTTGCTGATTAAGTTGATAGACGCAGGTGCTGATTTATCCATTCAGGTTCATCCAAATGATGAGTACGCTAAATCTCATTCGACTGATCTTGGAAAAACAGAAATGTGGTACATAGTAGAAGCTGAAGAAGGCGCTAAAATAGCATATGGACTAAAGAAAAAGTATTCAAGATTTGAGTTGGAAAAGGCCATTGAAAACGGGACTTTGCAGGAATATGTTAATTATGTAAATGTTAAGGCAGGGGAAACATATTTTATTCCATCCGGAACAGTCCATGCTATATGTGCTGGACTCCTTATCGCCGAAATACAGCAAGATTCCAATATAACTTACAGAGTATATGATTACAACAGACGTCAACCAGATGGATCGCTGAGACAACTACATATAACAGATGCATTGAACGTAATAGAAACAGTTGATCCTTCTGAGATCACATCAAAGAGTTATGGAGATACAATTGCGGATTGTCGTTTCTTTAAAGTCAGGGTATTGAAAGAGACCATTGATGAAGCGTTTATAGTAGATAATGAAAGCTTTTTGCATCTGATGTGCGTAGATGGAGCAGTTACAGTCAAAGATAATGACGAAGAAATAACAATTGCAAAGGGTGATTCATTGTTCATTCCTGCTTGCGACGGAAAAGTCACTGTTCAGGGAAGTGGAAAAATCGTTGCAACTACTTTGTAAAGATAGAGCACACAATCGGTTGAAAAGAATGAAATAATAGTTTATAATTAATAAAACTAACAAAAAGGAGAAATACGCTTTGGCAGATATTATTAAAAATTTCGATTTGAGCAATCCCCTTCACATCGCTATTGTAGTCGTGGCGGGATTAATTGCCATTGTAGCTGCATTTGCAGGTGGTGTATCTATTTACCTTGCAGTTAAATATGCAAAGTTTAATAGAAGACAAAACAGTGCAGGAATAACAGGCAGTGATGCCGCGAGAAAGATACTTGACCACAATGGTTTGCAACATATAAAAGTATCAGTTGTTGGTTCAGTTATGTTCGGCAACAGTTATTCTCACTATTTCAAAAAAATCAGAATCAGAAGATTAACAAACAAAAAGACCAGTATTACATCACTCGCTATGGGTGCTCAAAAATCATGTCTTGCAATTCTTGACAAGGAAAACGACCCTGACATGAAGCAAAGAGTCAGACTCATACCGATAATAACTTTTGGACCATTTGCTTTTATTCCTCTTTTGATACTCGGTGTTGTTCTTGACATTATTGTTCTGAAATCACAAACTTTTGGACCAGCTACAGTTATTTGTGCAGGTTTAGGTATTTTGTTCTATGTATTGTCTTTTTGGATGTCATTAAAAGTTTATAAGACCGAAATCAAAGCTCAAGAAAGAGCATATGAAGAATTGAAAAAAGAACATATGGCTACTGATGAAGAGATTGAATTAATGAAAGAATTATTCAAACTCTACAACATCCAATACATTAACGATATGATTATTGCTTTCCTGCAGGTAATCCTTAAGATTCTCATGATACTCGCAAAGGCTCAGGGAAGCTCAACATCCACAAGTTCTTCAAACTCATAGCGCTAAAAATATAACAAAGGGAAGCTCAATTCGGGCTTCCCATATTTTTTTATTTAACTGCGTACAACAGAATATCCCAAGCGGGCACTCCTGAAAGTTTTCTTAAAAACAATTTGTGTGAAGGCAATAATTCATGAACATAAATCGGAATATCAAAAATGTCACCGCTCCTATGGTAAACAGATATTTCCAGATCTGTGTCATTGTTTTTGATTGTGTTGACAGAACCTTTCAGAGCACGCAACTCGGCTCCTTCAACATCATATTTAATCAAGATTTTCTCGTTATGTATGTCGCATACCTGATCCAAAGGCATATATTCGACTTCTATGCTTTTGGCTCCGGATAAAGATTTTGATTTGTTGTTTGTAATTTTGGAGCCTCGCCCTCCAGAATCCGAAAAAGTACCTGTTTCATTACAGTCCCATGCTGCTGCATTAACAATTATAGTATCAGGTTCTACTAAAGAGTTAGCATATTCAGCAAGTTTCCCAAAGGATTTTTCCGACGGTTCCATGCAAATTGCAATTTTCAGATTATGATAGTCACTCACAGCTTTTTTCAAAGTATCGCCGGTGTATGCTCCTAAATCAGCATATGCAGAATAATCTTTGTTCAGTATTTTTAAATACTCATCATCAGAGCATTGACAATCATACAAATAATCTGCGTTTCCGGTTAACCTGAAATTGATTATATTGTCTAAAGTCTTTCTTGAAGAGTCATCACAAAGCAATTCCCGTACTTTACTATACTTTTCATGATTGTTCTGAAAAAAAGTCTTATCAAACAATTCTTTTCCGCACAATGGCATATCTGGAATATACGTTTCTTTTAATTGTCTTATTGATTCAATATTTTTGATGACATTATCAAGGCGTGAGCCAAATGCAACTATGCAAAGAAAGTCTCCAAACTGTTTTTCGGCTTGGGAAAAAGTCATTATTTCTTTTCCACGGAACATTTTGTTTGGTCTGTAAAAATCATCTGAAACAAAATACCCGGATATTGTCTTGCCTAATGATTCAATTTGAAGTGCAATCTTATCAGCTCCATCTCCCGTGCCGTAAAAAACAATATTCTTGTCAGTAGAAGCGATTATGTCCCAAATATAATTATTGTTCATTGAATATCTTTCTGAATGCAGGATGATTATATATGTAATCGGATATTAAAGCTTTGCAGACAGCATTAGGGTGAACTCTGTCATTACTCAAAAGGAAATTAGATCCGCCATTTTCAAGATACCAGTCTATTCTTGATTGGACATCAATGAAATCTATATTGTTTTTGGATGCTAAGTCTCTAAGTATATCATTACACTCATCGCAATCGTGGCGCATTGGATCTGATTTGTTCAATTCCATAAAGAAAGGGGAAATGAGTGTTGGTATAGCTCCGATTGCCTTTGATTTATCTATGCAAGTTTGCATATTTTCTCTATATTGAGCAGGAGTAGTGGCACTGGCCGGGGTCAAAGGGCAGTCAAATCTTCTCCAACAATCATTGATGCCTATCAGGAAAAAGATATAATCGGGTTTGTATGGAATGACATCCTCATCAAATCTTGCAAGCAATTTAGTGGTTGTGTCGCCTGATACAGCAGCATTGAAATATCTTATATTATTCTTGGGGTTATCTGCCCATGTTCTGCAAAAAATGTTGGCAAGATAGCTGTCTCCCATCTTCCCAAATCCATCACCTATAGGTCTTGCTCTGCCTACATCAGTAGTGCTGTCACCATTGAATAATACTCTAACAACTTTTCTATCCATGTTTAAATCTCCTATTGAATTTACTACGAAAATGATATCACTTATGTTACATTATTACAACATTTTTTGCCTTGTCTTGCCTTAGATATTCTTGTGTTGTATAATTATATGCTAGTATTGATGAAGATATGAGGGAGCAAGATGGACCAAATACCTGAAAAGAAACGCAAAAAATCTATAATTCCGAACATATTGACTATAACAAGAATAATAGGTGCAATAGTCACATTGTTCTTGCCGTTTGATGCAAGTAATAACAGTATTTCGATTGCATATTACATTGTTTATGGCGCTTGTGGACTTACAGATGCATTTGATGGATTTATAGCCAGAAAAACAAATAGCACAAGTCAGTTTGGCTCAATTCTTGACAGCATTGCTGACTGGGTGTTTTATTTAGCTATGTGTTACAAGTTGATAATCCCGATTATAGATTTGAAGCTTGTTCCATTCTGGATACTTTTAGTCGCTGCTGTTGTAGTAAGAATAGTAGTTTATTCATATGTTTTTGTTAAATTCAGAAAATTTGATTCCATTCATACATATGGCAGTAAATTGACAGGTGCATTTACATTTTTAATTCCATATTATTTCTTGCTTCAAATACCGAGTATTGGATTGATGATAACCGTAATAGTAGGATTGCTGGCCTCAATAGAGCAGATGATAATACATTTTGCTTACAATGAATATGACGAGAGTATTAAATCAGTTTTCTTGATAAAAAAAGCAAAAGCGAAAAAAGAGAACAACGAGCAATAAAGAAAGGCGAATGCGCAAAAATGCGCGACTGACTATGGAAAAAAAGACTATAAAAAGCTCATTTATGGGTGGATATTCCAAAAAAGATGTCAATAAATTCATATCTGATATGAGTTCTGATTTCAAACGTCAATCTCAACAAAAAGATGAGACCATAGAGTTTGAAAGAACAAGGGCAGATAAAGCAGAAGCGCAACTGAAGTTGTCCAGTGAAAAACTGGATGAAATAGCTGCAATTGCCTATAGTTTTGAACAAAAACAAAAAGAGTTGGAAAAAAGAATAGAATCACTTGAGCAGGAAAAGGCTCTATTAAGCTATAAGCTGGACGAAATGGCAATATCAGCAAAAGTAGCCATAGACAATCTAGAAACAACAAGAGAAAAGCTTGAAAAAGAGTATTTCAAAAACACAATTAATGAACAAAAATTGGATGTTCTGGCATGTGAGACATATGAGGCACAAAAACAATCAAAGATAACTGAAGATGTATACTCAAAATTAGATGGCAGAATAGAAGATATCTTCAGAGAGGCAGACAGCAAAGCAACAGAAATTGTCAGAAGAGCACAGTCCATTGCCGAAGAAATGGTCAATGAGACGAAGGAAAAGACAAGAAATTACAGAGCAAATCTCGAAGATAATTATAAGATTGCAGTATCTGAGTACAAAGAAAATGTAAATGCTGCTGTTGACAATCTATTGCGAGCAGTTGCAGAAGGCAGTGATGAATTAAGTCAAAGAATTGACAATGTTGATTCAGTAGATATGGCCTCAAAGCCCATGAATTTTTCTAATTCTGATCAATTGTTTGACAAAAAAGCAAACGTTCCTTCAAAAAAGAGAGATTATATATCTTCAATCAATGAAAAAATAGAGATGTTCTTCAAAGGCGCAATAAGCGCACTGAATTCTCTGATTAACAAAAACAAATGAGAAATATATCAGTTAGTGATCTCCCATTTATTAGAGAAGAATTGAAAGCGGGAGAGTTTATCATTCTTTCGGGTAAAGTATTTTGTGCAAGGGATGCTGCACACAAAAAATTGTTTGAATTAATGGATTCAGGCAAAGAATTGCCGATGTGCCTGAAAAATGCTGTGATTTATTATGCAGGCCCTACTCCTGAATTTGGAAACAAAGCAGTTGGTTCTTGTGGCCCAACAACTTCATCAAGGATGGATAAATACACACCTAAATTGATGCAAATGGGGGTCATAGCCACAATTGGAAAAGGGAAGAGATCTGATGAAGTAGTCGAATCAATCATAGAAAACAAGGCATTGTATTTTTGCGCTATCGGAGGCGCAGGCGCTGTTGCAAGTCATCACATAGTCAAATCTGAAGTGATAGCATTTCCGGAATTGGGGTGCGAAGCACTGAGATTGTTTGAGTTTGATAATTTTCCATTAATAGTTGGAATTGATTCTTTTGGAAATGTTGCAATGAAAGCATAGTATTTAGAAAGGAAGTCGTGATATGTCTGAAAAAGATTATGAGCACAAGATAATAGCACAGAATAAAAAGGCATATCATGATTATTTTGTCCTGGAAAAATATGAGGCAGGAATATCTCTTTCCGGTACAGAAATAAAAAGCATCAGAAACGGAAGAGTAAACTTAAAAGACTCTTATTGTGATATTAAAGATTTGGAAATATATGCTGTCGGAATGCATGTCAGCCCTTACGAAAAAGGTAATATTTTCAACAAAGATCCATATAGGGACAGAAAACTATTGATGCACAAAAAAGAGATTCTGAAACTATATCAAAAAGCAGGGCAGCAAGGATGTACAATTGTTCCTTTATCTATTTATTTCAAGGGAAAATTTGTCAAAGTTGAGATTGGTCTGTGTAAAGGCAAAAAATTATATGATAAGAGAGAAACAGAAATTAAAAAACAGGAGGCAAGAGATATAGAAAGATACGAAAAAACAAAAAGCAATTAACACATGGGTCCGTAAAGGTTTCGACGGGGAATGTGAGATATGATAAGCGAGCGGAGATGAAGAACCTCCTTAAATCTTCAATTTAAAATTAAACGCTAATAGAAATAATTTAGCTTGCGCTGCCTAAGTTGCAGCGCTGTCCTGTCAAAGAAGACCGCGACTTTGATTTGGGCATGATCCAGCGGTGAACATGAATGGCGAGTATGCTTTTATAACCATCATGCACAAAAAAGCTACTTTTGCATATTATCCTGTCAGTTGGTTTTTGCAAAAGGAATAATATAAACTGAATGCGCTCGGAGAAATTCATAAGGAGTGTTTTTCGGACAGGAGTTCGATTCTCCTCGGATCCACCATTAGAGTTAAGTATAGCTGATACGCAAGTATTGGCTATTTTTTCTTTTTTAGGCATAAATACTGCAAATAATAATGATTTATAGGGTATTTTTGCAATAAATATAGCAGTAGTAGTACATATATCATTTATATATAAATTTAAATCGTTAAATTATTATTAATCGTTAAACTACTGCTTACTATATATAAATATACCAAAAAATATTTTTAACCAAATTGAATACGAAAAGAAAGAAAAATAACTATTTACCACCAGTAAAACAGTTATTTTTTTCCACATATTGGCAAATAGGATTTCTTAATAAATAATAAAAGTGGTATAATATTCATATATTCAGGAAGGAAACGGATTTATGGATACAATAGTTTTGATTCTTATTATTATTGGCGCAATCGTTATGATTGGCAATATAATAGTTTATATTATGTTTATGCTAAAAATGCGAGATGTTATCTCAGGTGGTGTAAGGCCGGATAACGCAATGCTTGTACTGGGCTTAATTTTAATAATTTTCTTTTTAGGCGGATATATTTTTATTCTAATTAAATCAGAAGTAAATTTGATGATTGCTCTTGTTTTATTCTTTGGGAGCTTTTTCGTAAGTTTATCAATTTTATTAATGAATAAGCTAATTAAAACAACAAAAAGTAGATCTTTAGAAATAGCTCAAGTATTAATTAGTATATTGGATTCACATGGTCCAAATATTAAAGGACATAGCTTACATGTTAAAAATTTAATGGTAACTTTCTTTAATCAAATACCAAGAAATATGCGAGAAGAATATAGTCTTGTTAGTATTGAATATGCTGCATTATTTCATGATATTGGTAAACTTGAAATTCCAAATGATATTTTGAATAAAGACAATACACTAACAGAAGAAGAATGGAAATTAATGCGTACTCATCCTCAACAAAGTGTAAGATTGTTGAGAGAAATTAAATCTTTTGATTTTATTGCTGATTGGATTTTATATCATCATGAAAGAGTAGATGGAAATGGATATTATTTTAAGAATAGTGAATCTATTCCTTTTCCTAGTAAAATGCTTGCTATTGTTGATGCATATTCATCAATGACAATGGGAAGAACATATAAAGAAAAGATAAGTCATGAAGAAGCAATAGAAATAATTAAAAAAGAAGAAGGCAAACAATTTGATGAAGAATTAGCTGAAATATTT
>JAEEKG010000001.1 GCA_016282315.1 Clostridiales bacterium | reverse complement strand
CCGACTGACAGATTTGTATCAATGCCGTCTTTTCAGACCAAAGATGAAAATGGCAATCCTAAATATGTGGACATTTTCAGCATTCAATCTAAAGAACTGAAAGAAGCAGTGTCCAGCGCTGTTTTAGGTGCATACGACATCTCGCTTCAGCAAAAACAAACAGAAGATTTAATCTTCGCTTAGCAATAATTTAAATAATCAAGGAGAAACAAAAATGAAAAAACTTAATTCTATCACAAACAAATTCAACAAGGCATACATCAAGGCTAAAGAGGCCATCAGAAACAAGAAGGGCGAAGGTTACGTTGACACAGCTGTCAAGATCGTTATCTCAGTTGTAATCGGCACTTTGCTCTTAGGCGGTCTTTACACTTTGTTTGACACAAATGTAATCCCGACTCTCTCATCCAAGATCTCAAGCGTATTCAACTACCACGGTTAATTCTATCCCCCATTTATCGTGAGTCCGTCCGGGCTATTTGCCCGGACACGGGCTCAAACTAAGGAGAGCAAATGAACAGATTGAAAATTCTTATCGGAACAGAAAAAGGCAAATATATTCTCGCTTGCCTTGTCTCTACCCTATTTACATGCATATCGGTCCTTTTACGCGCTTCAATTGAAGAATGCATCAGGGCCTTTCTTTTGACATTCTTACTTTCTCTTTCATCTTTTTGTGACATATCCAGTCGAACTGTTGACAACATTTATCCCTGTTCAGTTTTCTTTTTGTCCTTTGCTTTCCTTAGGACAATTCAGTTGCCAAATCTGCTCATCGGAGCAGCATTCGGCCTTTGTATAACCTTAATTCCTGCCCTGATCATGAAGAGCGGAATGGTGGGAGGAGCAGACATAAAAATGTGTACTGCCCTGGGCGCTTTCATGGGACCATTTCCCTTTTCCATGGCTCTTATCTTTTCAATGCCATTTGCCATTATTTACGGAATAAAAAATAAGGACAAGAGTATTCCTCTCATCCCGTTTCTTTCAATCGGGGCACTAATATCTTTAACAATTCAAAGGATTATATTATGAAAAACAAAAAGAAAATCAACAAAAAGTTTATCATCGGGGCGGGCTGCGCCATAGCGAGCATTGTCCTGTGCTTTGTCATATCTCCCATCGTGTCTAAAGCCGGAGTGAGCACAGTCAATGTACTCGTGGCAAGTGAAATGATCCACCGTGGCGACTGCATCAGCCCGTCTTCAGTCAAAGTCATAAGCGTAAACAAAAATGTTCTGCCAAACGGATACTTCTCTGACCCAAAAGATGTTCAGCTCAAATATGCCAAAACAGATATCTATCCCCAGGACATATTAACTCAAGATAAGATTCAATCCGAGCAAAAGGACAAAAACACATTGTTTTATGAACTCGGTGAGTGGACAGCATTCAGTATGAAGTTATCCAATCTGTCGGACTATGTATCAGGCCACATCGAAACTGGAGACGTTGTCAGCGTCGTCATAGATACTAACCAAGGCAAGACCATTATCCCGCCTTCACTTAAATACGTGAAGGTCATAACCGTTACATCAAGCGAAGGAGTAGACAAGGATCAGTCAACTGACGGATTTTTACCGGCGAGCGTCACTTTGCAATTGACAGAAGAGCAGGCGGTGGAGCTGGCGGGATATGCCCTCAACCGCGAAGTTACTCTTGTTTTGCGAGCAAAAACAGGAACAGCTTACGCCGACATTTTACTTAGTGAACAATACGAATACCTATTCGGAGGAGAAAAGCAATGAACATCTTCACTATTTACGGTTCACCCGGTTCTGGAAAAACTACACTAGCAGTTAAACTGGCAAGCAGACTGAGCCAATCAAAAAAGAAGAATTGCGGGGTTCTTTTTGCCGGTATGACTCCTTCCCCGCTATCCTATGTCTTTCCGTCTTTATCTGAGCGTGACATACCGAGTATAGGCTTTAATCTGTCTAAAGAAAACATGAGTGAAGATGATCTTTTTTCCACTCTCATCTCCCCTTCCCAGAATTCTTATCTATGCTTTGCGGGTTACTCTTGTTTTGACACCCCCGGCTCATATCCAGAAACAGACATAAAAAGGTGTAAACAATTTATCAAGCTGTTCAGCGAAAACGTAGACTATCTCTTCATAGACGCTTCGTCTGACATTCATTCTTCCATTCTTTCCCAGGCTGCTATGCTCACTCCGAGTGAAAAGATATGCGTAGTCAGCCGAAACATAAAAGGCTGCGCCTGGGTAAACTCGTGCAGAACAAATGTGTCATCTGCTCCAAGTGACGAAACGGTCGTATTGAGCGACACAAGCGGCTTTGATACAGAACTATCGCTCGAATACAGAAACGTTGAATATAAGCACAAATATGTGTTCCCATACAGCACAGACATATATACCCAATACCAGTCGGGAAAGCTTCTGGACAGAAACTCAGCTAAAACAGAAAGCAGTTTAGAATCAATGATTCAGATGGTGGAACAATATGGACAACAAATATCTTAAAAATCTGCTCGACAAGGTTCAGCAGAACATATTGAACAAGTGGCCTTCTTCACTAAAAGAAAACCCGGATAAAGACATTCTCTGCTCATACATTTCAAGTGAGTTAAAAGACAAGGATACAGAAGAATCCGGCATGTCTAGACAAGAACTGATACTGAGACTGTATTACGAGATGTCGGGTTATTCTTTTTTGTCTGAATACTTAGACCGTGACGACATTGATGAAATAAACATCAACTCCTGGGACGACATTTGCGTCTGTTATTCAGACGGCAAAATAGAAAAGACAAATCAATGCTTTTTCAGCCCTGAGCACGCTCTTGATATAGTCAGAAGACTATTGAGACAATCCGGCAAAGTCATAGACGACTCCACCCCTATTTCATCAGGCCACTTGAAAAACAATTCAAGAATCTCTGCTATCAAGTCCCCTATCACTTCATCGGGTTCAGGGGTATCTGCTTCAATAAGAATCCTGCACCCTAATAAGATCACTCAAGACACCCTTATTAAAACAGATTTCTGCACATCGGAAATGCTCATGTTCCTGCAGACGTGCATTAATCACGGAGTGAGTATGCTCATTTGCGGCAGGACTAACTCAGGAAAGACAACTGTCATGTCAAGCATATTGTCTACTGTCCCTTTCACCAAAAGAGTGTATGTAATCGAGTCCGGAGCAAGGGAAATAGATCTGGTCAAACGTGATGACAAGGGCAATGTTTTAAACAATGTTGTCCAGACTTTGTCCCGTCCCAGCGATGACCCTAAGCGTACCATAACTCAAGAAGACTTAGTTGAGACTTCCCTTAGATTTGACCCTGATGTAATTGCAATTGGTGAAATACGAAATTCAGAAGCCTTTTCTGCTGTTGAAGCAAGTCTTACAGGCCACACGGTCATCTCTACCGTTCACTCCGGACCCGGTGAGAGCGCACACTCAAGAATAGCGCTGTTGTGTCAGAGAAGATTCAATCTTGGATATGAATTGTCACTTGATCAAGTCAGACAGGCATTTCCCGTAATCGTGTTTGCCCACAGAAATGAAAAGGGCGAGCGAAGAATTCTTGACATAACGGAGTGCTACAAGCGCGACGGCAAATATGTGTACAGCACTGTGTTTAACTACCTCCCAAACTCCACAGGAGCAATGTTCCGCAATTATCCATTGTCAAAAGAAATATTGAGCAGAATAGCTAGATTCTAGAGAGGAGAAAACATGATTTACCTTATTTCATTCATATTATCCATCGCATCTGTGCTCTTTTTGCTCAACATTTCTTTTAAAGATACAGTTCTGACTTTCTTGTCTAAAATGAAGACTAAATCTAAGCCTATTAAAAAGACAATTCGTCAGCACAAGGGTAAAAATAACAAGCACAGCTTATCTGACATCGAATACGAATTGAGAGACTTTTTAAAGCGGACTGGCAAGGAAGCCCTTTTCGACTTTGTTCTAGTTCTCAGCATAGGATTATCCCTGTTCTCTGTACCACTGTCCCTGATACTGAATAACATATTCCTATTGCCTTTCTTTTCCATATTGTTGTTCAGTCTTCCTTATGTCGCTTTGCTATTGTGGAAAAACAGCTATGAAAAAAAGGAGTATTCTGAACTTGAAACTGCCATGAGCTTGGTGACGTCATCTCTAGTTCGAAACCAGGACATAGTAGACGCGTTCAGAGAAAACATTGAATTCATCCGCTCCCCTGTCAAAAGCAAATTTGAAGATTTTGTTTTGAGAATATCCAGTATTGACCCAGATGTAAAAAGCGCAATAAGGGAGCTCAAAAAACAGTTTCCCTACAAAGTGTTTGCCGAGTGGTGCACTGAACTTGAAATGGCAAATGATGACAGGAGCAAAACAGATATGCTTCCAAGGACTGTGTCAAAGATGACTGACGAAAGAATAGTCAATCTTGAGATTGCGCCTCTATTGTCAAACGCAAGAAAAGAATTTTTCACCATGGCAATCATGGTGCTGTTGAACTTCCCTCTTTTGAAAATCCTGAACGACAACTGGTTTAAAGTATTAACAGATACTTGGCCCGGAAAACTTGTGACGGGACTTGTTTTGCTTTCCATACTCATTTCAACGTTCTTCTGCTTTAAATTGACAAAAAGAATCACGTCGTACAAAGGAGGATCCCAATGACCCTGGTTATATATTTAATCTCAACTATCCTCTTTTTCATCGGGCTTTACATGTGCTTGTGCTCAGTTTTCAGACTGCCTTCTTTTAAACAAAACAAGGCGGTAAAAGACATTGAAAAAAGGACAAACAAACACGGGAAAATGAGCCTGACCGAAAAGGCAAGTTTTGCTCTGAGCAAAAAGATCCGCCTCCCGGCATATGTAAAAGAATCCATAGATGACGCCCAGTCTTCTCTGGAGCAAAAAGTGTCAAGCGAATACTTTGTATCAAATGTTTTAGTCAAAACATTTCCTTTGGTAGTCACATCGTTATTGCTATTGACTGTAAACCCTGCTCTTTCAGTTATCGTATTTGTGTGCAGCCTGCTCATACCTCTGCTTAGTTATGAGAACATAAAGAAAAAGACCGAAATAAAGAAGAGGAACATTGAGTCTGAACTGCTCGGTTTTGTTCTCTACATTCAAAAATGCATCAAACACTCAAAAGATGTATTAAGCATCTGCGAAAAGTACATTCCCGTCGAAAAAGATTTTGGAAAGGAAATGGAAAAGACTGTTCTTGACATGAGAACAGACAATGTTGAGTCAGCATTATCCAGACTTGAAAAGAGAGTGTGTTCAGCTCTTATGTCAGACATATGCAGAGGTCTTTGCAGCGTTTCAAGAGGAGATGAGACAATCGGGTATTGGCAGTCAATGGAGATAAAACTCAGAGAAAACGAGAGAATGGTTCTGAGAACAAAAGCAAACAAATTGCCGTCAAAAACAAGATTTTTGTCAATGGCTATGCTGCTCTGCTTCATCTCTATTTACATCGTGGTCTTGGGCTCAGTCGTTTTGCAGTCATTGTCCATGCTGCTATAGGAGGAGAACATGAAAAAGAAATTATTTAACACTAGAGCTGAAGGCTATGTGGACACGGCAATTTCAGTTCTTGCCCTCACTCTTGTTTTCCTCATAGCACTTAGCTTTTTCAGCGTCATAACTCAAAAGACTTATCTGGATATGTTTTCAGACTCCCTTCTTGAAACGGCATGCAGAACCGGTAGAGTTGACGAAGAAGTGTCTTCTAGGTACAGAGAGCTTGTAGAGCTTACAGGAATTCAGCCAGATTACGTTTTCAATTGTCAATATATGCAAGGAACAAACAAGGTTCAATTAGGAGACAACATTGAAGTCATAGTCACAATGAATTCAAATCTGTCAGGACTGTTTGGAAACTTGTTTCAGATTGAATTGAGTTCAGTTGGCAGTTCCCTTTCAAATGTGTATTGGAAGTGATATTGATGACAAAACGCATTTTTAACAACAAAGCCCAGTCCTATGTCTTAGCTTGCGTCTTCATACTCGTTTTGTGTCTTATCTTGTCAACTGCTGTATATTTTGCAATCAGTTCAATGAGAATTCAGGCTGTTAAAAAGCATGTCAAGAACACTCTTGATTCAATCTGCACCATCTACTCAATTGACTCATATGGCTCAGTAAAACAGGACTTGTACTACACGGAACCCTTGAAAAGGGTTGAGGTAACAGACAAGGCACTAGAGATGCTCGGATTCAAAGATTTGGATGTAATAACACTCCATGACGGCACAATAATGCACAAGCCGACAATTAGTGTCAGTTTTGACCACGGAACACACATAACTGCTCAATTTCTGTATGAGAGCCCTGACGGAATATACAAAGCTTTTCTCAGAGTAACAGGAGGCTTTTTCAGAAGAGACGGAAATTAGACCAGGTTTTTGAGGCCTGGTCTATGCAATATATTTTTTTCTATTGTTTTGTGTAGTGGCTTACATTCCAACATAGATACAATGGAATGCTGTGAGTCATCGTTTTTTCACAAACATTTCCTGCAATATTCTTTGAAGACAATTTAATTCCGTTTTTGGGTTCAAAAGACTTGCAGAACTGCTTATAGCTTTTTGCCTGAGTGTTGTCAGCGGATTTTACTTCAACAGGAACTATGTTTCCGTTTTCTTCATACATGAAATCTAGTTCTGCAGTATTTCCGGAGCGCCAATAATACAATTCCTTGCCCGTAGCCTTAAGTTCGTTCAGAACGTAGTTTTCGGCAAATGCTCCTTTGAACCTGTCAAACAGAACAGATTCTTCCATGATTGTTTCAGGTGAAACCCTGGATTTTGCCCTCAGAAGTCCCACATCTGACATGTATACTTTGAAAGTAGTCTTATCTGAAAAGCCCGACAAAGGTATTTCTGGTTTTTCCACAAGTTCTGTTTTTATGACAAGTCCTGCTTCAGATAACCATTCGAGCGCGTCTTCAAGATCTGCAAACCGCTTGCCCTCCTTTACATGAGAAAAAACAAACTTGTTGTTGTCTTTAGATAGTTGAACCGGAACAGAATCCCATATCCACCGAATTTTTGTAACTTCATTTGAAGGTGCGTGCTTTGAAAAATCATCCGAATAATCTTTCAGGATCTCATTCTGAACATCATCTACTTCAGCAGCATCATGACTATTAATCCATGTAGCGACCGCCTCAGGCATACCTCCCACAATATAATACTCCTTGAGCATCTTTTTCATCGGAATCGAGTACAATTCGGGAATCGGCCTGTCTTCCGGCCAATTATCAAATATGTCAATTAGATCTTTTCGGTCATTTGCAATCACAAATTCTTTGAAGCTCATGGGATATAGTTGCAGCCTGTTTACCTTTCCAACTGGAAAAGATATGTTCTCTTTTTTTATTGCTACGCCAAGTAAAGAACCGGCGCAGACCAGATGGAGTTCTCTCATGTTTTCACAAAAGTATTTGAGCGCAGTGATTGCCCTGGGACATTCCTGAATCTCGTCGAAGAAAACAAGTGTTTTGCCGGGTACAATCCTGGTTTTGAAATAACTCTCTATTTCAGCAACTATTCTTTTTACATCATAGTCATACTCAAAAATTGATGAAAGCGATGATGTTTCTTCAAAGTTAAGATAGACATAGTGTTCAAAGCATTCCTTTGCAAACTCTCCCACAATATATGTCTTACCGCACTGCCTGACACCGGTCAATAAAAGCGGCTTTCTTCTGTTGCTATCCTTCCATTTTTTTAAATCTATCATTATATCTCTGTACATTGTCGCCTCCAAAACTCATATTACTTTCGCAGTTATTATAGCAAAAGTCGTATGACTTTTGCAACACTTTTCACAAAAGTCCTATGACTTTTGCATTTTTCTATTGTTTTTTTGTATTTTTGTCAACTTTTTGCCCTCTTAAACGCATATAAGTGAGGGGGTATTTTCACACCCATTTTAAAAGGAGAATATTTTAATGAACACAAACAAAAAACTAGTGATCGGTGCACTGTCTTGTGCAGTTGCACTGGCAGTCACTCTGACTGTTTTCATCTTAATCAGGCCGCACAAGGAATCAGAGACAACAGACCTTCCTCCGCTTGAGCCAATCGATGAACAAGACACGCTTTCAAGTGAGAGCGAGCCGGAGTACTATCACTTTGAAACAAATGAATCGGATGTTATCCGTGACATCCACATAATCCCGATAGGAGACTGATACAATGAAGAGATTCTTATCCATTATCATACTTTCTGCAGTCATTCTCACTTTCGTCTTCTCACTATGCTCATACACATATGTTGTAGATTACACCATTAGCTATGTAAACGAAAACGGAGATGAAATTGCAGACAAAGTAACAGGAAGCGTAGACGCAACATCTCCTGACATGGCTGTTGCTTCTCCAACAATTGACGGCTTTGCGCTGCTTGATGACAATGACATTGTCGTGTTCTACGACATGCTCGCTATAGACTATCCGCCTTCACATTACGATAGGCGCGCAACGGGTACATATACCGTCGTCTACACTAGAGTTTATACAGTCAGCGTCAGGTATATCTTTAATGACACATCCAAAGCAGCAGATACCAAAACAGTAACAGGTAAAAAGGGCTCAACATACAGTGTTGTTTCCCCGGATGTCGAGGGATACAGCCCTAACAGGCCGAGCGTAAACGGCAATTTCACAATGAACAATACCATTTATGTCATTTACTACCCGGATAACTACAGCATCCGTTTTGATGCCAATGGCGGATCCGGCGCTCCCAGCCCCATAACAAAATATTACGGCACTCCACTCACTCTTCCGTCTTCTTCCCCTCAAAGAACCGGATATATGTTTTCGGGTTGGTCTATGACTAAATACGGCAATACTGAATATCTGCCGGGCGACACGTATTCAAGAGAAGGCAACGCTACACTATACGCCGTGTGGGAAACGGATCCCGACTACCATTCTCCGTCTGTCACAACAAAACCCGAAGTCACAACCACAACAAAAGATATCAATGAAGGCCCAGTAAACACAACTACAGAGCCTCCCCAAACCCAAGCTGAGACTGAGCCTTCCGAACCTCACTATACAGTTCAATACAACGCTAACGGCGGAGTCGGAGGCCCCGGGGTTCAATATAAAATCCACGGCAAAACCCTTATATTATCTAATAATCGTCCGACCAGATCCGGTTACAGATTCCTAGGCTGGAACGAAAACAAATATGCCGGTTCTCCCACATATTATTCTGGCGGCAATTACACAAAAAACAGCGGAACTACCCTCTATGCAATCTGGGAAAAGTCAACGAGTTACTCAATCACATACACCTGCATTTTGCTGTCAGTCGACGAAAGAGTTGAAAGCTACCCCATAGGCTCATATGCCCAAATAATTGACATATGGACAACTGCACCCGACGAAGCAGGTTTTATGGGCTGGGCAACCGAACAATTTGCAAAGGAACCTGAATACTATCCCGGAGATGAAATATATATGGACTCAGATAAGACACTGTATGCTCTGTGGGACTATATGCCTTATGACTTAGTCGTAATGGACCTTTCTTTAGAGCCAAACGAATGCATGAAAGGCACAACCGTCAATGGGTCATTCAAAGTCAAATGCAACAACTTCAGAGTAGTTGTGCCTGACATATCCATAGATATAAAAATAGACAACACAACTTTAAAAACTATAAGTTTCACATTCAATGATCAAAGAACATATCTCATCACTTTCACAATAGATACTTCTTCTCTTGAAGGAAACAAAACGGTCAGTGTTGTCCTGGATAAAGAGAGAAAAGCTGATGAAGCAGATACGGTTAATAACACTTTGTCAGCTTCTTTAAAAATTAATACGGTTTCCCCAATCCCCGAAGAAAACTATGACAGCTCAAGCCCAGTCAGTTGCCTTGTCATTTCAGAAAAAGACGCAATATCATCATTTGTTTTTTCGTCGAGCATAAACGTCAAGCCAATTGATTCCATCAAAGCCAATTTTGAAGTCTGGACAAAGAATGGTGAAGAAAAGACAAGTATATATACTGCAACTAAAAACAACATAGTTGTGCCTGAACACGAACAGAACCTTATCTATTTCAAATGGACAGTTCCATCCGGCTACAGCAATAAACAAGTGTTTGCCACATGTACTTTCACAAAAGGACAAAGCGTTCTGAGCGTTTCAACATCTAAACTCAACATCATGGATGTTACGGAATCCAGAACTAAAGACACTGAATTTTCTACCGGCAAACTGACTCTTCCCTCCGCCCCGGACATAACAAACTCAAGCCTATCTTGGTACATATGGGAGTTTACAAATGGAAGCTTTGTCAAAAAAGAATATTTACTGGATTATTCTTCTAGTTCCCTTTCAATTGCCCCAGGCCAAGGCGTGCTTTACAGTATAAATGACAAAGGAGAATATGTAATAAAATCCGGTTACGGTATCAGCGCTATAGCAACCATCAATTCTTCTTCAGTCATCCCCCAAGACATGTTGTCAGATCCTGAATACTGCAGATTGTTTTATCCTGAGTATTCGTACAGTCAAAAAACAAACGAATACGACCTGATGGAAAAAACATCCGAATCAACATTTTGTCTTAAACAAAATCCTGATTCGGAAAACAATTCAAGAATTCATTTCACACCAATTCAGACCCCCGACGGAGATTATGTCGTCACATTGAAATATCTTGTATTCACTCCAAAAGGAGAATTTTATGTGGAACTTAAATCAAACTCAATTGAAATATGCTCTGATGCATACAAGGATTGGTATTATGGAAACAAATAGGAGTTAAAAATGAAAAACAAAATAATTATATTTATCTTAACAGCGGTATTGCTGGTTTCAATTCTAGCGATAAACATATACGCAGATAGTGTAGCGGACGCTGTTGAAAACACGGTTAACGATGCAATGGTTCAAGTTAAAGAAGTTGTAAACCGAGTTATATTCCCCATCATAGATGCAATCCTGGCAATACTGCTTTTTGTAAAGATTGCAACAGCTTATATGGACTACAGAAAAAAGGGGCAATTTGAATTTGCCCCGATAGCCATTCTTCTGGCTTCCCTCATATTCTCTTTGACTTGTCCTCTGTATATCTGGCAAATACTTGGGTGAAAAATGCTTATGAAAATACTATTTAAGCCAATTGGCAATATCTACAATTTTAATGCCTTCATATTGATACTCATCGTGACGGGTTCTCGCGATGATCATTTTCGGATAAGCGTCCCTGATCTGCAAAAGCGGAGTTACTTCTCGCTCAAGCGTTGAAGAATCGTCTATGTTGTCGGCAACTTGAATATAAATCTTTTCGTTTCGCTTGATTGCCACAAAATCAATCTCTTTTTTGTAAAGTACGCCAACATAAACCTCGTATCCGCGCCGCAATAGTTCTATGGCAACAATATTTTCCAATACCCTTCCGTAATCCATGTTTTTGGTGCCTAGTCTTGCGTAGCGGAATGTATGGTCGCTCAAATAATACTTGTCTCTGCTTGCAAGATAATTTTTGCCTTTAATGTCATATCTGCGTACTTTATAAAACGCAAAAGCATTGCATAAGTGTTGCATGTAAGTGTTCACGGTAATGTGATTAACTTTATCCTGCTCACTCGTTATGGCATTTGATATGTTTCTTGCAGATGAAAGATTTGAAATGTTGTCCATTAAATAATCGACGATACGATTCATAAGAGGCATATTACGGATATTGTACTTTTGGCGAATATCCCTTACGATCAACGTATCGAAAACATCGGCAATGTAATCATATTTTTCCTCGTGATCTTTGTACAGGTACGATCCGGACATTCCGCCTTCGAGCAAATATCGATCAAACGCTTCATATTTGTCTGGAATATCAAAATATTCGGAATACTCTGCAAAAGAGAATGGAAACACCTTGATTTCAAACGTTCGTCCTGTGAAAAGTGTCGCAAGATCAGAACTCAACAGGAAAGCATTGGAACCGGTTATATATATATCGAATTTTTCAGATGCGTGTAGTCCATTAATCGCTTTTTCAAAGTCCTTGCACATCTGAACCTCGTCAATCAGAACAAAATTGTTTTTGCCGTTGATATATTGCGAATTAACATAATCGTAAAGCGCACGATAGGTCAAAAGATGATCGTATTCTGGAAGATTGAAATTGATATGGATAATATTGTAATCAATTGCCGATTCCTCGATATACATTTTGAAAGCTTCCAACAATTTCGATTTTCCGCTGCGACGTACGCCCGTTATCACTTTGATATCAGGTGTTCCAATAACGCTGATGATTTTTTTTAGATAGAGCTTTCTTTCTATGAGTTTCATGTTCTTCACCTCCGTTTCTATTATATCATGTTTATTTACCAAAATCATTATTTTTTCAAAAATGGTAAATAGATTTTTTGCGTAACAAAAAATGGGGCAGTCTTAATTTGCCCCGATAGCCATCTTCTGGCTTCCCTTATATTCTCTTTAACATGTCCATTGTATATCTGGACAATAATTGGAATCTGATCACTCAAACTCAGCATCAATCAGGATAATAGGCAAGATCCTCGGTTGTTCAACTGCCGAGAGGAATGCCCTCTTTTTTCATTCTGCTTTTTCATATTTATAATTGTATCCATCGGCATGCTGCATAATTTTATAAATGGATTTCTTTGTACCTGTAACCAATTTGCCATCCAGTGTTCGGATATCATGGCTTCCACTCTTTCGAAT
>JAEEKG010000025.1 GCA_016282315.1 Clostridiales bacterium | reverse complement strand
AGGTTGTATTCATATATGAAATTTTGGTTTTCTTGTCGATTAAATACAATTGAAACAATGTATCTATTTTCTTTGATACATTGTTTGGCTTCTTCAAGAAAAACTTCTATTTCTTTCGATGTATAATTCTGATTATAATACTTATTGTTCATTCAAAGAAGCCCCTCCATAGTGATACAATTATAACACTTTTTATTGAATTGTCAATATATTATGTATTAATTAATACATTTATTTATTGCAAATTACACAAGTGACTTTAATCATTCATTAAAAACAAATGAACAAAACAGATTATCGAAAAGCGGTCCGAACATTCAAAACAACATGAGTGGAAAGGAATATTATGTCAATCTGAAGTCGCACTATATTACAAAAAAATGCCGCCTAAGCGACATTTTTAAGTAACATATTGTTTATCTTCTGAAAGGAATAATTTCGCCAGTGTCGGTCTGTCCCGTTAATTCTCCTGATTTGTTGAAAGTGTATTTGAATATCGAACTAGTACCTCCTATTGTAAATGAACTTGTGTAGGGGGAATAACCCGAAGTTAATATTCTTTCAACATCCCATTCAAGAATACCTTGTTTGTTTACTGATAACTTTCCACCAAGTGAGCCTTTTACTGAATAGAAGGTTTTGGGTTCACCGCTATACGGATCGCACATAAGGATTATGGCGTTGTAGTTGTCACGAACAAGCGGAGTCAATTCTTCACTTGTGATTTCAGTTATCCCTTCAACATGTTTTGCTAATACATAGTCAAGGATATTTGCTATTTCGTGTCTGCCGCCCTCATCATTTTGGCTTGGAACGGCGTATGCAGAAAGATAAACGTGTCCTTCAAACTCAACCATGTCTGTAATATAGTAGTCAAAGTCATCAGCCTTATATGAAATCATTTCTGTAAGGTTGCCTTCTCTATCCATCTTGAACAGAAGAGAGGTGTCTTTTGAAGAGTGATTGCCGAGTTGGACTATATATCCATTTCCGAGCAATGCTGCATTCCAGATTCCGTAATTTCCGATTTCTGTCTTGTGAAAACTAAGCTCTTTTCCATTGTCATCATAACAACTTAGGCAAAGATATGCATAGTCACCTTTGCTGATTACCGCCCAAGTTCCATCTACGTTTCTCAAAACTGAAATAACGTATTCATCTTTGAATTCGTGATTGAGACATTGTTGCCATATTGTATTTCCATTGTTATCTAAAAGAGCAATGAATCCTTGCTGTTTGTCATTTGAAGAGTACCTGATATTATATCCCCAAACAATTGTAAATTCTTTTGTGAAGGAATATCCATTTACATAAAAATCCGTAAATTCAGTACTCCAGAGCATTGCTCCATCAAGATAGCATTCAAAAACACACTTATCAAAAACTGAAAAACCTAGTTCTGCGTCATCAACGTAATGAGCTTTAATGCGGTAATCCAAGCCATTCTTTGATATGTATTTCATCCACACATTTTTGTTCCAAATAGCAGAGAGCTCATCAGGTGTCGGTTCATCTTGTTCAATTTCCCATCCGGGAACAGTTTGTTTAAGTACTTGAGCGGTTTTTTCAAATGTAAAACTATATGTGGTTATATCCCTGTATACTGCTTTGACTTCAGATCGACTTAATCCTTCTGTGGAAAGTCCGTTTTCGTCAAAGAATGATAATGCGGTATTATATTCTATTGCTTCAACAGCAAAAGCTGTTATAGTTGTGCCTACGACAATAAACATTGCAATACATGCTGCCAACACTCCCCATTTGACTCGACGTTTATGTGTCGATGCTTTTTTATCTATTGTGGAGTGTTGCTTTGATGCGACTTGATTGCTTTCTAAAACAAACATGGTTGCTTCTTCAGTGTACTTATCATCTATGTTACTGATAATATTCGAGATGTTTTCTTTTTTCATATTGAGACTCCTTTCTCTTCCAGGTAGTGTCTGAGGCTTTTCCGAATTCGTGATAGTCGTACAGATATGTAATGCTTGCTTGAGTGAAAAAGATTAGCCAAATCTTCGATTGAGTCAGCATGCCAGTAGCGCCTGACAAACATCACTCGACTTGGTTTATCAAGTGTTTCTAAGAAATCGTTAATTAATACTGCAACTTCTTTTGCTTCAATTTCGTCTTCTACAGATAATGACGAAGGAATGCAATCCTCAAATTCATCCAAAGCAATATCATAAAAACTATTCCTTTTTTGTGCTGTGTTTTCATGATACTTTTTCAGTGCAAGATTTCTCACTATACGGCAAACATAACTTAAAAGTGGATTTGGTTTTTGAGGTGGAATGGAATTCCAAACACCGAGATAAGCATCATTTAAACATTCTTCAACATCAAGTCTGTCATGCAGAACGTTATCTGCGACCTTGCGGCAAATAGAACCGTATTTATTTGACAGCTCGATGATTGCCTGTTCAGAGCGAGCGAAAAATAATTCAATTATCTTATTATCATCCATGTTTTTCACCCTCCTTCGCGCCTCATCACTATACTACGAATTAAGAGAAAAAAATCTCAATTGTTTTGTAAAATAATATCGAAAGTACATGTTTTGAAAATATTATACCCAAGAAAAACAAAACAGACCAGCAAAAACTGGT
Source organism: Clostridiales bacterium (assembly GCA_016282315.1). Classification (GTDB taxonomy): domain Bacteria; phylum Bacillota; class Clostridia; order Oscillospirales; family CAG-272; genus CAG-841. Next base: position 4,353 of record JAEEKG010000025.1, on the reverse strand, counting down.
CTGAGTTTGTTGAAATTAGATTCTTTCTTTGACTTTGGCTGCTTTACCAACTCTGTCACGGATGTAGTAGAGTTTAGCACGTCTTACTTTACCGCGGCGGGTAACATCAACCTTAACTACTGAAGGGGAATGAATCGGGAATGTTTTTTCAACGCCAACACCATAAGAAACTTTTCTTACTGTGAAAGTTGCTGAGATTCCTGTTCCTCTCTTAGCTATAACAGTTCCGTCAAAGAGCTGAATTCTTGAACGTGTTCCTTCTGTAATTTTGTTGGAAACAACAACTGTGTCACCAATCTCAAATACCGGAACCTGTTCCTTTAATTGCCCGCTTACAAAAGCTGTGAGTTTATCCATCTGGATTTACCTCCTTTTGATATTAAGAAGCGTTCATGCGAGCATGCAGCGGACCGCTCCCTGCAAAAATGCTTAAGTATTCTATCATTACTGTTTTTAAAATGCAACACTTTTTTTATTATTGTTGTATATTTTGAGCATTTTCCTCTGTTTTTTCTTCCTGTTTGCTTTCTTTAGACTTATTATGTTCGCTGTTTTGAACATTAGTTATTTCGTTTTGTATCTGAGCTCCCAACAATTCTGATTCCACTTCCAATACTTTTCTGTCTTTCACCTTATACTTGTTGATCAGTCCGACCAATAATGGCATGCACAATCCCAGCAGGATTTGAATGAAACCATTTAGCGCAAGGCAAATAGCTGTGCCATATAGAGTTCTCTCTATTCCGAACAAAGTAAATGACGCTCCCATTTTGTCTACAACGGCTACTATGTAGTTGCCCAGTGCATATGCAAGCAATGTGATTCCCTGAACAGCTATGTTTCTGAACATCAAGTAGTCGGCTCTATCTACAACCGGCAGGTTTTCATATACTAACGAGCTGGCAATAATGCCGGTACCGACTCCTATGCAGTGCTGGCTGAACCTTACGGCTGTCATCAGCCACATGTAGTTTTCCTCCGTGACAAAGGCATACATTATATACGTAAATCCCTGAATCAGACTCAACGCAGCCAAAACTTTGTAGTATCCAAACCGCTTTACGAGTTTTGAATACATTTTTCCAAAGAATATGAAGAACAGAAAATACGTGGCGTTTATTGCCTGAGGGTACGTGTACGGGACTTTGATTACGTTTAGTATGTACGTATTCAGAGTCGGGTTCATTATTGAGTTTGCAAACAAATATATGAGATAAACCAGCGTAGTAAACAAATACGGCCTGTATTTGAATGGTGCCACTATAACGTTCTTTAAGTCAATCTTTTTAGTTTGTGCTTTATACCCTGAATATTTAGGAATAATTGTCTCTATGAGAGTTCCGATGATACCAAGTGCGAATGCCACAAATCGGCAAATTATCATGACAGTGAGTTGTTCCGGTTGTCCTTTCAGACTGTCAAGAGACATTGCTACAAGCATTGAAACAGGGTAAGCAATCAAAGCGCTTGCAAATCCTTGAACCAGGAAATAATCAGCTCTGACATCCTGAGTCAAAAAGTTTGCCTGCCACTCTGTATAACAAGGCTCAATCAGTGAAGACAATATACTTGATGTGAAAGTTATTATGACTATTATTGTCATGAGTGTTGCCTTGTCATGAACAATCATAGGAGCAATGGTTATTCCTAAAACGCCAAGAGTAAATCTCAAAAATCGTCCGATTATTAGGGACAATTTCGGGTTATTCAGTTTCTTTAAAATCGAAGGAGTAAATATTCCAATAAGCGATGTAATCGTAGGAATCGTTGAAATGAATCCTATTTCGCTGATGTCAAAGTTGTAAAGAGTGAGATAACCGGCATAAAAAATATCTCCCGATAACAATGTCAGGGTAGAATTCAAGACGGCAAATATGAGCATTGTGCTTCTGCCTTTGCCGTTGTCTGTTGTATTGAACAATCTACCGAATATGCTGTTTTTATAGCCTATTCTGATTCTGTTACCGAGAGTTTGCATAAAAAGCTCCGCTCTTATTGAAAAATTCCCGTTATATATATTACTTTTTTATCGTAAAGTCAACATCGAAAACGAATTTAAATAAATCTTGTAACAAGTTTTATGGCACTTCCTTGTTCATATTCGCTCACTTGCCCTATCCCAATAAAACCTTCTGATCCGTAAACACCTACTTTTTCATCAACTTCAAAATTGGTGTTGATTTTCTTTTGATATATTTCACATCCGTTAAGACAAAGCTTTTCAAAAAAGATTGAAAGATTGACTTTGGGTAAATAGCTGAATATTTGATTTGGTTTAATCAGCAGTGACAATCTCTGTTCTTCATCCATTTTTTCAAGAGTATCCAGAGTTAGAGCATTATCTATGTTAAATGATCCGCAAGATGTCCTTCTGAGAGAACTCATGACTGCTCCGCATCCGAGCTTTTGCCCTATGTCTGAACACAATGTTCGTATGTAGGTGCCTTTAGAGCAAGATACATTCATAATGTATTCGTCATTGTTTCCATCTATGTCCAGATTTAATATTTCGACTTTTCTGGGTTCTCTTTGTATTTCAATTCCGTCTCTAGCATATTCATATAGTTTTTTGCCATTCAGTTTTATAGCGCTGTACATAGGCGGAATTTGCATATATTCACCCACAAAAGATTTTGCAGCTTTGACCACATCTTCTTTAGTTGGCAGTTCTTTGCATTCGCTCAAAACTTTTCCAGTTATGTCTTCTGTATCAGTTGTAATTCCAAGTTTCATGCCTGCAACATATGTCTTTTCTTCTGACAAAAGACAATCTGAAGCCTTGACGGAAGGCCCTATTAGAACGCACAACAGACCCGTTGCCAACGGGTCCAGGGTACCTGTGTGTCCTACGCGGTTTGTGCCGTACAATTTCTTTATTTTACGTACGACATCAAAAGAAGTGACACCTTCCGGTTTGTCTATTAAAATCAGTCCGGATGGGGTGATATCAGACATTGAATCCACACTTTCGAATAATGAATTTAACTGATTCGTCTACATCTTCCTTTTTAACACTGCATCCTGCGGCTCCCGGATGTCCTCCTCCGCCTAGTTCCGCACAGATGTTTGCCATATTCACATCACACTGGGCTCTAGTTGAAATCTTGAATGTGTTCTCATCCTTTTGTCTGGCAAGAATGGCAATCTGTACACCCTCAGCTCTGCGTATCACATTTATTACATCATATGTGTCTTCATCTTCAAAGCCGACTTTTGCCCTGTCTTCCAGGTACAATTTCACATATGCTACTTTTCCGTCACAAAGATATTTGACATTTTCCTGAGCATACAGTTCAACGGCTCTGGCGTTTTTACTTTTTGCTTCAAACAATTCATGACAAATGAGTGCGTGGTCAGCCCCGCGCTCAATTAATTTTGCAGCCACTTTGTGCGTATACGGAGTAGTGTTTAAATATCTGAAGCCTCCCGTGTCAGCTGCAAGTCCTGCATACAATAATGAAGCTATTACACTCGGAATGGCAACTTTAGGGAAGATTCTCATCCATACCCTGTAAATTATTTCGGTGCATGCTGAAGAATTTACATCCACAAAAGTCTTGTTTGCTATAAGGTCTCTTATTGAGTGATGATCTATGCAAAGACTGATTTTTTCTGCATAAGAAATATATTTTCCAAGCTGATTTTTACTTGCAACATCAGTTGACATGTAGAGATCTATATTTTCTTCATTCGGAATGTCTTCAATTGTGTAATCTCTTCTTCCGTTTGTCATAAACAAAAGAGAAGTCGGAATTTTATCGCAACAAACAGGATATGCGTTTTTTCCGAGTTTTTTCAGAATTTCAGTTGCGACCAAAGCCGAGCCTATAGTGTCAGCGTCCGGATTTTCATGCATGAAGATGACAACACTTTTGGATTTGAAGAGTACTTTGGCTATTCCGCTGATTGAAGTGTTTGAATAATCATTAACCATTGTCGGATTCCTTTTGTTTTCTTTTTTCCTCTTCCTGTTTCAAGAGTTCGAACACCCTGTCACTCTTTTCCGCTAAATCATCATATTCAAAATGGAGTTCAGGAGTTGAGCGCATGTTCAGGATTTCAGCGAGCTGCTTTCTTATGTATCCAGATGCGCTGAAGAGTCCGGTTTTTACTTCCTTAATTTCTTCGTGACTGGCATTCAGAACCGAAAAATACACTTTGGCATATTTCAGATCTCCTGAAACATCGCAATGTGTAATTGAAACAATATGCGCTGAAACTCGTGGATCTTTTATATTCATAACCGTCTCAGTTATTATTCTTCTGACTTCTTCATTAACTCTTTCTCGTCTGTATCCTGCCATTGTGTTTTTCCTCTTTTCTATCATGGCAATAGTATAACAAAAACGAAGT
>JAEEKG010000024.1 GCA_016282315.1 Clostridiales bacterium | reverse complement strand
TAGCAGTTGTTGTAGCAGCTGTTGTGTCTTTTTCTGTGGCAGTTGTTGTAGCAGCTGTTGTGTCTTTTTCTGTAGCAGTTGTTGTTGTTGCGTCAGCAGCAGTTGTTTCTGTGCCGGTTTTTCCATTACAGCTTGCAACGATAGCCAATACAGAGACTACCATCAGAACAGACAGAAGGATTGCGAAAAATCTCTTCATGTTTGATTCTCCTTTTTAGTATATATTATTAAAGAATTCTTGAATAATATATGTAGATAAAATCCGACAATATATTATCTTGAGAAATTTTAACATTGACTCACTAAAAAGTCAACAATTGCAAGGGTATGCGCAAATCTTTTGTGCATAATAATCAAATGTAAATATGCTTATTTGTTTATTTTTTTGCGTTTTCTGCTTTGTCTTTGTCGTCTTTTTTCTTATTTCCTGGCATATTATTCAGCATGGTGGTTACTTTTTGTACCATGTTATCGGGCATTTTTCTCTCAAACGGGAAGCAGTCAGCGTTGATAATGGTGTTCATTACTTCAATAATGAATTTTCCTGTTGATTCAAGAGATTTAGCTGTAATTCTTGAAAGAGTATCATACCTGCAGTGTATGAGCGTTGTTCCAGGAGCTGCTTGGCGGTAGAAATTTACTGCAGGTACTCCGCAATTGGCATAAGGCATACCGTCTGAAGGATATGTGTCTTGATAAACCGTAGCCACATGTCCGATGACCTTTGCATAGTAGTCAATTGCACTTATGATTTTATCTTCGCCTGTAATTCTGACAATATCTTTTCCGAGTACAGGGCCTGTCATGTCAACATTACAACACAGTCTCGTTTTTTCTACTTCTTCACTGTGCTGTTCAACGAAAGCGCGACTGCCAAGCAAACCTCTTTCTTCTGATCCGCAGAATACAAACCTGAGAGTGCGTCTTGGCTTGTTTTTGAGATAATAGCGCAACATTTCGAGATTGTTAACAGTTCCGGAACCATTGTCAAACATTCCGTGGCTGAATGGAACTGAATCAAAATGAGCAGTAATAGAAACTATTTCATCAGGGAAATCTGTTCCTTCTATTATGGTAGTTACATTTCTAGATTTTGCTGTTGTTTCATTTTGTTTGAGAGTTAATTTGACTTTTTTAACCCCTTTGTCTACCAAAGAAACAGCGTCGTTTACATGGATACAAACACCGGGTATTACACCATTTACAAGTTGATGTTCTCGGATCATTCTTTCTTCTAAGTCAAAAGTTCCTTTTTTATCCAGATGGGATCCGCATACTCCAACAAATCCTACAGCTCCTGCCTTTATGAGCTTTTCGAAAATGCTGGCATTTACACCTCCCATGAACATCACTATTTTTCCACTGATTCGTTTTAGAGAGAGTTCATCAAAGCTTTCTATGTATATGAATTCAGCTTCAATGCCGTCTTTGGCTGCATTGCCCGAAAAACCATATCCTGTTACTTCATAATTCTTGTAAAATGGCTCTAAAGCTTCAAATTTTACTTTTTCAATTGTGTAGAATGGAACATCAAATGTTTCAATAGTCGGTGTAGCACCGAGTTCTTTGATTTTTGAGGAGATATATTCTGCGGCTTTTGCCTCTCCTTCTGTTCCTGACAGTCTCACATAATCGATCGCTTTTAGATTTTCGACCATTCTTTTTCCTGAAATGTCCATAGTTTGGTTACCTCTTGTGTTTATGTTATTTTTTAATTTCAATAAGTTAATGTTTTGCCTTTTTCAGTATCAACAAATATCTGATAACGAAAAAAGCTATTGCGAGTACAATTATGACAACGAAAGAAATAATCGCAACGTTTGATGTGATTAATTGTCCGAATGATTGCCAAAATTCTTTTACTTCGCTCAATGGTGCGTCTATGTTAGATACAAGATTACATTCACCCAATAATTGATCTTTGTAGAATATTCTGACTGAACCTATGCATTGTTTTTTTACAATTGGAGCAGTCAATGTTTCGCTTTGCGGAACAAGTTCGGTTGTTATATCTTTCTTTTCGTAATCAGTGGGCAAAAAAGCATAAAAATCCGTTTCGCTTGACACTGAAATCTGATTTCTTGTGGCACACAAATCCACTTTCAGGGAACCCAAAATCTGTGAAGAATCGAGAACTTTGAAAACCGAATATGAATTTTTACACCACTTGATTAGGTTTGTTCCATCGTAGTACACGTTAATGGATTCCGACTCTTTGCAGTTCATACAAACAACTACATATTTGAAAGAACCGCTTTTGGGAGAAGTGACAAGACACCATTGGGAGTCATCAGTATATCCTATCAAAATGCCGCTTGCGTCAGTGTTGTAATATTTTGCCGTTGTGCCTGATGAAATGAGATAATTTCTCGTAAAAACCCTTCTTGAATCGCTCAAATTTGTTTTTGAAGTAGTATATGCTTTTGTGTTACATATGTCCAGAAATCCATCCATCGAATAAGCATGGGAGGATATCAGGGCAATGTCATAAGCGGTGGTGTAAGCATCTTTACCATCAAGACCTGTAGGGCAGGTGAAATGAGTGTTTTCCGCACCCAATTCGACGGCTTTATCATTCATCAGTTTTGCAAAACTATTTATCGAGCCTGATATTGCTATTGCCAAGGCATTTGCTGAATCATTGGCTCCTGAAATCATCATGGAATTGATCAGGTCAATTGCAGGTATTTCTTCATCTGCTTTTAAGTCCAGAACTGTGGTTTTATATATTCCCTTAAGAGCGTCAGATGATACTTTAACCAATGAATTCAAATTTGATTTGTAATAGTCAAGAGCAATAATCGCTGTCATAATTTTTGCTGTTTGACCTGGAGATACTTTTGCCGTTTCGTTTTTTCCGTAAACCATTTTGTGGTATTCTACATTGAAAACGCAAGCATTTTGAGAGTAAAGACCATCCTGATACTCTCCGGCCATCACAAAAGAACATGTCAAAAACAAAAACAACAGTGCCATCAGCGCACAAAAGATCTTCTTTATTCTCATGGGCTTGTTCGCTCGATTTCGGAATATTTTTTTGCCGTTTCTATGTCTTTGTGAATTTGTGATACTAACTCATCTATGGATGAAAACCTTGTTTCAGGTCTCAGAAAATCGTGGAATTGAACATCTACTACTTTGCCGTATAACCAGCCGCTGTAATCAATTATGTGAGTCTCGCAATTAACTACAGTTGTTGTGGGATCAATTGTAGGTCTTATTCCAACGTTTGAAACACCAATGTGGTTTTTTCCTTCGACCATACAACTGCACACATAAACACCGTGTTTTGGAATTGCATAGTACTCGGGGAACACCTGATTAATAGTCGGGATGCCGATTTTTCTTCCTAGTTTTCTTCCTTCGGTAACCGGAAGTTTTATTGAAAACGGGTGGCCAAGATATCTATTGGCTTTTTTTATATTTCCTTCTTCTATAAGCTTTCTTATCAACGAGGAGCTTACAGCTACGTTCCCATCCAAAATGACGGGATCAACTATTGTTGCGCAAGCTCCTAATTCTTCAAAGTATTTTTTAAAATCTAGTTCTGTTCCTTCTGCGTTCTTTCCAAATCTGAAATTGTATCCGCAAACGCCATGTCTAACATTGCATTTTGAAAAGAGTAAGTCTGAAACAAAATCTTTAGGACTCATATCACGAACTTGGGTAAAGTCTTCCAAAATCGCATAATCCAATCCTGCCAAGGCAAATTGTTCGAGTTTTTGGTCAACTGAACTCAATCTTTTTGCATTGGAATCGCCCATACATATTCTTGGGTGAAGTTTGAATGTCCATGCGGCACTATTGTCTGCACCCATCAGGTTTTTTGCTTCTGTTATGAGTTTGTGATGACCAATGTGAACTCCATCAAAATTGCCAACTGCGCATGACAAAGTCTGGTCTTTATTCAATTGTGTTTCAAGTCCTGTTTTTAAATCGATTATCATACGCATGCCTTTTTGAAAATGGTGTAGGAGAGCATTTTTTTGATGCTTCTTTCCTTTTATATCACAACAATTAATTATATCACAAAGAAATCGAGTATTCTATAAAAATGTTCTTCAGAGAGAGAACGACACCATACAATAATGTACAAAATAATTATTTGGGGTTGTTTTTCTTGACAAAAAAATACCATGATATATAATATATAATTACTTATATTGAATTTATTTGGACTGATTGTCCGATTGGAGATATTATGAACGGAAAGCGTGTAACAATAATAACTGCAATGGTGTTGTGTATAATGTTTATCTTTACCTGCAGTTGCTATGCATTTACTTACAACGATGATGTACAATCATCAAACAAGATTGATGTGACACCAAATGTGTCTATTAACTTTGACAGTAAGCTTTCTGTTGCAACGGTCATGATTACAATCCCTACAAACATCAGCGTTTTTGAAACCAAAGTTTGCGGTGGATATTTAACTATTTCTTGGGAAAAGAGTATTTTGTCTTATTCATCTGTAAACGCCACATCAGTTTTTCTTGGAACTACTGCTACCAAGACAGATGTTGTATTGGTTGACACAAAAGAATTGTCTGATGGTAATTTGTCAGTTTATATTCCTCAGAGACAATCCAATGATTTCTTATGCACTATGACATTGGTTATGTCTTTCAACGTAGTTGAAGGAATTAATCCAGGAACGAAGTCCAATTTGAATGTTAGCGGAAAAATATATACATGCGGAACAAATTCAAAAGAAATTGATTTGGAAAAGACATTATCTTATGCAGTTTGTTTACACGCTAAAACTTCCTGGAAAACAACAGAACAAGCTTCTTGCTCAAATTATGGTTTATTGACACAATATTGCGACATATGCGGAAGCATCCTTGCAACACAACAAACACCTAAAACAGAGCATGTATATACTCAGGCTCCAATAGAAAGACTGCTTGTCTATCCTTCAGCAACGGAAGCAGGACGCGCTCAATATGTTTGCGATGTATGCGGATCAGTATCATTAATTCCGCTTCCAGCTGGTTATGTTTACCGTGTTTATCCTGAAAACGGAGTATATTATGCATATAACATAGATACGGATAAATTAAATCTGTTCGAGGCAGTTGCCGAATCAAAATATGAAGATTACTCAATGAAATTAATCATTGTTCCGGCTACTGACACAGACGAGGGATATGCATTGTATCAATCTGTCGACGGCGACAACATTTATATGACCTATAAAAAGGGCGAAGAATTTGTTGTAGGTAAATATGTTTTGACCCAAACAGTTCTTCCAACCTGTTATGAAGATGGATACAACCTTTACGTAAACTCCATAACCGGTGATTCATACACTGAAGTTCCAGAAGAATTGAAATCAAAAGGACATCAGATGAGTGAGTGGGCAGTTGTTCAGGAACCTACTTGTACCACCAGCGGATACAAGCAAAGAGTTTGTTCAGTATGCGGCGAAACCGAGAGAGAAACTTTACCTTCTTTAGGTGGACACAAATACGAAGTGACAGAAGATGTTAAGCCGACTTGTACAGAGGATGGACACAAGAAATATACTTGTTCCGTTTGTGGAGACACATACACTGAGCAAACAGAAGATATGAAGGCTCACGGACACTCCTGGAGTGAGTGGAAAACAGAAAAAGAACCTTCATGTGTTGACAATGGATATCAACAAAGAGAATGTACAGTTTGTGGCAAAACCGAAAAGAAAACTCTGTCAGCAGATGCTTCTTACCATAAATGGAGTTCATGGAAAGTAGTTGAACAGCCAACAAGTCTGGAAGATGGCTACATGGAAAGAGAATGCAGCACATGTCATACAAAAGAGAAGATTGTCATGCCATCGACCGGTTATTCTTACAAGGAAACAGTCAGTGAAGACGGAAAAGTAATAACAAGGGTCAATGAAGAAGAAGGAATCAAGATAACTGTTACTTCTAACAATAATGGAAAACTTGTTGTCATAATGGAGAACAACGGAGGCACAGTTATCATTGACGGAACAGCTGCTACAGATGCGTATTTCCTGTATTGGCATTTGAGTGAAGAAGAATACAACAATGAAGTAAAAGAATATGCCGATCAATTGGAAGCAAATGGGCTTGGCAAAGTTATTGATTCCGTCAAGACATTGATGTATGTAGACAAAGAATACAGAAGTATTGACTCATCTAATGAGATAAGAATTCAAGTCGGAGAAGGGTACTCAAATTCAGTATTGTCCGTTTGGTATGTTTCTTCTCAGGGACTCAGAAAGATGGATTCTAGTTACATCAAAAACAAAGATGGTGTTGTTACTATAACTGTTAAACCGGGCGCTGAAGGAACATTTTCAGGTGGTCTTGTAGAAGATACACCGCTTGTAATTGTCGACACAGGCAAACAGGTCAAGAATTATACACTTCCTATAGTTATGATCATTGTTACATTAGTAATAGCTGCCGGAGTAGTTGTTTACTTGATTGTCAGAAAAAAGATGTCAAGTGATGAAACCGAAGCTGATGATTATGAATGATAATATATAAAGCGATAGCCGTGGTTGCCACGGCTATTTTTTTGCAAAAAAACGTCTTTTACATATAATTTTTATGTGGAATATAATGTATCTATGATGTATAATTAATATATATGACGTCGCGTGGGGTATGCAATGGATAATTCTTTGGTGAAAAAATACAATGCTTTAAAAAGAAATCTTTTTGATTTGAAATACAGCTATCTCAATGAAATGCAAAGAGAAGCTGTGTTTACGGTTAATGGGCCATTGCTCGTTTTGGCAGGTGCAGGATCCGGAAAAACAAAAGTTCTTACTGAAAGAATCGGTTATATTGTTAGATACGGCAATGCTTACTACAGTGACATTGTCCCTGAAGGCATTGATGACAAAAAAATCAAAGAATTGGAAAACCTGGAAAAAAGCTCCGTTGTTACAAATGAGGATTTAGACCAATTCGCATGTTCAACATGCAAACCATGGGAAATTCTTGCAATCACGTTTACCAATAAAGCGGCGGGAGAAATGAAAAACAGATTGTCAACAATAGTTGGTGAACAATCTGAAGATATATGGTGCGGAACATTCCATTCCATGTGTTTAAGAATACTGAGATCAAATTGTGAAAAAGCCGGATTGGTTCCCGGATTTTCAATTTTTGATGAAGATGATTCTAAGAAATTGATCAGTTCAATTTGTAAAGAATATGACATCGACGAAAAAGTATTTACTGTCAAGTATTTGAAAAATGAAATCAGTAGAGCAAAGGATAAATTAATAACAACCAAAGAGTTTGACGATGAAGTAGGAAATGACTACAAACTTCAAAAGACTTCACTTGTATATTCAGCTTATCAGAAGAAACTGGAAGAAAACGGTGCGGTTGATTTTGATGACATCATCATGAAGACAGTATTGCTTTTGAGAAACAACAAAGAAATACTGGATTACTACAAACGCAAATTCAAATACATATGCATTGACGAATTCCAGGATACGAATTTTGCTCAATTTGAGTTTGCTCAATTGATGGCAAGCGGATACAAGAACATAATGGTTGTAGGTGATGATGACCAGTCCATATATAAATTCAGAGGAGCTACTATCGAGAACATCCTTCATTTTGATGATCAGTATCCGGATGTCAAGATAGTAAAATTGGAGCAGAATTACAGGTCTACTCAAAATATTCTTTCTGCAGCAAATTCTGTAATAAAGAACAATTACGGAAGAAGAGGAAAGAACCTCTGGACAAGCGGAGATGAAGGCGAGAAAGTCTTTGTAAGACAAGTTGACAATCAAAATGATGAAGCAAAGTTCATTATCAGCAAGATTCTGGAAATAATGCTGAAAGACAAGAAGAGATACAATGACTTTGCAGTCCTCTACAGAACAAATGCACAATCAAATGCATTGGAAAGTGTTTTTGTTAAGAGCGGAATACCATACAGGATTTTAGGATCACACAAATTTTACGACAGAAAAGAAATAAAAGATATTTTGGCGTACTTGTTTGTCATTTCCAATCCTGATGACAGTTATCACTTGTTGAGAATTGTTAATGAGCCGAAGAGGAAACTAGGCGATTCTACAATGTCGTCAGTTACCATGATTTCCGAATACGAAGAAAAAAGCGTATTTGATGTTATGGTGCACGCTGACAATCACATATCCATAGCAAAATCCAAATCGAAATTTGTTCCTTTCATCAATTTGATAAACGAATTGAGAGAAGATGCTGAAAAATTATCTGTTTCTGATTTGGTCAGAAACACGATTGAGAAAACAGGTTACAGGCAGATGCTTTCTGCTTCAAATGATGAAGAATCAAAAGACAGACTGCAAAATGTAGAAGAACTCATCTCAACTGCTATTGAGTATGAAAAAGAAAACGAAGAACCAACTTTGCAAGGATTTCTTGAAAGCGTGTCACTCGTTTCTGATGTTGATGACTATGATTCTAGTTCGGATGCAGTTGTCATGATGACTATTCACAGCGCAAAGGGGTTGGAGTTCCCGTGTGTTTTTGTTCCGGGCATGGAAGAAGATTTGTTCCCGTCATCAAAGAATGCGCTTGACCCGGCAGAACTGGAAGAAGAGAGAAGACTTGCTTATGTCGCTATAACAAGAGCTAAAGAAAGACTATTCCTCTTATATTCCAGGGAAAGAACACTATATGGAAGCACCGTGTTCAACAATCCATCCAGATTCATAGATGAAATTGATGACGAAAACAAGAAGACTGAATATGACAGATCAAGGACTTTCATGAGAAGTGACTATTCGGAGCCAAGGACCATGAAACACCCGCCCAGAATTTCAGGTGAATTGTTTGTTCAATCTAATCCTAGCAACAAGGTTGGTATGACAAAGCCAAGTGAACTTGTAACTTTCGAAGAAGGAGCAAGAGTCAAACATGTTTTGTTTGGATTAGGAACAGTTTTATCTGTTAAAGAAATGGGAGCTGATGTTCTTTACGAGATTGCCTTCGACAGTGTGGGAACAAAAAGAATGATGGCCACATACGCAAAATTACAAAAAGCAGATTAAAAAAAGACAGCCGATCAACGACAAGTTGATCGGCTGAATTATTTATGCCATTTTTTCGGACAACTGTTCTCCGCCAAGCACATGGAAATGTAAGTGTTTAACTGATTGACAACCATCCTGACCGCAGTTGGTTATTACCCTGTAACCATTTGTTAATCCGACTTTTTTAGCAATTTTGGGAATTGTTGTAAAAATATGTGAAACAACATTTGAATTGCTCTCATTAATTTCATCAACAGAACCTATATGGCTTTTCGGGATTACAAGAAAATGAACTTTAGCCTGGGGATTAATGTCATTAAAAGCTAATACACAATCATCTTCATAAACTTTTGAAGACGGGATGTCACCATTTACTATTTTACAAAAAATGCAATCGCTCATAGATTATTTCTTTACTGAAGCAGCAATTTCTCTGAGAAGAGCAAGTTCTTCATCTTTTCTTGCCTGTTCAGCAGCAGCCTTAGCTTCTTCAGCAGCCTTAGCCTCTTCAGCAGCCTTAGCTTCTTCAGCAGCTTTAGCTTCTTCAGCGGCTTTAGCAGCAGCGATTTCATCAGCCTGCATTTTGTCTTTCAAAGCACGTGTTTTAGCTGAAGCAGCAGCAAATGCTTTTAGAATGAGGAACATAACAGCAGCAATGATTAAGAAGTCAATAATTGCCTGAATGAATGCGCCCCAGAGGAAAGCAACTTCTTCTTGTGTTACAACACCTTCCGGTGAAATGACAGCTTCTTTAACTACAAGTTTGAAAGCTGTAAGGTCTGTTCCTCCGGTAATTAAACCGATAAGTGGTGAAACAAAACCTTTAGTGAAAGCGGTTACGATAGCTGTAAACGCTGTAGCAACAGCAACACCGACAGCCATATCCACGATGTTTCCACGTGAAATAAAGGCTTTAAACTCGGCCCAAATGCTGGTCTTTTTTGATTTGTCTTTAGCCATTTGATTATCTCCTTAATTTTTTTTGTTATGTTGATGATGAAACCATTTCAGCAAATGCTTTGAATGCTTCATCTAATTTGGACTCATCTTTGCCGCCTGCAGTTGCGCTGTCAGGTCTTCCGCCACCGCCTCCGCCGACTATTTTGCATACAGATTTAATAAGATCACCGGCTTTTGCGCCTTTTGCAATTGCTTCTTTGCCGCATACACAAACAAGTGTCAACTTGTCATTAGCGTTTGTAGACAGAAGAGCAACTACATTGTCATGAGAAGATTTGATGTTATCTGACAGAGTTCTCAAAGTATCAGATGGCAGGGAAGTCTTCATTGTAACTACCTTCAATCCGTTTACTTCGATTGCTTTGCTCATTACTTCATCAGTCTGAGCAGCTGCATTCTTGACCTGGCTGTCTTCCAAATCTTTTTTAACTTTCTTCAAATCATTCTGAAGAGCTGTAATTTTGCCTACTATCTCAGTTTGGTTATTAGCCTTCAGCGTGAGCTCTATTTCTTTGAGCAATTCTGATTCGCACTTAGATTGTTCATATGCTTTGAAACCTGTGACAGAAGTAATTCTTCTTGTGCCTGCTGCAACTGAACTTTCAGAAACGATTCTGAATAATCCGATGCTTCCTGTTGAAGATACGTGAGTTCCTCCGCAAAGTTCACTTGAAAAATCTCCCATTTTTACAACTCTTACATAATCTCCGTACTTTTCACCGAACAGAGCAATAGCACCGGATTTTTTAGCTGATTCTATGTCCATCACTTCGGTTGAAACATTGAGATTTTCAAGAATTTTCTGGTTTACAAGTTTTTCGACTTTGTCAATTTCTTCTTTTGACATCGGGGCAAAATGAGTGAAGTCAAATCTTCCTTCATTTTCATCTACATATGAGCCTGCCTGTCTGACATGTTCACCTAAAACTTCTCTTAATGCGGCATCCAAAAGGTGTACCGAACTGTGGTTTCTTGCAGTTGCGCATCTAGAGTCACTGCTTACAGTTAATGTTACAACATCTCCTACTGAGAATGAGCCATTTGTAATGTCACAGAAGTGAATGAATACACCGTCATTTTTTCTGGTGTCATAAACAGTAGCTTTTCCGTTTGCGCCTTCAATAGTGCCTTTATCTCCGACCTGGCCGCCGCCTTCGCCGTAGAAAGGTGTTACATCTGTAATGATGACTGATTTTTCAGAAGAAATATCTTGTTTTTGCATGGTGTCAGCATCAAGTATAGCTACAACTTTTGCTTGGCACTCAAGTGTTTCATAACCTTTGAATTCGGTCTGAGGGAGTTCAGCGAACAATGATTTCATGTTGTCTGCCCAACCGCTTATGTTGCCTCTTGCTGCTCTTGCTCTTTCTTTCTGAGCATTCAGGCATTCTTTGTAACCTTCTTCGTCTATTCCGAGTCCGTTTTCAGTTGCAATTTCTCTAGTTAAATCTATAGGAAAGCCATAAGTGTCTGACAATTTAAATACGTCAGCTCCGGCCAACTTATCTTTGCTATTACGTTTAGCATCAGCAGTCAATTGTTCAAGAACATTCATTCCCGATTCAACCGTAGCATCAAATCTCTCTTCTTCCATCATTGCAATTTTCTTGATGTAGTCGAGCTTTTCTGTGAGTTCGGGATAAGCTTTTAAGTTCTCGTGTGCTACAACTTCTATGATGTCGCCTAAGAATGCGCCCTCAATTCCCAATAGTTTTCCATGACGGCAAGCACGTCTCATGAGTCTTCTGAGGACATAACCTCTGCCTTCATTGGATGGCATTACGCCGTCTCCTATTAAGAATGCCGAAGCACGAGTGTGGTCAGCTATGATTCTCAAAGAAACGTCAGATTTAGGATTGTCTTTATATTTGACTTTCGCTCTGTCGCTGATTGCTTTCAGGATGTTCTGAATTGTATCGACTTCGAACATATTGTCTACGCCCTGCATGACGCAAGCCAATCTTTCCAAGCCCATACCGGTGTCTATATTCTTTGATTTCAGTTCAGTGTAGTGACCTTCGCCATCGGACTCAAATTGTGAAAATACGTTGTTCCAGATTTCCATGTATCTGTCGCAGTCGCAACCGGGCTTACATGTGGGTTTTCCGCATCCGTATTTTTCTCCGCGGTCAAAATATATTTCCGAACAAGGTCCGCAAGCGCCTGCGCCTAGTTCCCAGAAATTGTCATCTTTACCAAGACGAACGATGTGATCTTCTCTTACACCAATCTTGTCTTTCCAAATTGAATACGCTTCATCATCTTGCTCATATACTGAAGGCCAGAGTTTCTCCTCCGGTATCTTTAGTACTTCAGTGAGATATTCCCAAGCCCATGGAAGAGCTTCGTTTTTGAAATAATCTCCAAATGAGAAATTGCCGAGCATTTCAAAAAATGTTCCATGTCTGGCCGTGTATCCGACATTTTCAATGTCATTTGTTCTGATACATTTCTGACATGTAGTCATTCTTCTTCTCGGAGGTGTTAATTCTCCTGTGAAATATTTTTTCAAAGGTGCCATGCCTGCAACGATCAAAAGAAGTGTTTTGTCGTTCTCGGGTACCAGGGAATAACTCTTGTGTACAAGGTGACCTTTTGATTCAAAAAATTTCAGATACGATTCACGCAAATCGTTAAGTGATGTCCATTCCATTATCTTTTTACCAATTGTTCCAATCTTATGAGATTGCTTTGTTAAGCATTTTTATACAACAATTATATTCTCAGGGGATATAAAAGTCAATTCACCGCGCACAAAAGAAAAATACTTTTGCGCGAATTTATTAATATACTTTAAAAAAGTTGTTGACATTTGACTTGACGGGTGATATATTTGTAAATTGCATTACAATGACCCAATATCGCTTTTTGTGGATTTTAGAGTGGTTTCAGGCTCGTTTTCACACAATCCGAATTGATGGTTGAATCTCTCCGAAAATCCGAAATTTTTTAGGATTCGGTTTCCTTTCAGAGCAATCTGGTCGGGGGAAATAAAGTAAGCGAATGGAGTGATAAATTTTGAGAACAAAACCAGTTCAAGTTGGTAAAAAGGTTAGACAGAGTTTTGCGAAGATCGATAGCGTAATCGATATGCCGAATCTCTTGGATGTCCAGATTAAATCCTACAAATGGCTTTGCGAACAAGGCATTAAAGAGGTACTTGAGGATGTATCTCCCATTGAGGATTTCCAGGGAAAATTAGTTGTTGAATTTGTCGACTACAAAATTGACCCAACACCTAGATATCCGGTTGAAGAATGTAAAGAACGTGATGTCAACTATGAATCGCGTCTCATCGTAACTGTCAGAGTTTTGAACCGCGAAACAGGCGAAGTGAAACAAGAAGAGATTTTCATGGGAAATCTCCCACTGATGACAGATAACGGAACATTCGTAATAAACGGTGCTGAACGTGTAGTAGTATCTCAGCTTGTCCGTTCACCTGGTATGTATTATGACACACAGGTAGACAAGACTGGAAAAGTTATATACCTCGGCAGCGTAATTCCTTACCGCGGCGCTTGGCTTGAATATGAGACTGATGCAAACGACATCATTTATGTTCACATCGACAAGAACCGTAAATTGCCCATTACTACACTCATCAGAGCTTTAGATGAGACAACTTCTACTGACATCGGAATCAAGGAAAAGTTTGGTGATGACCCCAAACTCGCTGAAACACTTGAAAAAGATGAAATGAAAAAGAACGCAGCGCAATTCGGAACATCAGAGTATGAAGAAGCTTTGAAAGATATATTCAGAAGACTTCGTCCGGGTGAACCTGCTACCGTTGAAAGTGCTCAAACACTTCTTTCTGCTTTGTTCTTTGACAACAGACGTTATGACATAGGCGCAGTAGGAAGATATAAATTTGACAAAAAGGTTGCTTTCGGAAGACGTATAGCTGGACATACAGTTTCACGTGACGTTATCAGCCCTATAACAGGCGAACTTCTGTTTGAAAAAGGCACAACACTCAGCATAGATGACGCAATCAAGATTGAAGATGCCGGCGTTTATGAAGTATTCATTAAAGACAATGAAGATTTAGAGTGCAAAGTCTTCACAAACAAGATGATTGATCCTGAAAAGGTATTCGGAATCAGTTTGAGAGATGTCGGTATCAACGAAAAAGTTAAACTCGACTTATTCTCAGAAATCCTTGAACAGGCAAATGGCGATGTTGATGAAGTTAAGAAGATAGCTAAAGACAGAGCAGCAGAACTTTCTCCTCATCATGTCACAAAGGAAGATATCTTCACATCTATCAACTACCTGATTTGTCTTTCACACAATATTGGATCAACTGATGATATAGACCACTTGAGCAATCGTAGAATCCGTTGCGTAGGTGAACTCGTTCAGAATCAGTTGAGAATCGGTTTCTCCAGAATGGATAAGATCATCAAGGAACGTATGACCGTAGCTGATGAAAACTACTCACCTCAGTCCTTGATCAATATCCGTCCTATCGCTGCGGCTATCCGTGAATTCTTTGGATCATCTCCATTGTCACAATTCATGGATCAAAACAACCCGCTTGCTGAATTGACACATAAACGTCGTCTTTCAGCACTTGGTCCTGGCGGTCTTTCAAGAGACAGAGCATCATTTGAAGTTCGTGACGTTCACTACACTCACTATGGTCGTATTTGTCCTATCGAGACTCCTGAAGGTCCTAACATAGGTCTTATCTCTTATCTTGCAACTTACGCAAAAATCAATGACTATGGTTTCATTGAGGCTCCTTTCCGCAAAATAGATAAGGAGAAAAACGTTGTTACAGATGAAGTTATATACATGCCTGCTGATGTTGAAGACGATTACATCGTAGCTCAGGCAAATGAACCTCTCGACAAAGAGGGACACTTCATCAACAAGAAGGTTGTAGCAAGATTCAAAGATGAAATCATCGAAGTAGCTGCTGAAAAAGCTGACTACGTTGACGTTTCACCTCAAATGCTTATTTCTGTAGCTACAGGTTCAATTCCTTTCCTTGAAAATGACGATAACGCTCGTGCATTGATGGGTTCAAACATGCAGAAACAGGCAGTTCCGCTTCTTGTTACAGACTCACCGATCGTTGCTACAGGTATGGAATACAAAGCCGGAATCGACTCTGGTGTTTGTGTTATTTGTAAGCGCGAAGGTGTTGTTGAATATGTATGCGCAGATTATGTTGATGTCAGATTAGACAACGGCGAAAAAGACACATACAAACTCATTAAGTTCAAACGTTCAAACCAGAGCACATGCATCAACCAAAAGCCAATCGTTTCAGTTGGTGAAAGAGTAAAAGTTGGTGATGTTATTGCTGATGGTCCCGCAACAAGCGGCGGTGAAATTTCCCTTGGTAAGAATGCTCTTGTAGGATTCATGTCTTGGGAAGGTTATAACTACGAAGATGCTGTATT
This sequence comes from Clostridiales bacterium, assembly GCA_016282315.1. Lineage (GTDB taxonomy): Bacteria > Bacillota > Clostridia > Oscillospirales > CAG-272 > CAG-841. The sequence goes on along the minus strand of JAEEKG010000024.1, from coordinate 5,030 downwards.
GCTCAATGAAAGACTTGTTCGTGATGATGTTTACACATCAATCCACGTTGAAGAATACTCAATTGAGACAAGAGATACAAAGCTCGGACCGGAACAGTTCACAAGAGAAATTCCTAACAGCAGTGAAGATACATTAAAAGATCTTGACGCTACAGGTGTAGTCAGAATTGGTACTGAAGTTAAGACAGGAGATATTCTTGTCGGTAAAGTTACACCTAAGGGTGAAACAGATCTGACTGCAGAAGAAAAACTTCTGAGAGCAATCTTCGGTGAAAAAGCTAACGAAGTTAGAGACACATCTCTTAAGATGCGTCATGGTGAATATGGTACCGTAATAGATATCCATAGATATTCAAGAAAGAACGGCGATGAACTTCCTGCCGGAGTAAACGAGCAGATTAAAGTTTACGTTGCTCAGAAGAGAAAGATATCTGTCGGAGACAAGATGGCTGGACGTCATGGTAACAAAGGCGTTGTTTCCAGAATTTTGCCGCCTGAAGATATGCCGTACATGGAAGACGGAACTCCATTGGATATAGTTCTTAACCCATTGGGCGTGCCTTCACGTATGAACATCGGACAGGTACTTGAAGTTCACCTTGGAATTGCAGCTAAGAAACTCGGAATCAAAGTTATGACTCCTGTTTTCGATGGTGCAAAAGAATCAGACATAACAGAAGCTCTGAAAGAAGCTGGATTAAGAGAAGACGGAAAGTGCATTCTCTACGACGGACGTACAGGAGAACCATTTGATAACCCGGTTACTGTCGGTATAATGTACTATCTCAAGCTCCACCACCTCGTTGATGATAAGATCCACGCAAGAAGCACAGGTCCATACTCCTTGGTAACACAACAGCCTTTGGGCGGTAAAGCTCAATTCGGCGGTCAGCGTTTCGGAGAAATGGAAGTTTGGGCTCTCGAAGCATACGGAGCTGCTTATACACTACAAGAAATTTTGACATTCAAGAGCGACGATGTCTCAGGAAGAGTTAAGGCTTATGAGGCAATTGTCAAAGGACAAAACATTTCAAACGCAGGTGTTCCTGAATCATTCAAAGTATTGGTTAAGGAACTTCAGTCTCTTGCACTCGATGTAAAAGTGCTCGATAAAGAAGGAAATGAAATTGTTCTTTCAGAACTTGAAGAATCCGCTATTCAGATGCCGAATATCGTTGAATCAGAAGATAGTGCTTATGAGGAAAACGAAGAAGTATTTGAAGACAACGAAGGCTTCTCTTACACAGATAATCCTGATGAGGATGCTGAAAGAGTTGGCTTGGAAGAAAACGTAGATGACAACTACGATGATGAGTATGAAGATTGAAGGAGGCGAATAATATGAACGAAAATATGACATTTGACTCCATCAAAATAGGGTTGGCTTCTCCTGAGATGATCAAGAGCTGGTCACACGGCGAAGTAACAAAACCTGAAACAATAAACTACAGAACACAAAGACCTGAAAAAGATGGTTTGTTCTGTGAAAAAATATTTGGACCTACAAAAGACTGGGAATGTTTGTGCGGCAAATATAAGCGTATCCGCTATAAAGGCAAAGTATGCGAAAAGTGCGGCGTAGAAGTTACCACAAAGAAGGTCCGTCGTGAAAGAATGGGTCATATCGAACTTGCAACTCCTGTTGCACACAGCTGGTATGTTCATTCTATCCCATCAAGAATGAGTTTGATTCTTGATGTTACTCCTAAGAAACTTGAAAAAGTTCTGTATTTTGCAAACTATATCGTTTTGGATCCTGGTACAACTCCATATGAGAAAAAGACCATTCTCACATCTAAAGAATACGACGAAGTATTTGAAAGATATGAACATGACATCAAGGTTGGAATGGGCGCTGAAGCTATCAAACAGCTTTTGTCAGAAATCGATCTCGATGAATTGTCAGAACAATTGAGAGCAGAACTTGAAAACTCAACAGGTCAGAAAAAAGTTCGTGTTGTAAAAAGACTTGAAGTAGTAGAATCATTCAGAAAATCCGGAAACAGACCTGAATGGATGATACTCGATATTCTTCCGGTAATTCCACCGGAAATCCGTCCTATGGTTCAGCTTGACGGCGGAAGATTTGCAACATCAGACTTGAATGATCTCTATAGAAGAGTTATCAACAGAAACAACAGACTTAAAAAGATGAAAGAGCTCCATGCTCCTGAAATCGTTGTAAGAAACGAAAAGAGAATGCTTCAGGAAGCAGTTGACTCTCTCATAGATAATGGTAGAAGAGGCAGACCTGTAACAGGCGGAACAAGCAACAGACCTTTGAAATCTCTGTCCGAAATGCTCAGAGGTAAGCAGGGACGTTTCCGTCAGAACTTGCTCGGTAAGCGTGTTGACTATTCAGGACGTTCTGTTATCGTTGTCGGTCCGGAACTTAAGATTTATCAGTGCGGTCTTCCAAAAGAAATGGCTCTTGAATTGTTCAAACCATTCGTAATGAAGAGACTCGTTGAGACACAAAACGCAGCAAACATCAAGGATGCTAAGAAAAAGGTTGAAAGAGCAGTACCTGAAGTATACGACGCTCTTGAAAACGTTATTAAGGATCACCCTGTTATGCTTAACAGAGCTCCTACATTGCACAGACTTTCAATTCAGGCATTTGAACCTGTATTGGTAGAAGGTAGAGCAATCAAACTCCATCCTCTTGTTTGTACACCATTTAACGCAGACTTCGACGGCGACCAGATGTCTGTACACGTACCTCTTTCAAACGAAGCTCAGGCAGAAGCAAGATTCTTGATGTTGTCTGCTAACAACTTCCTCAAACCTGCTGATGGTAAGGCAGTAAACATGCCTTCTCAGGACATGGTTATGGGATCATATTGGCTTACAATTGACAGAGCCGGCGAACCTGGTGAAGGCGGAGTATACCGCAATTTCGATGAGGCTATGATGGCTTATTCAAATGGTTATCTCGGACTTCATGCTCCTATAAAAGTCAGAGTTGAAAAAGAAGTAGATGGTGTTAAAAAATCTGGCATTATCGATGCTACTTTAGGTAGATTGATATTTAACCAATCTGTTCCTCAAGACCTTGGTTTTGTTGACAGAACAAACCCTGAAACAGAATTTGATCTTGAAGTCAACTACACAGTTGGCAAGAAACAGCTCGGTAAGATTATTAATGAAACAATTAAAAAGCATGATATTGAGACAACAGCAAATGTTCTTGATAACATCAAGGCAAATGGTTTCAAATATTCTACCAAGGCAGCTATTTCAATTGCTATAAGTGACGTAGTTGTTCCGGAAGCTAAAGCTCAAATTTTGGCTGCAGCAGATGAACAGATAGAAAAAATCCACAAACAATACAACCGTGGTTTCCTGTCCAATGATGAACGTTATCACAACGTAATTCAGGTTTGGGAACAGGTTGAAAAAGATGTTACAAAAGCTCTTGAAGACAACTTGTCAAGATTCAATCCTATCAAGATGATGGCTGACTCCGGTGCCCGTGGTAGTATCGGTCAGATTCGTCAGCTCGCCGGATTGAGAGGCTTGATGCAGACAGCTACAGGTAGAACAATCGAAATACCGATTAGATCTAACTTCCGTGAAGGTTTGAAAGAACTCGAATACTTTACCGGTGCTCGTAGCTCACGTAAAACACTTTCAGATACAGCTCTTAAAACTGCAGACTCCGGTTACCTTACAAGACGTCTTGTTGACGTTTCACAGGATGTTATTGTCAGAGAAGAGGATTGTGGAACAAAAGAAGGTATCTGGGTTTACGACCTCATGGACGGAAACGAAGTTATCGAACCGCTTGCAGAACGTCTTCCGGGAAGATTTGCAATCGGAGATATCGTCAATCCGACAACAGGTGAAGTTATCGTTAAAGACAATGAACTCATCTCCAAAGATAAAGTTCAGGAAATTGTTGACAGCGGAGTTAAGAAAGTTCACCTGCGCTCAATACTCAAATGTAAATCAAAATATGGTGTATGTGCTCATTGTTACGGCTCAGATTTGTCTTCGACAAACGGCGCTGTAATAGCAGTCGGCGAAGCAGTTGGTGTTATAGCTGCTCAGTCAATCGGTGAGCCTGGTACACAGCTTACGATGCGTACGTTCCACTCAGGTGGTGTTGCTACAGAATCAGATATCACTCAAGGTCTTCCTAGAGTTGAAGAATTGTTCGAAGCACGCAAACCTAAGAGAGTTGCAACGCTGTCAGAAGTATCAGGAACAATCAAGATCAATGAAGTTAAGCGCTTCAGAAATATTGTTGTTTCAGATGATGAGACAAAAGAAGAAGTTACATATTCTGTACCGATGGCAACCAAGGTATTGTTCAAAGACGGCGATCATGTCAATGTCGGCGAAGCTCTCACTGAAGGAAGCTACAATCTTCTTGACGTTCTCAGAATCAGCGGAATTGACGCTCTTTATGACTATATTCTTCGTGAAGTTCATAAAGTTTACCACTTGCAGGATATCCGCAACAGTGATAAACATATTGAAGTTATCATGCATCAGATGACAAGAAAGATTAAAGTTGAAAATCCTGGTGACACTTCACTTCTTGAAGGAACAGTCATAGATGTAACTCAATTTGATACAGAAAATGATGCAATTCAGGCCAGAATTGACGCTGGTGAGCCAATGCTCAGAAAAGCAGAAGGATCACCGATTCTTCTCGGTATTACAAAAGCATCACTGCAGACAGATTCATTCTTGTCAGCTGCATCGTTCCAGGAAACAACAAAGATGCTCACAGATGCCGCTATTAAGGGCAAAATTGACCATCTTATCGGACTTAAGGAAAACGTTATTATCGGTAAACTTATTCCAGCAGGAACAGGACTTGACGCTTACAGAGGCGTTACAGTCGAACCAAAATCCAACGCTTTCTTATCAAGTCAGAATTCTTCAGAAGTTGTTACTGAATAACAATAATCAAATGCCTCTGCAACACAGCAGGGGCATTGTTGCATTTTGCACAAACGAAAGGTAAATGTGGCACTAAAATATATATATTATATTAATAATATTTTAGTTGACAATTA
>JAEEKG010000023.1 GCA_016282315.1 Clostridiales bacterium | reverse complement strand
GGCTCGGACACCCGTGACTTCAGTCGTGGGAGGAGAGCCTTACCTCCTGTGTTAATGTTGTGTTTGTGTGTTCCAACAAACGTATGTTTTTCCACGATACAAATGGATGCACTTTTGTTCCATCTATCAATCTGAGGTCAAAATATCCGGATGTTCTTCTTCCATGGACAAAACATTCTTGTCCATTGTAGATAACCTTATCGTTTAATCTGAATCCTTTGACTTCTCTTGGTGCCTGATTAGATTTTCTTATTCCACCCTTCAGTATTGTCATCTTGTGCAGCTGTCTGTTGTGTCGTCTTACTTTCTTTTGAATGAATACACTTTCAACTCGTTTTGCTTTTGGGTGATTGGCTATACACAGAGCATCTGTCGCATGATTCTTTTCCAATCCGTTTGTGATTCTCGTGTTCTTGGTTATGTACCCATATGTATAGGTAACCATTCCGGGATACATATCTTTCAATCTGTCAAAAAATGTCCATCTCATTATTCCCATAAATGCAGCATCACGAAGCGATTGACTGCGCTTTATTGTTTTTGGCAGTTTTATCTCTCCTCTGTGATATTGGTTATGGCATGTCTCACACAAAGTAACCAGATTGTTCGGCGCATTTCCTCCGGTCTTCCGACTCTCGATGTGATGAACATTCAGTTCTTTGCACCCTGATTTGCCTTTGCAGCACTGACATGTATGGTTGTCTCTGTAGAGTACATATTCACGTACATTCCAGAAATCCATCATCTCGCCATGCTGGTAATCTGTTCCTTCAGGTAAGGGTTTTCCTTCCAGAATGGCTTTTATCTTTTGTGTGTCAAATGAAGCTACTTCAATCACTATTGTTGCTATTGGAAGTATTTGCATTACTTCCTTTATTGCCTGAATGTGGTAATTAATCTTTGCCTCAACTGACGGAGCAAGCCATCCTTTGTTTTTGCTATGTACACGATTTGAAAATCTGGGTTTTCTGTATCGTGTTTTTCTATAGCGTCTGAATCTTCTTTGTTCTCTTCGCGTGGACAGATTCTTCGTTATATCTGTCCGCATTTCCACTTCAGTTGCATACAACTCTTTTGTCTCTGTGCTGGCAGATAATCCGATGTGTTCACTACCTGCGTCCACTCCAAGTGTTATTGGTTGAATAACTTTTGTTTTTGTCTCATATGTGAGACGTATGGTAAACGGACATCTTTTTACAACTTTTGCTTTTCCTGTTTTTAATGTTTTTCGGACCCAGCCAAAGCGTTCTGTTGGCATCAGTGGATGTCCGTTTATGTCTTGCACGTATACCGGCATTTCGCTCAGCTTATCCTTTCCTTGTTTTTTGATGTGTTTTGATGCTGTAAGCCGGTACACACCAGACCGTTAGGTGCCCTTCCCCAATGTTGGTAAAACTTACTCGTTCGCCACACCGTCCCTACCCATCAGGACTTTTAATGACGAACCACAGAGCTGCAGATTAGGACAAACGTCCGCAGGTGTGATGATTAAACCAACGTAGTCTTTGTCTCAAGACTTAGGGTAGTCAACAATCTACTTCCGTAGCTGATTTCTTCACTTGCTTTTTCAAGCCCGTGATTTCAATCATGGGTTATTGACTTCACACACGTTGTGGAAAAGATAAAAGTCGAAATAATCGACGCCAAGCTTCTCTAGTTGTTTGTTGAAAATAGTTTCAACTTTTCCCCAGTTTGATCTATCGTACCCCGAAAACTTGGAAGAAAGGTTATAACTGTCTATTGGATATCTAGACAGTGCTTTGCTCAATACAATTTCCGAGTTGCCTCCATGATATCCCCATGCTGTATCGTAATAGTTGACGCCATTTTTCATGGCAGTGTCAACCATACGAAGAGATGTCTCTTCATCTACTATGTTGTCATCTCCGTTGACAACCGGCAAACGCATTGCTCCGAATCCTAATGCAGATAATTTTGTCCCTTTATAATCCTTATAAATCATATTTTCCCCTAATATATTTTTTCTTTTACCTTTTCTATTATGTCAATGAATACTTGTAACTGATTTCTACATATTTCATGATTTCTTCATCAGTTAAAGAATCATCCATTATGATGGACACCCAATTTTTGTTCTTATTCTTATATGGATGATACAACCCTGGTTCATTGTGATCCAACGCTTCATTTTTGAAATTGAGTGCGAGTATTTCTACTTTTTCCTCACTCGTCCCGGTTATTTTGTTTTTCTTTGTATACATCACAATAGCTATCCATTTTCTGGATTCATTATTACGGAAAATTTTCATATATGAACCACCGAATTTGATTTCTTCCGGAATTGATCCATATTTTTCTTTAAACAATTCAGCTATTCTGTTTGTCTGAGCAAATGCAAAATACTCAAGTTTGAAACACTTATCTCTTATGTCAGTCAGTACAGCGCTACACTCTTCTTTCAGCGAAGCTATGTATCCGCCTGATGTATCCACGTTAATAAGTGCGTATTCATCATTGAATTCAGTATCGAATAATTTGGCATCTATATTGCCATTTTCAATCTTCACTCTTAGTTCAAAGTCTTTATTGTGAATTTGTTGATTATAGCTATATATTTCATTATTCTTGACAAATCCATACGGTACAAGTTTTTCTTCAACAACTGTATATTTGAAAAACAATTCTTCGACTAGTTTCATTTTTTTCCTCAACAACTAACAAGTTAAATGAACATCCATAAATTCGCCAAAAGTAGCATGATAAAACTCAGAGATAATATCGAAATGTTGATAACTATTTTGACAATCTTATCTTTTTTGATCATGGATAAGATAGTGAAAACAATGCACATTGTGTATGGAACAACAAGCAATGCTTCAATAATCCAGATTGCTATAGCTGCGATATCTAGCAAAGTACCTTCACCAATTCTTATCTGTTCATTAAGCATAGTGACAAAGAACGGCACAACAAACAATACCAACATTACTGAAGATATAATGATTGATATTGTGCCAAAAACTATGTTTTTTCGATTATACTCACTCATATAATTATCTCCCATAAAAAATCATAAATAATCAGGTCACATCCTCAAATTATTACACATTTTCCCACAACTCCAACATATTATTCATTAATATATTTTCCTTTTTTCTTATCAAAAAAGGTGATTGTCGCCCATCACCTTTAAAAATATTCTTTAATCTAGAGACATCAAGCAGTCTTACTTTCCGCTTACCTCCTTACCTAGATTTTCAGATAGTTTTGTGTAAATGTAACTGTAGTCGTGAAACTCGTCCTCGTTCCAGCCAATCGATTCATCAAACTTCTCTTTTGCAGAGGAGTTGTGTATGACTAATTCGTTGATTTTCAGTCTGCAATTAGTACTTTTAAGGTTGTATCGTTTTGGAAAGCTAACTCTGCCATCCTTACTATAGAACTCACTTCTATCATTATAACAATCAAGCCTGTAAGTGATGAAATAATCATCGATTACAGCTAAAGGCTTAAAATATGATGACAAATATGAGTTCAGCAAAATGCACTTATCAAGAAGATTATCAACATCAGCATTATCGGGCATCTCATAATTTTTGACTAACAGTCTTACTTTTGTTCCTGAATAATAACTGTTATCTCCTCCAGCGAACTGAATATCCTCATTGATGAACAAATCCTCAATGAAATCAGTTAATGCTGTATCAGCCCCTTCAATCCCTTCAAGAATGATTTCAACAGTCCCTACGAATCTCTTCTTGTTCTGTAAGCCCTTAAACGCCTTGTAAAGCCTTATGCCAGAAGCAGAGTCATAAAGGTTCCATTTTTCTTCCGTCTGAGGTTTTTCTTCCTTTTTTGCAGATCCTTTTTCAGGCCTGATTTCGTAATGGTTCTCAACCTTTACGATTGTGAACCGTTTCTTATTTGCGACAAACCCTGGAAATTTGTCTGCTTTTTCGTCATTTGTTAAAATGTGGCAACAGACCAAATTATAATCTGCAGTTTTGCCACCTCTACTTTGTGGAAGAATGTGATCGACATTCCATCCATATTCGCTATTACGGTCGTTATAAGATCCCTTAGCCATCATCCTTCCAGCGAAATCCTTCACCTTCGTCTCTTTGCCAAAAGTCTTATTCCACAGACGCATAGCAGTTTCCCTGTTAAGGTCCATACTGTTTTGTTTCATCTTAATCCATTCGGAAAAAGATGCTTTCTGCCTCTAATGATTAAAGTCAGCATCGGAAATCATGTGACCAACCATAGGGCGACCTATTGCTATAAGCCTCAAAGGGCAATCCTCATAACAGCATTCCAGAAGATTAGTTAGTCAAGCTTTCAAACGAAAGCTGTCAGTTTCCTTAACTGCTCTCATAGTATAACACGAAAGTACGATAATTGCTAGTATTAAGAAAGAAAAAAACTAAGGCACAAATAGTCATATTGTTCTGATAATACTCCTTATGAGAAAGTCGGAAATGCGGAGCCCGTGAGCATAGCCGGAGAGGTGCCTTTTGACATTCCTAATTCGTGGGAGTGGTGTCGCCTTGGTACTATTTTAAGTGTTATTTGTGACGGAACACATAAAACTCCAAATTACGTAAATTCTGGGGTTCCATTTCTTTCTGTTCAGAACATTTCAAAAGGATTCTTTGATCTCACAAGAATAAAGTATATCTCGGAAGAAGAGCACAAAAAGCTTATCGAACGTGTTAAACCAGCAAAAAATGACATTCTTTTGTGTAAAATTGGAACTTTAGGAAAAGCAATAAAGAATACCCTTGATATTGAGTTTAGTATATTCGTTAGCCTTGGTCTATTAAGACTCGTATCAGCAGAGTTGGCTGACTATGTTGGTTTTCTATAAGACAATCTGTATTATTTTCCCAAAAGCGCTCAACTAGAGTGTTAATATCTCACGCTTTTGTGGTGCATCGTGGACTATTCTAAGGAAAATAAAGATCATTGAAGTCTTTCTCAATTTGAATACAAGCCGACTTGTCGCCGACGTTTCGGTTTTTTTGTTTGAAATATCGTTGATTATACTTAAAATATCGGCGAGTATATGTTATAATTGTTAAAAAAGAAGGATAAGGTCGGTTCAATATGGTATCGTATACTAAATTGTGGAAAAAACTAATTGATTTGGGTATGAAAAAGAGAGACTTAAAAGAGCAAACAGGAATCGGCTCTACGACGTTAACAAAGTTAAACAATAACGAGCCCGTATCGATGGATGTTATGATTAAGATTTGTTCAGCGCTTCGCTGCAATATCGGAGAGGTAATGGATGTTATTTTATGAATAATAAAAGATTAAAAGGCATTTCATTATTCGCCAGCGCCGGCATCGGGGAAACCTATTTCAAAGACATGGGTATAGACATAGTTGTCGCAAACGAATTGATAAAATCAAGAGCCGATTTGTACAAAGCCATTTCCCCGGAAACAAACGTTATTTGCGGAGATATTACTGACGAATCTGTTTTTGAAAATGTTATAAATTCAGCGCCGAAGCCGTTGGATTTTCTTTTAGCATCTCCACCTTGCCAAGGTATGAGCGTTGCGGGAAAAAACAGAGAGCAATCTTCGTTAGAATCCGACGTTCGAAATTATCTAATCACTTATGTCGTTAAGGCTATTTTTAGAACGAACCCAACATATGTTCTAATTGAAAATGTGCCGACTCTATTAAAAATACAACTCAATTATAACGGTAAAATGCGTTCGGTATTAGAAATACTGAATTTGGAGTTTGGCAAAGAATACGATATTGACAGTAAAATCGTCGATTCTTCGGATTATGGGGTTCCGCAAGTTAGATTGCGCGCCATAATAAAAATGAACAAGAAAGGTACGATATGGAATTGGCCACAAAAATGCGATCATAAAGTTACCGTTCAAGAGGCGATCGGAAATCTTCCATCTCTTGAAGCGGGTGAAAAATCAGACATTAAGTGGCATTATGCTCGTCCGCATACCGCGGAAAACATATTATGGATGAAGCATACCCCCACCGGACATACCGCTTTTGAAAACCCCGTGTATTTTCCGCAAAAAAAGGACGGGACACCTGTTAAAGGATATCACTCGTCTTATAGGCGTATAAGATGGGACGCTCCGGCGCCAACAATTACAATTCGCAACGACTGTATCGCTTCGCAAAGAAACGTTCATCCCGGTCGGTTGCTTTCCGACGGCACTTATTCGGACGCGCGAGTTCTCACTCCTTTGGAATTGATGATTTTGGATTCGCTTCCGACCGATTGGAATATACCTTCTAATACGCCCGAATTGTTAATTCGTCAAGTTATCGGAGAATCTATCCCGCCGCTTATGCTTAAAAGTATCGTTAGCGGTATCGTTTTGGAGGATAATAGTATGAATAATAGCAAAAAAATCAAAACGATTTCTTTGTTTTCAAGCGCTGGTATCGGCGAATTGTTGTTGCACAATACGAACGTTGATATCATTGCCGGAAATGAGTTGCTCCCCAAACGCGCGGAATGCTATCGATACTTCTATCCTAATTCGGAGATGTATTGCGGCGATATTATGGATGATAAAACAAAAGAACACATGATTGATATTGTTAAGAAAAACGATGTCAAAATGTTGCTTGCGACTCCGCCTTGTCAAGGATTAAGCACGTTAGGTAAAAATAAAAATCAGGCGCATTATGAGAAAGATAAACGCAACTTCCTTGTATTAAGAGCGTTAGAGATTATCGACGAGTGCGATTTCGATTATATCTTAATTGAAAACGTGCCTACATTCCTCGATATGTACTTCCCGTATGACGGCGAATATCTAAAATTAGAGCAAATTTTAGAAAAAAAATATTCTTCCAAATATTTTATAGAAGCGAGGGTCTTAAACGCCAAAGATTACGGCGTATGTCAATCTCGCCCAAGGGCAATAGTAAAAATGTATAGAAAGGGTTTGGTTTGGGGGTGGCCTACCCCGCAACCGGAAATACCGCTTAAAGAGGCGATCGGATATTTGCCTTCTCTTGAAGCGGGACAGGATTCCGGTATTCCGTGGCATTTTGCAAAACCGCAAAACGATAGAGCCGTCATAGCGTTAAAACATACGCCTACAGGCAAAAGCGCTTTAACAAACGAAGTATTCTATCCTAAAAAAGAAGACGGAACGAGAATAAAAGGATTCCATAATACGTTTAAGCGCATGAATTGGGATGAACCGTGTCCAACAAGAACCACATTCAGCGGAAGTATGAGTTCTCACAATAACGTTCACCCGGGACGACTTCTACCCGACGGCACTTATTCGGACGCGCGAGTGTTGACCTTGCTTGAAACGTTTATCGTTTCATCGATCCCCGAAAACATCAGTTTCCCAAAAGATTCAACGGATACGTTTATTAGAACGGTGATCGGAGAAGCAATACCGCCTAAATTGCTGTTTGAAGTCGTAGATAAAATTGGGAGGGAGTAAAAATGCCAATTACAGTCGAACGTGAAAAATGGATTTTATATAAACATACTTGCAACTATGAGATGATTAAAGCGGTAGCTTTGGACGTGAAGAATAGTTGCAAAACCGATATTTCAGATTTGGAACGACATAGAATGCAAGAACGTCTTGCCGCTTTGGATTTGTATCGCACTAGAAATCCGAAAGAACGTCCGTTAGACTCTATAAACCATAGAATCAACACTCTTGAATTTTGGATGTTCGGTTACGAAGATAAAACCAATGGAAACAAGAAGTTTATATTCAGCCCCTTGGGTAACTTGTTTTTGAAATATATTGCGGACGAAGATAAACTTCGCAAGATTTTTATTTCAATGATGTTCGCCATGCAATTTCAACATCCGGCAAACGGCACAAGCTCTTCGTTTCAGTTGTTTCCGTTTAGACTTATTTTTCTATTATTGACGGATCCAAGGTTGGAAGGCAAATTATACAATTATGAAGAAGAACTAATCCTGCCGTTCGTTAAAAGAGTTACGCCCGAAATTTACGAACAAATCGTAAGTAAAATCTTATCTGTTCGTAACGCGGAAGACGACGATATTATAAGAACGTTTAAGTCTGACGAACACACTTACGTAAACACCGTATACGAATGGGAGTATTATACTCAAACGTTGTTGGCGCAGGTTGGTATAATCAACAAGGTCGAAGGAGATACGCTTTGTAAACTTTACCACCCCTCAAAACCCACAAGCAAAAGTTTGCCTACGGGAAGACGAGCTACAAAAGGATATATTACTCTTAAAGACGAATGCGTTCCGTTTATTCAAAATATGCTTTCCGAGTATTCTTGTTATGCTTTACCCGTCGTATTGAACGATTCCGAAAGATTAACCGTCGATTGTATAAAAGAAATATACAATTTTTATCCGCAGTTGTTGCAGTATGAAATCGGAGAATCAGACGATTTGAGTAAACTGCTCGAATTGCCTAAACTTATCGAACAATATTCCAACAACCCGGAGAACGAAACCGCTTATTTGTTCGAGGACGTATTAACCGAAGGTTTCAATATGTTTTACAATGTGGAAGCAATTAAACGCGGCGGTGCGGCGCATACGGATATAGAATGCTTATACATAACCAAGAAAAAGAAGTTTGCGGTAGAATCAAAATCAACCGCAAATAAATTGCTTGGCATAAATGCCGGAAGATTGCGCGAGCAGCGGGAAGAAATCGGCGGAGAATACACCATAGTTATTACTTCGCGTTACGTTCCCGCTACGAAGCGAGATATAAAAGGAACGCCTATCGTTATCATTTTGGCGAACACATTCGCCGAATACTTGTATAACAATATCTTCCACGAAGTAAGAGATATCGACTATGCGGATTTCGATAATATTATCATAAACAATTTGGGAACGGATATAAGCGGACTTATATCGAATATGACGCTTGAAAAGTTCGCCGCAAATAGTTAACGCTATGTCGGATATATTCGAACCTGAAAAAAGATCCGCTATTATGAGTAAAGTTCGGTCGAAAGGCAATAAATCGACCGAATTAAGGCTTATCAAATATTTTAAGGAGAACAATATACGCGGATGGCGACGTGGATATAAAGTTAAAGGTCACCCCGATTTTGTTTTCATTAAATATAAGATCGCTATTTTTGTTGACGGATGCTTTTGGCACGGTCACGACTGTCGAAATACTCGTCCGTCCGAAAACGCGGAGTTTTGGCAAAAGAAACGAGAACGTAATATGCTTCATGATCGGGAGATAACCGCATTATTTGAAGCAAGAGGTTGGGTGGTAATTCGCATTTGGGAATGCGAACTAAGAAAGAAGAATTTGGCTTTATTAGAAGCAAAAACATCTTTTTTCTTTGATAACTACCTAATTAACAGGAGTAAATAAATATGAAATATAATGCTATTGACTTATTCTGTGGAATAGGTGGGTTAACTAATGGTCTTGAACAGGCAGGGATAAACGTCGTTGCAGGAATTGATTTTGAGTTAGGATGTAAGTATGCTTACGAACAAAATAACAAAGCAACCTTCATACATGCCGATATTACAAAAATCGAATCCGAAGAAGTTAACAAGTTATTTCCGACTGATGGAGTAAAAATTTTGGCGGGCTGTGCACCTTGTCAACCGTTTTCTCGTTATACTCATAGATATAGAAAAGATGGATACAAAGATGATAAATGGCGTCTACTTCACTATTTTGGGAAAATTGTGAAGGAAATTATACCAGATATTATAGCAATGGAAAATGTTCCAGAATTAAAGAATACGGACATCTTCAAAGAATTTGTTAAAGATATAATAGATTTAGGTTATTTCGTTCAGTACAAAATTGTATATTGTCCAGATTATGGTATTCCACAAAGTAGAAAGCGACTAGTTCTTTTAGCATCGAAGCATTCAATCATCGAACTAATAGCTCCGACTCATTCAAAAAACAATTATACTACAGTGAGACAAGCAATTGGGGATCTCCCAAAGCTGGAAAGCGGCAAATGTGATCCGAACGATTTGTTGCATTTTTGCACAAAGCTAAGTGATTTGAATATTAAAAGAATTCAAGCATCAATTCCAGGTGGTACTTGGCGAGATTGGCCGACAAATTTACAATTGAAGTGTCATAAAAAGAATAGCGGGAAAAGTTATCCTTCTGTCTATGGACGAATGAGTTGGGATAATCCGTCCCCAACAATTACGACACAATTCTACGGCTATGGGAATGGTCGATTTGGACATCCAGAACAAGATAGAGCTCTGTCCTTACGAGAAGGGGCGATTCTTCAATCATTCCCCCCGAATTATAAATTCATAGACCCGGATTCGCCAATCAACATACGCAAACTAGGTATTCAAATTGGCAATGCAGTCCCTGTTGCATTAGGAAGAATTATAGGAATCTCAATATTAAATAACTTAAAGGAGAATGAAAATGAAAACAAATAATGTGACCCAAGAAATGCGCGAAATTGCAGAAATTCAAATAAAGGAGCTTCAAAAGCAAATTGAATACGATACTAAGGATTATACTCTTGAGCTTCTAATTTCAAAATTTAAAAAAGGCGATTTTTTCATCCCTGAATATCAACGAAAATTTGTTTGGAAGCCGAAAAACAAATCTCTATTTATAGAATCTGTTATTCTTGGGTTGCCCATTCCATTTATGTTCTTTGCGGGATGCGACGATGGAAGGCTTGAAATAATTGATGGAGCCCAAAGGATACAGACAATAATTGAATTTGCTGAAAATAAACTAAAACTGTCCAAACTAAATAAGCTTACTCATTTAAACGGCTTTAGATTCAACGATCTATCTTCGGCTCAGCAAAGGAAATTTCAAAACAGAACATTTAGAGTTGTTGTTTTAGATGAAAAGACAACTGATGATGTAAGGCAGGATTTGTTTAATAGAATTAATACTACAGGCGTAAAGGCTACTGATTCAGAAGTAAGAAGAGGATCTTATCCGGGAAAACTAACGCACTTCGTTGAAAAATGTTGCGATAATAAAGATTTTACTTCTCTTTGCCCAATATCAAAAAGTAAGTCGTTAAGACAAGAACGTTTTGAATTGGTGTTGCGTTTTTTTGCGTATTTGTATAATTATCAATCGTTTGTCCATGATGTGAATTCTTTCTTGGATAATTTTCTGTCGGACAATCAAGAGACTTTCAACGAAGATCAATACAAACTTGATTTTGAAGGCATGCTCGCATTTGTTAAGCGTAATTTTGCGTATGGGTTTGCAAAAACAAAAAATGCAAAAGCGACCCCTAGAGTGCGTTTTGAAGCCATCTCTGTCGGTGTTGCGCTTGCACTAAAAGAAAAATCAAATTTAGTTACTGTTGATACTTCATGGATAACATCAAATGAGTTTAAGGAACTTACAACCTCTGATGCAAGCAATAATCAGGGGAAATTGGTTAGAAGAATAGAATATGTTAGAGACAGGATTTTGGAGCAATAATTATGGTAGATGTTGATAGTATCTTTGAGCAACGGAAAAAAGAGATAGAGTTTTATTATTCAATTTTAATTGAAATGGACAAAGATAACAAAACCATAATTAACACAATAGATAACCCGTTGCTTTTTAAAATAATGAAATCGAATTTTATTTTAATGCTTTATAATATGGTGGAAGCAACCGTTATTACTGGAATGATAGAAATATTTAATCAAGTTAAAAGCGAAAACTGCGCCTATTCAGCAGTAATAGATGAGATTAAGAATGTATGGAGAGATTATAAAGTTAAACAAATATACAATAATCAATCATCAGAATTAAAAACATATACAAATAGAGTCAAGAGTATTGTGGAAGATATTACAAGCGATAAACCTCTCGTATTGGTCAGGGACATGATGGCGATCAATGGAAACCTTAATGCACAAAAGATAAAAAAACTATGTGATGAATACCGAATTAGGTACAGGGTATCTGATGAGAAAGAATATCTTGAACAAGTCAGAAAGAAGCGAAACGCACTTGCTCATGGAGATGAAAGCTTTAGCAATTGTTCAAGAGATTTAACAATTTTAGATTTGGAAGAAATAAAGGATACTGTTGTAAATTTTCTAAAAGGAATTATAAAAGGTATGACTAATTATTGCGACAAAAAACTGTATCTTTTGTCAGTCGATTAACAGATTGGTTGAAAAAGATTTTTTGACTCATAAGCAAAATCAGGTTTCTCAATTGTTCGGCATAACGGCGGCGGCAGCTCAGAAGTAGCAGCTTCTTACTATTGCCTTAGTGCGATTAAGTGTAGATTATTGAAAGAAAGAGCAAAAACAAATCAAAAATCCATTGAGTATGACAAAAGTATTAAGTATTGCAAATAGAGTCTAAAGAAGGTTTTAACTATGGCACAAGATGGCGACCACAAAATAAAACTGCTTCTTTTATGGGATATCCTTTGTCGGTTTACAGACGAAGATCACCCCATGAACACGGACGAGATCATCAAGAAACTTTCCGAAAAAGGAATTGCCGATTCGAGAAAAGTTCTTGCGGCGGATATTGCGCTTCTGAACGAATACGGCTATGAAGTTATTACGTTCAAGAAGAAATATCACTTTTACTACGTTGCAAACAGACCTTTCGACACGGCGGAAATCGTGCTTTTGTCCGATGTCATCAAGGCGTCGAAGTTATCGCCTTCGCAGAAAAAACAACTTATAGACAGACTTTCCGGGACTTTGGGACTTTATCAGGCGGAGATCATTTCAAATAATATCGTGTCTTTCGGCAGAAGTCTCGGCAACAGTTCTATCATATACTGCGTGGATTCTATCGAAAGAGCGATCAACGACAATAAGTGAATATTCCGCGTTAGATTGTGCATCTTAACCGGACAAATTGTGCATGCTCACCGCTGAAACCATGCATGCGTTCCGCCAGACCGTGCATTGATGACCTATGTTAAAATGTTGTTACACGTCATTGACGTGAATAACAACAGGAGGTCATCAATATGATCAATTACCGAGAAATCCTAAGATTAAAATCTCTTGGGATGAACAAACAGGAAACAGCCTCAAGTGTTGGTTGTTCCCGAAACACTGTGGCAGATGTGCTTCGAAGGGCAGAGGCACTCAAATTATGCTATCCATTGCCCTCAGAAATGACGGATGCAAAACTAGCCACATTGCTCTATCCGTCTGCAACAAACCCGTGTACAAAATGCCGGATTATGAATATGTTGCAAAAGAAATGATGAAAGACGGTGTAACCCTAAATTTGCTTTGGATTGAGTATTGTGAGAAATGTCACTCATCTGGTGAAACACCTTATCAATCAACTCAATTTAACAAGTATTACAACGCCTACATCATCAAAAACAACGCAACAATGCACTTGAACCACAAACCCGGAGAGATAATGCAGGTTGACTGGGCTGGAAACACTGCTACCATTGTGGATACAGACACAGGAGAGGCAATACCAGCATATGTGTTTGTGGCAACGCTTCCATTCAGCGGTGAGCATGCACAATTTGTCCGGTTAAAATGCACAATCTAACGCGGAATATTCAATAGTTGCCGCTCTCAATAAATTTAAGGTCGAAAAGCTTGATGAGTTCTATTACAGATTTAACGACTTCGATGATCCGGATTTATCCATTATCCTTTCTTCTTTCGGTATTAATCTCCCATTAAAACTCTTTAAATTGGGCGAATTGAAGCAGTTAAAATCCAGTTGTAATTTGTCACTGTAGTACATATTGTAGTACATATTGTCAATCTTCTTCTCTCCCTCTGTTTATCCACAAAAACCAGCATTTATCTCTCTTTTTCTTGAGATTGAATGCTGGTTGTTTCTTTTTTTGAGCCAACTTGGGTTTTATTCTACAATGCCAATTGTTATCAACTCTTACTAAACAGTTTTAATCCTGCTATTAAATATAATAGCTAGAAGTTTCAAACCTCTGGCCAAATGAGATTCATTCTTGTCTCCGCTCAGTGGTTTTTAGTTCTCGATAATACAAAAGCGGTTGCATCTGTTATAAATGTATTGATCATCAAAAGAATAATTCAAATCACAAGAGATTAATAAGATTTTTTAGAATTTCTTTTTCCTCTTCAAATATGTAATTTGAAATATCTCTTATGGTAGACATATTAATGAAACTATTAGTCAATAAGGCTTTAATAAAAACGTTTTTAATTTTATTTACTTCCGACATAATGATTGAGTAGTGTTCAATCAAATCACCAATTTCAATAAAACAATTTATTAAGTCTAGCCTCTTTACCATTGTCCTTTTGTGTTCTATTATACAATCTATATTTCTAATGTCCACATTCCCCAATTGACAAAACCTATTTATTTCAATAGTAAAAGACTGTTTGATGGCCTTTATTCCATACGTATATCTTCCTGTAGTATCATTATAAGAATACTTAAAATCAGAATTGGTTGAATGGATATATTCTTTAAGATTCTCTTTTATCTGTTTCAGATTGAGATAAAAATGATTGTAATCTGCGTATTTAAATAAATGGGTCATTGTTGGTTCCGTTATGCTTTTGAAAGCATCGACAAAATCACAAACTGGAACCTGTTCTGTTGTCAAATAACCACTATTATTATATCCAAAAACAAGCAAACTATCCTTTGTATAGCCATATACAAGAATATCGTGAACGAAATTATATTTTTGGTACGCATCCCTATTGCGAATATAAAATTCATTGACCTGAGTATAAACATACAAATTGTTATTGATTGCAAATTGGATTATGTCTATGATTGAAGAATGAGATGAGGTGATATAATCATTTCTAAATGAATTTTGAACATCTACGCAATCCCAATAAATAAACCTTTTATGCCAAAAGTCCAGTTTGTTTTTTGATATGTTGAATTGAGTTTGTACAAAATTGTTGGCCAAAAAAATATTAAAGTCATTGTCATCACTAGTGATGGCAGCCACAGGTAAGGCAGTATACTGATAAGTCTTTAAAAATGGCTTGATATTTATTGGCAGTTTTTTCATGTTTATGACCACGCCTTTCTGCTGCGCAAAAGGAACAAAAGGTTATAAAATATTTGAGTTTCCCCTTTTTACGTTTGAAAACGTTAAAACAAATACAATTTTTTGACAAACAAAAATCGAAAATTCTAGGTATTATCTCATCTTTTTGTTTATTGTTTTTTTGGTTTAGCCATCTATGTATATATGTGGCCTTTACATTTTTTGCACAATGAAAGAAATCATGGTTTTTGTGAGATAAACAGATAATAGTAACTAAAAACAATGCGTTTTTGCTCCATTTGGTATCATTCTATAGGTTGTTGCGACTAGATTTCATTTTCGTTGTAAAAAAATGGGGAAACTCAAAATATAAAATAATCTTGCTTCTTTTGCGTTGATGTATTAAAATAAATATGATTGATTAAAACCACCATCGTGTTTTGATAGCCATCATCCTGGTATTGAAAGTAAGGCGCCACCCATTTTCCTCGGTGTGCTAGTGTTTGTGCTATCCAATTACTGGGTGTCATTTTTCTTTTATAACCTACTTATGGTAGGAATTATTTTGTGCACAAAATGCTCATTTGTGCATTTTTTCTTTTTTAAGACTCTTCCTTGCTACTAAATAATCATAAGATTTATGCGGTGAATCATAGAGTCAATTTTTGTAAAACTGGGCTTGTTTATCAAACATTTCCTTGTATTTTCCACCTTTTGAATAAAGACTGGTGTGCGTTCCAGACTCAATGATTGTTCCATTGTCAAATACTAACACTTTGCTTGACAATTGAACTGCAGCCAACCTATGTGTAATCATTATTGCAGTTTTTCCCTGAATCATATTATGAAACTGAGAGTATATTTCATACTCAGAATTAGGATCAAGAGATGCTGTTGGTTCATCAAGGATATAAATGTGACTTTCATGATAAAGTGCCCTTGCTATGGCAATCTTTTGGCTTTCACCTCCAGATGGTTCAAATCCATCTTTTTCGATATTTTTTCCTATATAAGTATCCATGCCCTTAGACAATTTTTGAATCAAATTGGATATGCCTGCTTTATTTATAGCATCATTAACCTTTTCCATGTTGTAATTGTTGTTCAATGCAACACTCAATTTGACAGGAAGTGAATACTTTGAATAATCTTGGAATACAGGAGAAAATAATTTTTGATATTGATCTACGGAATAATTGTTTATATCGATGCCATCCAGCAAAATGGTACCACTGGTTGGTTTATATAGTCGAGTGATTAATTTCACAAATGTACTTTTTCCTGAACCATTCTCACCGACCAAGCATATTGTTTCTCCAGTTCTTATTGACATATTTACATTGTGTAATGCATACCTGTCACTACCAGGGTATTTGAAACAAACATTTTTAAACTCAATAATCGATTTTGACGTAATATGTGGAATCAGCTTAGATTTATTGTTTATGTCTACCCCAACGACAGGGTTGTTCATAAATACTCGGATTTCATCCACATATCTACAATAATCTAAAGCTTTTATAAATGTTTCGGATATATTTCCAAAAACACTTGAGAATTGCGTTGCAGCACTTAAAAAAATGGTCATTGTGCCAACTGAAAAAACGTTGTTTATGACTTGATAAATACCAATTGCATACAGTAAAACTAATTGTAGTATTCCTGTAATAGTTTGAATTAACATCCATTTTTTTTGTGTTCTGTCTTGACAAGTTGAAATGGTGTCAATTTCTTTTCCAATACTCGTAAATCTATCAATAAAAAAATCTTTGGTTTGAAATATTCGCATCTCTTTTCCATTAGCATAGTTGGTCAGGTTATAGAATTCACTCCAGTATGCATTTTGCTTTTCATTAATTTTTTTGCCGTATTCATAATTTGCTTGGTTAATTTTTTTTGTAGAAAAAGAGTTGATGATAATGAAGATAATCAAAATAAAGACAACAAAAGGTGATATATAAGTCATAATGGTTGCTATCATAATAATGCTAACGATGGTGCTTAGCAAACCACAACAATACTCGAACATGTCTAGTGGGGCATTGGGGGCATTCATACTTATTCGATTTAATTGGACCGCTACCTCGGGACTTTCAAGAGCAGAATACTCCATTTGCGATATGAATTGTTGTAATTCTGATTGAAACATTCTTCTTAAAGCGCGGTTTTTTTTATTTAGACTTATCCTAAGAAATCTCTCTTTTAGGTAATTGATAATACGCACAATCACTAAACATAAAAGAAACAAAACTATCAACTTCAGCCTTTTATCTGTGACTAATTCATTGATAATTAATCCAGGTACTATCATATTTGTGATAGGTGAAATGGCATTTAATAGACACATGATTATAGATTGAAAAACATAGTTTCTTCCAATTGTGCTTTTTTTGAATGCACTTAGCAAGTATGATATATCTTTAATCTTTCCATGAAAATTCAATGCGTGTTTTAATCTCACTAGCTATAACCCCCGTAATAAAATTATTAGGGATGCAAGCAACGAACATCCCTGCGAAAACTAATGTTTGATAATGTTATGAAACGCAGCTTTTTCCGTTATTTGCTTCGTTTTTTTCACTTGCGGTTGCGCTTGATCGCTGCTGATACTCTGCACTCGGAGGGTTGTCATTTTTGTATCCACAGTTTACGCAAGGTGTCCAGTTACGCGCACCATTTGTTCTTGAGCTATTAACTTTTTCAAAAATCATTGTATCAACTCCTTTTATTTCAATATTACTGTCTTGTTGCTTTTGTATCCCAAATCTACTTTATTTGGATAGGAACAATCCCCCTCGGAAACGTAATATTGCTTAGTAATTCATCAAAAATGCAATGAAATCTTATTTCATCCAAAAAGCGAATTTTATTAGTGCAAAATGCCTTATGAGCACAGAAGACCTTATATTCTTCAGGTAATATGTGGTATTTTGAAAACAAATAGTTAACTTTTATGTTTTCGCTGACGCAATATTTTAATTTGTTGTTTATATACTCATTCATTGATAGTTGATCGCAACGAGTCAAAACGAATATGTAATCGGGCAAGGATGACCTGCAATCAGTTATACATTTATCCAAGAATTGCAAGTTGTCACCCATGTTTAAAGAATATACTATTAGGTCATAGGCATATTCTGAATCAGTTTGATTATTACGGGAAGAAACGAGCTCGTTTTTAATTAATTGATTCTTTAATTCAAGAGTTTGAGCGGACAACACTTGATGAACTGTAATAGAGTGCTGTTTTAACCATTCTTGAATATTGAATTCTAATATACTCGGTAACGATAGAACCCCACTATAAAGGATAGCAATAACTGGCTTTTCAGAATAAGGCAAATTATTTGGTAATGTTTCATACTCATCTTTAAAATCAACTTTATCAAGCAACACTGATTTTTTGCCATATTTACGACTTAAAAGCAAAGTGGAATCAATGGACTTTTGAGGAATATGATTTGAATTCAGTACGATTGAAAAATCGCAATTAATTATACACTCATCAATTGTTTCGTAATACTCTATGGAATAATTCTTGCTTGTGACTCGATTTTCCTTTAAGAATACGAATTTGGAAATATCCATATTAAACATTTCTGGAGGATAACAAGAAAATAGCAAAAAATCGTGAGTGGAAGATAACAAAAAAAGCTTTGGCATTTATAGTTCTCCCTCGTCTGTTACAATGCTTTTCAAATAGTTCAGTATTTCGTGTTTCACTTTTTTGCATGCATTTTTCTTTCGTTCTGTACTAAAAGACTCTTTCTCGTAATCAATGCAGTACAATGCACATATGCTGCAGAATCGTTTGGCCCAACAGTTAAGACATGATTCAATTGATAGGCGACCAATATTCATAAATTGAAGGACACTGTCGATATTGATGCCATTTTTTATATTTCCTAATTTGAAGTTTTTGTTCTCTATTATTTTTTCACATATGTAAAAATCACCATTAATGCTTAAAAATAGTCTTTGAAACGAAGGAATGCATGGCCCGCTGTGGTGCCAAATTGGTGGTATCGTGGTTGTTTCAGTAAGAATTGATTTAAACTTATTTATTTTGTTTTTTTCATCATTTGTTTTTGCCGAGTTTTTTGTGTTTTCATTAATAATTGAATGAATGATGGAGGATGGTTTGTAGTCTATTCCTGACATATCGGCATATAATACTCTAACCTTGTTTTCATCAATGTTAATATTTCGAAAAAAGCACATGATATCATCAACACTTTCATCGTCAAGTATCACTGATATAAATGAAACAAATTGACCAAAATATTTGGCGTAATTGTTTTTTAGGTATTCAACATGTCTGAGCACTAAACCATAGGTTCCTTTTCCATTATGCAATAATCTTCTGTGAAAATTTTGGATGTTTTGTGATCCATCAAAGCTTATTGCTAAATTAAAACTATACCTTTTTAAGAAATCAGCAATTTCATCATTCATTATTGACCCATTCGTTGTCATGTAGTATTTAATTGTTTTTGAAACAAACAGCGTTTCTGCATATTCAACTACGTTCTTAATGAGGGAAAATTCAGTAAGTGGTTCGCCTCCATAAAACGAAATCTTTACAATTTCACAATCACTCGAATGATTGTATAAAAAGTCAATTCCATCTTTGGCAGTAATCCACGACATTGTCTCCTTTGAATGGGTTCGACCAATGTTGTTTTTTGTCGCAAATTGACAATAACGGCATGAAAAATTGCATTCTTTGGTGATTTGTAGTGTGATTTCAGATATACATCTTTCAATTACATCATGAACATAATCGTTTTCAAAATTCTCTATTTTTTTAATTCTAGTGGGTTGAAAATAACCTTTGTTAAGTAAAAGTTCAATGTCGTGATATTCAATAGTATCTTTTTGTGAACTATTGTAAGCTTTTTCGCCAATTTCCCGTAAAGTGTTCAATTCAATAAGATGATTCTTTGTTATAGAAAACACTCTATTTGAATAAGCATCGTAGCAGTAATAATGATTATTAACGACAAATGTTTTTATGCTGGGATAACACTCATAATTATTCATTGATAACCTCTATTATTTTGTGTTTTTTTTGAACCATAGGAATTTCTTCTAAAAATGTAACGATGAATCTAACATTAATTTGTTGCGGAAACCTCTTAACATAAATGGACTCTAATTGCTCCCTAACCGTTTCCTCCCAATTTTTGTGATAATCATCAAGTGTAACAAAGCATTCTAACAACAAATCCATTTGATGAAAAACATACTTATAATACACTATTATTTGACCAAAAATGTTGTTGACTTCTCCTATGATTTCCAATAATAAAGTTGGTGCAATAACGACATCATCATTTGTTATTATATGTTCAATTGTTCGACCAATAACAGAATTAACAATAGCACTATTATTATAAGTGGAAGAGGAGATAGATATATGGTCACCTATTTCATATCGTATCATTGGCATTGAGTGATTCGATAAACTTGTTACTATCGCACCGCCAGAACCATTTTGTGAAATCCCATTGTGAGTTTTTACTTCCACGAACACATTGTCAGATAGAATCTCCATTTCATTATTATGATTTTCGAATGCAATACCATTTAGTTCCTCGGTCCCATACAATTCAACAATCTCGGCACCAAACAATTGATGTGATAATTCTTTGAGCCTTATTTCTAAGCATTCTCCATATGTTTCGATGTACTCAATTGATTTCGGAGGAATTTCATTAAGATTTTTGTAAGTGTTGACCAATATTTGAAGAAAAAATGGTCTAATTCGTAACCATTTGGGTTCAAAATCTCGGATAATTGATAATATACGTTTATATTGATTTACACTCCTTGGAGTTGAGATATTAATATTTAAAATGTTAACTGGTGCATTAATATAAAAAAAATCTCCTCCGCTAGGTTGACTAAAGCCACTCAAATCAAAAGAAACTTGTTTATCGTTAGGAAATACATGATAAATATTCGCTCGCTTTCTCCATAAATGCATATTTGATGCATACCAATCTGAATAGTCCCAGTATACATTTACAGGTACTCCAGTTGAGCCAGAAGACGATTGTCTCTTTAACTGTTGATTATAATATCTCATTTTATAACCATCAGAAAACATATTGTACCTGTTATTCTGTAATTCTTTTCTTGTCAGAATTGGCCATTGATTTATGTCAATAGGATTGGTAATTCCATATTCTTCTATGCGTCTTTTATAGAAGTCATTATGTTCCGAAACATATTTTAACATTCTTTCTAATTTGTTCATTAATATTTCCCCCAATCCAGTGTAGTACTAATTTTTGGCATGTTTGGTGTCTATTACAATCTTAACTATTGCATCGATGTTTCTAAAATTGTCCATTGATAATTTGTCATCAGAGATAGTAATGTCAAAACATGATTCTATGTCAATGACCATTGAAATAAATGATAGAGAACTCATGTTTAGATCTTCAACAAGGTCAATAAAGTCTAGCATATCTCTATCTACATCACTAAAATATTTGCTAACTATTGTTGTTATGGCATTCTTAATTTCATTGTTCTTCATAGATTAAGTCCTTTTGTAAAAAAGCTAGAACTTTTTTCCTATCAATTTTTCCATTTGAATTACGAGGAATTTGATTTACTCTTATTATCCTTTGGGGCATTTCGTATTTTATCAAAGTTTTTTTTAGGCTATTTATAATTATACTGTTGCAATCAAAATGGCTAGTATAGAGGCATACAATTGTGTCTATTTCTTTATTTTTAAAGCAACAAATACAACAATCGTCTATGAGCTTATGACTTAATATTCTGTTCTCTATATCGTTAGGGTAGATTATGTGAGAGTTACAAACAATGATTTCATCAATTCTACCTACAATATGCAATTCGTCATTATTATCCAAGTATCCAATGTCTCCACTATTTAGCCATCCATTGTACAACGATATATATTTTACTTCTCCAACAACGTACCCATTGAAAATCGACGGGGAGTTTATATGGATAATGCCAGACTCATTATAACCCAACTGTTTTCCCGTATCGTCTACTATAGCTATTTCAACTCCATCAATTGGCCTTCCAACTGAATTGGATTTACAACAGTTAATTCTTTGGGCACAAACACGTGGTGCAGCCTCGGTTAGTCCATATACGTTAAAAATGTGAACATTTAATAGTTTATGAGCCTTGTTATACAAATAATCGCCAAGAATGGAACCGCTCACATATATTTGTTTCAAAGATGGTAACTTATGATTGCCTTTAGAATACTCATCAACTAATAAAGACAATATGGTAGGATTGATACAAATAGTAGTAATGCCGAACATGCCTATTGTTCGCAATATTATACGTGGAAGCGGAGGAAGTGTTGATACTACTAATTTAACATTTGTTTTTAATGAAACCAGTATCTCTCCAGTTATTGTTGATGAGTGAGAAAATGGCTTGATAACCATAATAATGTCAATACTCTTGGATATATTCATATACTTAATGATTGCATCCGCATTAGTGCTTATAGCGTAATGAGATAGAATAACTCCTTTTGACTTTCCGGTTGTTCCAGAACTATAGAGCACAAGAGCCTCATCTTTGCTGTAATTCTCTTTGTATTTTTCGTAAATGTAGTTGGGTAAAAAACCAATAGTGTTTGATGTATCAAACAGAATGTATTCGACCGGTGTTAATTGCTTTAAAATATCCTTATAAATGCCTTTTTGAATATAGCATTTTGACACACCGGCTTCTAATATAATACTAACAATAGAATGGATGGGTGTCTGCCAGTCTACTAAGACCGCACAGTCGCCAGCATTCCATATGTCAATTATTGTTGAAATGTATTCAGTTGAATTTTGTGCGATTATGGCAACTCTCATTTGTTTCTCCATTGCATTGATACTATTCGGTTAAGTGGTAAAGGATTGATGGCAATAACTTCGATAATCAACAAACGTACTTTAATATCAAATTGTTGAAATGCACAAAAATCTTAAGACACACAAATCGCAATCAGTCACAAATTGATTGTTTAATATGCTTTTCGGTTTGTCTCCCGAATGTGGAAAACTGTCCGCGGTCCAACGCTTAAGCTCAACACGCAAGTTATTTATTCTTCCAATAGTAGGAATTTAAGCCTTTAACACATTTTTAGATCGTACCTTTCAAATCAAGCACATCTCCTGAATATGTCGCAGTTGTTGAACACCCAAGCCGTTGAAGGTTGAACAAATTCATCGCTCAATAATGGACAGTTGCGACGGATAGATTAAACACCATTGTTGAGTTGATTATTGTTCATCACTCTTTCTGGAAAACCATAAAAGCGTTAAACCTCGGGTTTGGGCAGAGCCAGATACTATAACAGAAATTGATTATTCATCATTTGAAATTGAATGTTAATGAAATTAGCTGTTCAATTGTTTCGACGAAGGTGTTCAGTTTTCAGCGATGTCACTGTTCAACTCTTGCGGCCAAGGTGTACAGTATTGTGCGACATACTCATCTCCAGTGCATGACAATGATAAATCATAAACGGATGCGCTTGGATGCGGCATATTAAACCTCATTTTTTCTGTTGAAGCATAGTTACTATCAGGTTGATATCCTATATTAGTAAAAAAGAATTGCTTTATAACAAAATAACATCCAAAATTGGATTAAAACCAATAGCCTGTCGCTTAGAAGGCGACCGCCCTATCCTACTGAGCTACGGGGACATATTGAATTATATTTCACGCTCACAGTTCTACGTTCAGAAAACAAGGGTGCCAATTCAGGTGCAAATTTTCAAAAACTGTGAAGCGGCAGAAGAAATGCTCGCATTTTCTCGCGTTTTCGCAGCTTTTCTAACGTTTTATAGCGTCCCGACAAGATAGAGCCACGCCTAAGGAGTCTAGCCCCAGGTGTCCCGACCGTTTTTCGCTATTCATCTAGACCTATTTAGAGGAGAGAGAATTCTTGTTAAGTGCTTGTTAAAACACGCAGGGCTCTTCATCTATTCCCCGTATATACTTCCAATTATACGATCAAGAATCATCATTTCACCATCATGAAATTGCAAAGCCACTTGGTGATTGTAATCTTCTATGTTCCAAACATATACAATAACACCTGAAGTTGGCATTCCTGTAGGGACACCAATTATTTCTACAATTTCTTTCATAGTCATTCCTTGCTTCAATCGTCCCAAGTTTTCTTTAGGTGAAACATAACCAACACATACTCCTGTATCTTCAATACTAGATACAGTCAAGGTTTTAAAATCAAAAGTTATATTATAGATGTGATTTGTTTCGTAATCATTTACAAAATAACCAGCCCCCATGCAAGAAATATAACTATTTTCTGGGAGAATTTCATAAACATCTTTCCAAGACATTCCAACTTTTATAGAATCAACACTTGCATATGTATAGCGGCTATCCTTCTCGATTATTACATTCTTTTTCGTAATGGTCATGACAGATTCATCAGTGCCCTCAAATAGTGTTGAAGTTTCTTTTCCGTTTTCAATAATGTGTGCAGATATTGCCTTGAAACCATCAAACCAATTTTTCAATTCGGCGGCCTCCTCTTTGGAGATGACATGAAGTGTCTCTGATGGTTGATTTAATGGAGAATCACCCACCATGCAAAAACTAATTTCCAAGACTTTATCATTTCCTATTGTCCAAGATCTGTAAATTGGGTAATCAACACTTTTGCTGGATGGTATTGATTGGCCTGGTAACAACTTTGATACTTCTCCAAGTGTGATACCTGGGTAAATAAGTGAAGTGTCAAAAGCCGCGTTGATTTCGTTGTCAACAATTGCGGCTTGTTTGGATGAATTACATCCTGTTAGAATAACAAAACAGCATAACAACACAAAAAAGACAGATTTTTTCATCTTAATTACTCCTCCGTAAAAAATCATGTTTTATAAGAATCATATTTAATGTGGCCGATTTATCATGAATTCTTCATCAATTGGGACAAACGCTCCACCAAAATCAATAAACCCATCCATGTTATCGCAATCAAACTTTAACCTTTTTGATTCATCAATATTCAATGTATAAACAGCTCGCCCACTAATGGTCTGTGCTCCAATTGATGATAAATAAAGAATAACTCTTTCTCTATCTGACAAATCCGTCAAGACTAATGAATCCGTCATATTCCCCCACATATGATTCCATGGTGTAACAGCAAAAAAACCAACAAATGTACTATAATTACAATCTGGGTAATTCCTGGATGCCAATTCAGGATCAATTATATAACGAGTAGCAGAATCAATTCTGGTAACTGGACTTCCTCCTCTTTTATGCGACCAAAGACCATCAGAGTCTTGCCTATACCAGTGATAATCATAGCCGGTTTCATTATTGTTGATAGGATATTCTCCTATGACGAGTGCAACTTTATATGAACCTAAAGGACATATATCATACTTTTCTATTGGCTCAAATATTTTGGTGGTATTGAATTCTTCATTGTAATAATTTACATCATTATCGACCGCATAAACTATTATATCTGGGTCTGATTCATATCCTATTATTGAGTTATGAGAATAATCTCCAGGTTGTGCAAAAATCCACGGTTGCGTAGGAGACCAAGGTTTAGCCTGGCAATTTAACATGTATTGAAAACAGTTGGTCAATGGTTCGATAATGCCTGACCAATCATTTGGCGAATAGTTTAGTTCATACCCATTTGTTGGTAGCATCCTATTGAGAACCCATTCATCTTTGTAGTCACTGTTGTTTGAATAGTATGCAGTATTCAAGTCACATCCACTTGCGCTTCCTGAAAGATTTAATACAACAAGCATAAGGAGTCGAGTCCCGGCATCCCAATCGTTTTTTGAGTGATTTGTAATCTTTTGCGCACTCTTTCTCGCCATTCATCTCGGTCGAATTATCCCCCCATCATAAACACAACCAATCATTGATTGTTCTCTAGATTAATGTCTGCACCACCATTTGTTTAAATACTCTTCCCCTTTGTCTGAAAATTCCAAATTCAACCAATTTCTTCTAGTGATTCTTTAACTACAGGAATGCTATTACATCCACATAATACATCGCTTGATGTATTTGCTTTATAAAACAAATCATATCATTGTAAATCAGTAATCCGATTACTTGGAACAATATAGATCCAAAATACATACCTCTGACAATTGATAGTACCACTCTCAAATCCATTTGGACTAACGCAATTGCTATTGCTTTTGTGCAGAATTAGTCAGATTCATCAGGACATATACAAAAAGATGTCACGTTGATAGGTTGATTATTAATAATCAAATAAATCTCATCGCCATTTGATACATTCTCTGAGGGGACAGTCAAATAATAACTCAGCAATCTCCCAAATCCATTTGGTTCAAGAATTTTGTAATAATGTACTCCATTTAAAATAATACAATCTTCTGAAGAAGAAATTGAATTTTCAAGAAACACGATTTTCTGAGAAACAGGATTACCCATTGCATATATATGTTCATAGTATTCTCTACGACTCATGCCAGACGCGTCAAAATGCTCCTTTGGCAAAAAAAGCATCGTAAAAACTTCACCTTCAGAAGTAACCCACTGGTATCCATTGCTGTGACTTACAAAATCGGCATGTCCATGGGGTTTCCCAATTATGGAAATAACCTCCTCAAAAGACATTCCCGAAAAAACACGAGACATATCTTCAAAAGTAGGGAGATGTTCAAAATTAGAATCAAAAGGAGAGTCGTCAATCACCATTTTTTCATTAGAGCAGGAGGAAAATGTTATTAATACTGTAAAAATCAGTATCATAAGTGGGAACAATCTCTTCATATTTCATTCCTCCGTTATCCGATAATACACTAAATCGCTGTTGTAATAGCTTGGTATAATTAAAGACCACCCAGTTGAGCTATTATCTGATGGAACATCTTCACCCAATTTTTGGCTGATTGAATTATATCCATGCTTATTTACCCATTCTCCATAATCAGTCCTGTACCAAAAATGATAGTCATACAAATAAAATGTACCTGCAAATTCTGGATGAAAACCAACTCTCATTACTACTAGCCATTGGTTGTTAGACAGAACTGCATTTAAACCACCGTCATTGGTAACATCTTCCCACTTATTAATGCCTATGTTGTCATTCAGCCAGTTTTCAAACTGAGGTTTGAAAACACTCAAAAAGTCATTAGAAGTATTTACTTGGTTTAATTGATCATTTGTTGGACTAAACCAGTCATTACTATTTAAATTGCTTGTTGTCCAAAGAGCATATCCGTGACAATTCATAATTGCATAATTTGGATTAGAACTGGAAGATATGTCATTATAAGGTTTACATCCATAATATGGAGTTATTCGAATACTAAACCACCAAATCCAAGGAGCACCAGTATAAGTTACTCTTATTTTGATGGCGCCATTTTTAATTGCAGTCAATTGCCCTGTGGTTGCATTGATAGTTGCTTTATCCGTCGATGAGTAATCATTATTCACAACTGTAAATGTCACCGGTCCATTTACTCCTATTTGATCATCATACATGATTGCATCATAATCAAAACTGCTTCCTAGTGCAACTGCATAAGAAATTGAAGTCATTTCTACATGATTAAGCGTTTCTCCATTGTAAGGTTCTAGCACCCACCTGCAACTTGCCCCATATGTCGATGTAGTAACCAAAGTGGTTCCGGAACTGCTATTTGGAGAACTCAAATACCCGCCATTGTTATTCAAAGCATTGTGCAGTGTCACATATCCTAATGTGGCATGAGTTTGAATCGCCCATTTTTGAGTATGTGATACATCATACCATCCATCACCGGTTGACAT